>DAOTGT010000115.1:0-10633 GCA_035447285.1 Candidatus Competibacter sp.
ACGGGCCTATCTGGCTAATCCACTTTACATATTACCCGCAACTGCGTAACTCCTACAGCTTCCAATCTCTGTCCAACCGCCGGGGTCCACTTCTCTCAACCGTTATCTGGCTCAATTGAGGACACGCCCTAGCCTTTCCACTCCATCGGCCAGTTGCGGGATGGCGTTGGTGTAGGCGAAGCGGACATGCCGGTGCGGTAGATGGCTGCCGAAGTCGATGCCCGGTGTGATGGCAACGCCGGTTTCCTCCAGCAACCGCAGGGTGAAACCGTAGCTGTCGTCGGTGAAGTGGCCGCAGTCGGAGTAGAGATAGAACGCGCCGTCCGGGGTTACGGGGATATTGAAACCCAACTCACGCAGCGCCGGTAGCAGAAAATCGCGCCGGGCCAGAAACTCCTGTCGGCGCGCCTCGAAAATTGCCGCCGCCGCTGGAGTGAAGGCTGCCAGTGCCGCGTGCTGCGCCGGGGTGGATGCCGCCAGGAACAGGTTCTGCGCTAGTTTTTCCACCGCGCCGACATAATCCTCCGGCGCGACCAGCCAGCCCAGCCGCCAGCCGGTCATGCCGTAATACTTGCTGAAACTGTTGACCACCAGCACCCGCTCCGAATAGGCCAGCGCGGTCTGAACCGGCGCGCCGTAGAGCAGGCCGTGATAGATTTCGTCCATGATCAGCCGTCCGCCGCGCGCTTCGACCGTGGCGACGATGGCCGCCAACGCCTCCGGGGCGATCACGGTGCCGGTAGGGTTGGCCGGCGAGGCCAGCAACACCGCCGTCGTTCGCTGGTCCCAGTAGCGCTCGACCAGTTCGGCCGTCAGTTGGTAGCTGGTTTCCGGTCCGACCGGAACGCCGACCGCTTGCCCTTCCACCATCCGGATGAAATGCCGGTTGCAGGGATAGCCGGGATCAGCCAGCAGTACCCGGTCGCCAGGATTGATCAGGGCCGCCGTTGCCAACTGCAGCGCGCCGGACGCGCCGGGAGTGATCAGGATGCGCCGGGCGGGAATCTCGACGCCATACCATTCTCGGTAATGATCGCTGATCGCTTGGCGTAGTTCCGGCAGGCCGGCGGCAGCAGTGTAGCGGGTGCAGCCTTCCGCCAGCGCCCGTTGACCGGCGGCGACGATCGGTTCGGCGGTGGGGAAATCCGGCTCGCCGATCTCCATGTGGACGATGGAGCGGCCGGCGGCTTCCAGTTCCTTCGCACGAGCCAACAGCGCCATGACGTGAAACGGCGCGATGTCCGCCAAGCGGCGGGCGGGTGGCGCGACCGGCTCAGTCCTCAAAATGTTCGTCCCGGATTTTCTTCGTCGTCGTGGATGGACAGATCGGCCAGGTTGGACGACTTGCCACCAATGGTTCCCGTGCTTTCGGACAGTCGGATTTGCAGGCCGACGTTGTTTTTAGAGTCGGCGTTCTTGATGGCTTCGTCCTTGGAAATCTTGCCTTCCTTGTAGAGTTTGAACAGCGATTGGTCGAAGGTTTGCGTGCCCGATTCGGTGGACTGCTCCATGGCGTCCTTGACGTAATCGATCTTGCCTTTCTGAATCAGATCGGCGATGTAGGGCGTATTCAGCAGCACTTCCACCGCCGGTACCAACCCGCCGGTCAGCGAGCGGATCAGCCGCTGCGAGATGATGGCGCGCAAGTTAAGCGATAGATCCATCAGCAATTGCGGCCGGACTTCCTCGGGGAAGAAATTGACGATGCGCTCCAAGGCGCCATTGGCATTGTTGGCATGCAGGGTGGACAGTACTAGATGGCCGGTCTCGGAGAAGGTGAGCACGTATTTCATCACCTCGCGTTCGCGGACCTCACCGACCAGGATCACGTCGGGTGCCTCGCGCATGGCGCTGCGCAGCGCATGTTCGTAGCTGTGGGTGTCGATGCCGATTTCGCGTTGGGCGACCACCGATTTCTTGTGCTGGTGAGTAAATTCGATGGGGTCTTCGACGGTGATGAGGTGGCCCGGCGCGCTGGAATTGCGGTGGTCGATCATCGCCGCTAGGGTGGTGGATTTACCGGAGCCGGTGGCGCCCACCAGCAGGATCAGGCCGCGTTTTTCCATCACCAGTTGTCGCAACAGGGACGGCAGGCCCAGTTCCTCCACTTGGGGGATGTCACCCTTAATGTAGCGGATCACCATGGACACTTCGCCGCGCTGCTTGAATACGTTGGAGCGGAAGCGGCCGACCCCCTGCAGCGGGATGGCGAAATTCAACTCCCATTCGTGCTCGAATTCCTTGATCTGATCGTCCTTCATGACCGAGTAGGCGATTTCACGCACCTGGCCCGGCCCGAGCACCTTGTTACCGATCGGACGCACCACGCCGCCGATTTTGATGTTCACCGGGGCGCCGACATGAAAGAACAGGTCGGAGGCGCTTTTATCGACCATCAATTTGAGATACGGGGTGATATCCATGGGTAATCCTTCCTCAGGCCAGCCGATTCAGACCGTTCAGTGCCGCCACCCGGTAAGCCTCGGCCATGGTCGGATAATTGAATGTGGTGTTGACGAAGTACTGAATGTTATTGGCCGTGCCCTGCTGGGCCATGATTGCTTGCCCGATGTGGACGATTTCGGCGGCTTGGTCGCCGAAGCAGTGAATGCCGAGAATTTCCAGGGTATCCCGGTGGAACAGCAACTTGAGCATCCCCACGGTACGGCCGGTGATCTGAGCGCGCGCCAAGCTCTTGAAATAGGCGTGGCCCACCTCGTAGGGTACCCGGGCATCGGTCAGTTCGCGTTCGGTGCGGCCGACCGAGCTGATCTCCGGGGAAGTGTAGATACCGGTCGGGATGTAATCAACCAAGTGATGGTCGCAACTGCCGTGAATCAGGTGGGTGGCGGCGAAGCGGCCTTGATCGTAAGCGGCGCTGGCCAGACTGGGGTAGCCAATCACGTCGCCCACCGCGTAGATGTGGGGCAGGGCGGTGCGGTAGTTGTCGTCCACCTTGATCTGACCGCGGTTGTTCGGGGTGATGCCCAGCTCCTCCAGACCCATGTTCTGGGTGTTGCCGGTGCGGCCGTTGGCCCACAGCAGCACGTCGGCCTTGATCTTCTTGCCGGACTTGAAATGCGTCAGCACGCCGTCCGCCAGCCCTTCCACCACTTCGTATTCTTCGTTGTGGCGGATCATGACGCCCTGATCGCGCAGGTGGTAGCTGAGGGCATGGGCGATTTCGTCGTCGAGAAAGGACAGCAGTTGGGAGCGGGTGTCCACCAGATCGACCTTGCAGCCCATGTTGCGGAAGATGCTGGCGTATTCGCAGCCGATCACGCCCGCGCCGTAGATCAGGATCGAACGCGGGGTGGTGGACATGCTGAGGATGGTGTCGCTGTCGAAGATGCGCGGGTGATTGAAGTCGATGTCGCGCGGCCGGAACGGATGCGAGCCCGAGGCGATGATGAAGGCATCGGCGCTGAGGACGACCGGCTCGATGGTGCCACCGGCCCGCACTTCCAGGGTGTGGGCGTCGAGAAACCGGGCCTGGCCGTGCCGTAGCTGGATGCGATTGCGTTCGTAGAAATCCCGGCGCATGGCGGTCTGGCGGGCGATCACCGATTCGGCGGAGCGCAGCAGGTCGGGATAGGATAGCTTGAGGGAGGAGCCGAGCGCGTTGCGGAACGCCGGGCTGGTGTTGAATTCCAGCATTCGATTGATGGAGTGGCGCAGCGCCTTGGATGGGATGGTGCCCCAGTGCGTGCAGCCGCCGCCGACCAAGTGGTGTTTCTCGATCACCGCCACCGACTTGCCTTCTTTGGCGGCTTTCATCGAGGCGCCTTCTCCTCCCGGGCCGGTGCCGATCACGATGACATCATGGTTCTGGTCGTTCATTGGTCGCGCTCGTCGGTGTTAGTGGCGAAAAAGCGGGGATCGCCTTCATGAATCTTGCTTTCCGAGCCGATAGTTTAGACCCTTTTACATCTGCGCAAAAAGGACCTTGGCCAGGTTTGGCGCGGTCGTGACGGCGCTGGAAAGGCTCTTCCCGCGCGACCAGGATCGCCGCCGTCTTCTTGCCGATGAGCATGGCGGAAGGCGTCACTGGCGATAGACTCCGGGTTGTGTCGGGAAAGGGGTTTCTCGAAAATGGCGGCGATTTGTCGGAACTGGCTAGCCTCGCGTCGGAACACTACACTTCCGTGACAGTCCATTGACGGGCGAGGGCCATTCGGCGGTGGAAACGACCAACTTCCCGTGGCAAGCGGCCTGGTGCAAGAGATCAATCCGCACCTTGATCCGTCATGATCACCGAGAAAGCAATCCATTGAGCAAGTTGTTTATTTGGAAAAACCGCGCCTTATTCATGGGGTATCTGCCGGATATCTCCGAGCACCGCTTGGGTTCGGCGGCACTGTGCGTGGGCATCGACCAGCCGTTTCGCGTATTGGAAAGCGAAAGCGACGGTTGGCGAGAAAGCCGCGGCGTGTTGGTGCCGCCGGGTTGCCTGCACGAAATCCGGGTCGGCGGCGCCCTCATGGCGATCCTGTTCATTGAACCGGAGAGTTCGGATTACCCGGCGATCCAGAACCTCATGCTCGACGGCGAATGGCAATGCCTGTACGGCCTGGCCCACGAAGACGAGGTGCTAGCGGTCCTGAGCGAGGCTTGGGCGCGTCAGCCGGACGCCGCCGTCATTCACGATCTGCTGGAGCGTCTGATTCCGCCACCACGGCCCGAGGACCGTCCTCGGCCGCTGGACGGGCGCATCCAGCGGGTGATCCGGCTGATGAAGAACGATCTTGCCGGCGGTTACTCGATGAACGAACTGGCCGAGCATGTGAACCTGTCGCCGACCCGGCTGGTGCATTTGTTCAAGGAGGAAGTCGGCGTGCCGATCCGCCGCTTTCGGCAGTGGCACCGGATGCGGGTGGTGGCGGCGCTGATCGCCCAGGACAGTACGCTGACCGATGCGGCGCTGGGTGTGGGTTTCGCCGATTCCTCGCACTTCAGCCGGGCTTTTCGCAATATGTTCGGCATCACTCCTTCCACGGTGTTCGGCCGTGCCGCCAACGTGCGGATCGTGATCGCCTGAGCCACGTTCCCATGCCCATCCTGATCGATAGTCATACTCATTTCGACGACGTCAGCTTCGATGGCGACCGCGACGCCGCCTATCAGCGAGCGCGAGCCGCCGGAGTGGAGGCGCAAGTGCTGGCGGCGGTCAGCGCCCGGCTGTGGCCGAAGCTCCGGGCGGTCGCGGCGCGTTATCCGGGGCTGTATCCCAGCTATGGCTTGCACCCGGCCTATCTGGCCGAGCACCGGCCCGAGCATCTGGATGCGCTGGCGGACTGGGTGATTCGGGAAAAACCCACCGCCATCGGTGAGATTGGACTAGATTACTACTTGCCCGACCTTGATGCCGGCGCGCAAGCCGAGTATTTCACCGGACAACTGCGACTGGCCCGCCGTCACGATCTGCCGGTGATCATTCACGCCCGCCATGCGGTGGATCAGATCATCAAGTACCTGCGGCGTTTTGCCGGTGTGCGCGGGGTGGTGCACAGCTTCTCCGGTAGCGAGGCCCAGGCCCGGCGGTTGCTCGATCTGGATTTCCTGCTCGGCTTCGGCGGGCCGTTGACCTATCCGCGTGCCACCCGCCTGCGCGGCTTGCTCCGGTATCTGCCGCTGGACGGTTTTCTGTTGGAGACCGATTCTCCCGATCAACCGGCGAGCACCCATCCGGGCCAGCGCAACGAGCCGGCTTTCCTGCCGGAGGTGCTGGCCTGCGTCGCCGAGCTGCGCGGGGCCGATCCGACCGAGATTGCCGCCGCCACCAGCGCCAACGCCCGCCGGTTGTTCGGAATCCCCGATGCCGTACCCTCAGGCACGTACTGAGATCCTGATCGGCACCGCTGGGTTGGCCCGGTTGCGGGCGGCGCATGTGCTGGTGGCGGGGCTGGGCGGGGTCGGCGGTTATGCCGCCGAGGCGTTGGGTCGGGCCGGCATCGGCCGTTTGACCCTGCTGGATCACGATGTGGTATCGCCCTCCAATTTGAACCGCCAGTTGCTGGCGCTGCATTCCACCCTCGGTCGGCCCAAGGTCGAGTTGATGGCCGAGCGGCTGCGCGATATCGATCCCACGCTCGAACTGACCCTGCTTGGCGAGTTTCTCCAACCGGAGGCGGCTGAAGCCCTGCTGACCGCCGCGCCTTATGACTACGTCGCTGACTGCATCGACAGTATCGCTTGCAAGGCGGCGCTGGTGGCATCCTGCCAACGTCGGGGTGTACCGGTGATTTCGGCGCTGGGGGCGGGTAATTGTCTGGACGTGACTCGGGTGCGGGTGGCGCCATTGAACCAGACCCAGATGTGTCCGCTGGCTCGCGAGTTGCGTCGTCGCTTGCGGGCACTGGATGCGCCGCTGAATTATCCCGTGATCTACAGCGACGAGCCGCGCCGCCCGCCGCTGCCGCATCAGCCGGTCAGCGGCGATACGCCGGGTCGACCGCGCGCGGTGAACGGGACGATATCCTACCTGCCGGCGCTGTTCGGAGTGATGCTGGCGGGCTTCATCGTCCGCCGGCTGCTGGATGAAGGATGAGCGCGGCGCTTGAAGACGTTAAGATGATTCCAGCCCGGTTGTTGCCGGGTTGCCCATTTACGCTAACGCCTCTGTGACGAGCTGCCATTCATGAACTGGTCCCATACCGCGCTTACCGAACGACTCGACATCCGCTATCCGATCATTCAGGCACCGCTGGCCGGTGGTCCCGGTACCCCGCAACTGGCGGCGGCGATTAGCAACGCCGGCGGCTTGGGGTCACTGGCGGGCGGCTATCCGCAACCCGAAGCCTTGCGGCAAGCCATCGCCGAGATGCGCGCCCTCACCGACCGGCCGTTTGCCGTCAACCTGGCGCTGGGCGGCGCGGCTCCCGGCGACCTCGCCCGCCTCGCCCGCGCCCGCGAATTGCTGGCGCCATACCGGGCCGAACTGGGGCTGCCGCCGGAACCACCCATGCCGCCGGAACCGCCGGTGTTCGAAGAACTGCTGGATGTGGTGCTGGGAGAACGGGTGGCGGCGGTCAGCTTTATTTTCGGCGCGCCGGATACCGTGTATCTGGATCTATTGCGGGATGCCGGAATCGTGACTTTCGGTACCGCCACCCACCTGCTGGAAGCGATCGTGCTGGAAGAAAGCGGGGTGGATTTCATCGTCGCCCAGGGCGCCGAGGCCGGTGGCCATCGCGGTACCTTCATCGGTCACCCGGAACAGGGGTTGGTCGGTATCTTGACCTTGGTCCCGTTGCTGGCCAAGCACATCAGGGTGCCCATCATCGCCGGCGGCGGCATCATGGACGGGCGCGGCATCGCCGCCGCCCGGATACTGGGCGCGGCGGGCATCCAAATGGGCACTGCGTTCCTGGCTTGCCCGGAAAGCGGCGCGTCTCCCGCCTACAAGGCGTTGCTGAGCGAGGGTAGCGAAATCGCCACCACCTTGAGCCGCGTTTTCACCGGCCGCGTTGGCCGGGTATTGCGCAACCGCTTGGTCAACGAACTGCACCCGCACGAAGCCAATCTGCCCGGTTTTCCGCTGCAATTGTTCTTGACCGAGGAACTGCGCCAGACTGCCGCCGAGCGGGATCTGACCGATTTCATGGCCTTGTGGGCCGGTCAGGGTTGCCATTTGAGCGAGAACCGGCCAGCGGCCGAGTTGATCGCGGCTTGGGCGGAACAGGCGGCGACATTGCTGGAGGGCGAGGCGCCGCTGTGGGAACCGGCGGCGGAACCTGTCGATCGGGCAGCGCCGGCGGCCGAGAGTCCCCCCGATCCAGCCTGTTTCATTTAGCGGCGCTGATCTCTTCCAATAACCGGCGCAGCCTGGTCCAGTCGAACGCCGGTCCCGGATCGGTCTTGCGGCCCGGCGCGATGTCGGCATGACCGGCCAGCCGTTCCGGCGTGATGGCGGGGTAGGCCGCGCGCAAGGCGACGATGAGGGTCGCCAGTATCGGGTACTGACGCGCGTCGTAGGGCAGGTGGTCGGTGCCTTCCAGTTCGATGCCGATGCTGAAGTCGTTGCAACGATGGCGGTTTCGGTAAGCCGACTCGCCGGCGTGCCAGGCTCGGTGTTGGAACGGTACGTACTGTACGATTTCGCCGTCCCGCCGAATCAACAGGTGCGCCGACACGCGCAGTCCGGCGAGGGTTCGAAAATAGGGATGCGCGTTGGGGTCGAGTGTGTTGGCGAACAGCGCTTCGATCCACGACCCGCCGAACTCGCCGGGCGGCAGGCTGATCCCGTGGATCACGATCAGGTCGATCACCGAGCCGGCCGGTCGGTCGTCGTGGTTGGGCGAGGGCGCTTGGCGCGCAACGTCCAGCAGTCCCGTGCTCAGATCGACCCGCATCGCCGGTCACAGCACCGTTTGATCGAAATCGTAGCTCATGTCGGTGTGCGGCCGTTGCAGGAAATAACCCTGGACGAAATCGATGCCGCATGACCACAGCACCGGCAGATTGCTCGCATCCTCGATGCCGGTGATGATGGTGGTCACGCCCAGCGTGGCCAACTCGCGCGTCATCTGCCCGAGCTGTTGCTGGCGTGCCTTGTCGTTGAGCAGGTCCTGGGTGAATCGAGGGGCCAGCTTGACGTAATCGGCCTGCAGGAGTTGCACGAGTGCCTGCGCGCGTTCGTGGCCGCTGAAATGATCGAGCGAGAGGCCGCAGCCCAGTTGCTTGAGCTTCCTTAAAAAGGGCAGCAGCGCCTGTCGGTTGAGTTCGGCGGTGGTTTCGGCGATCTCGAACACCAGGTTGGCGGCCGGCACGCCGGTTTTTTGCAGGCCGCTGTGCAGCCAGTCCGGCAGTTCGTCGTCTTGCAGGATGGTGGGCGAAATATTGATGAACAGAATCGCCGAATGACCACGCATCTGCCGCTCACGCAGCATGCGGATGGAGTGGGCGATGACCCAACGGTCGAGCACCATGCCGATCCGGTGGCGCTTAACCAGACTGAACACGGTTTCCGGCAGCAGCTCCCAGCCCTCGCTGTTGCGCATCCGCAGCAGTACTTCATAGCGCTCGGTGGTATCGCCACGCAGGCTGACCACCGGCTGGAACAACAGGTTCATCCGCTGCTGTTGCACGGCATCGCGGATCTCCTCCAGCAAGCGGCGTTGCCGCGGGTGATCTGCCTCCTGTTCAGGGCTCTGACCGTGCTGGACGAGAATCCGCATGTCCTTGCTGTCCCGGGCCATGCCGCAGGCCATGTCGGCTTGCTGAATCAGGAGGGCGGTTTCGCGCAGGGTGGGGGTGGCAACGCTAATGCCGATGCTGGTGCGTAGTTGGAAGCCCTCACTGTTGAAGGGGTAGGCATCGGTTTCCAGTGCCCCCTGCACTGCGTGCGCCGTGGCGAGCAGTGCCTCCTGGCTGGTGAAGCCCAGCAGGACCGTGAAAACGGCGTTGCCGAACCGGGCCGCGATCGGGTCGGCGCCCAGAGCGGTTTGCAGGCGTTTGGCGGCTTGTTCGACGATCTCGTCGGCCGTGGCCACATCATGGCTTTCGACGACATGCAGGTTGTCCAGGGAGATCAGCATAATGGCCACCGGCTGGATGTTGGCTTCGACGGTGAGCAGCATCCGTTCCAAGTGGGCGAGGAAGTACGGGCGGTTATACAGGCCGCTGACCGTATCCCGGTTGCTGAGCTGGCTGAGCTTGCGGTACAGCCCGCGCCGCTGCCGCAGCCGTTTGGCGACGGCCGCGAACAGCAGTTCCGGGTTCAGGGACTTGCCGAGCAGGGCTTCGCCGCTCAGGCTGGTGGCCGACAGCCGCTCGCCGCTATCGGCACGCTCCGACAGCAGGATCAGCGGGAGCTCGCGCAACAGTTCGTGCTGCTGGATGGCCTGGGCCAGCATCAGCCCATCGATTTCCTTTAAATCGAGATTGAGGATCAACAGGTTGGGCCGAAAGTTGGCGATGGCTTGCAGGATCTGCTGTGGTTGGGCAAGTACCTGAGTCACCATGCCACGGCCTTCCAGCCAACGGGCGATTTCGCGGGCGGCGAGCAGCGCATCGTCAACGATCAGGATGCGGTGGTCGGACGCTTTCAGCACACGCTCGTCCAGGATTTCCAGTAACAGGGCGATATCCACCGGCTTGATGAAGTAGCCGGAGCCGCCGGCTTCCACCGCGTCGAGTCGGGCTGCAATGTCGCTGCGGTCGGCCAGGAAAAAGAGAGGAGCTTCCGGAGCCAGCAATTGCCTTAAGGTTTTGATTTGCTCCAGCGGGGGTTGGCGGTCAGTGACGAAGTCCAGATCGATAATCAGAGCGACGGGCTGTTCGGACTGTGCCAGCAGCGCGCGGACTTCGGTCAGATTGGCACAGCGTCGGACCTGAAAGCCGCCGCGTTGTTCGAATTTGCGAGTCAGATCGTTGGCCGAGTCGGGCGCCACCAGCCACAACCTTTGGATCAAAGCTTCGCTCGTCGCCGGCGGTGGCCGTTCGCTCTTGTCCCACCGGGAAAACAGGGGCACGGTGCGGGGTTCGACCGGCTTTTGCGTGACCGGATCGATCCGGCCTGGATCGCCGTTGGAGAGAGGTGCCGCGCGGCAGAGCGCGTCCACGATGGCGATCAAGCGTTCACGCTCGGCCCCCTTGGGCAAATCACCTTTATCCAGACATTCGCTGAGCTGTT
>DAOTGT010000116.1:0-10590 GCA_035447285.1 Candidatus Competibacter sp.
CAGCCGCTCGTAGACCGGCAGTTCTTCCTTCTGGCGAATCCGCAGCGCCTCGTCCAATTGCCCGCGATCCTGCAACACGTCGGCCTTCAAATCCCGTGCCAAAGCTGCTTCCCGTTCCGCACCTCTGGACTGGTCCAATTCTGCTTTCTGGCTGGCCAGTACCAGTGCCCGATCCAACAGTCCGGCACTTTGCGCAACATTCCCCGCCGTCCACAAAATATTGGATTTTTCGTCATCGGCTAGATTGTCTTGCAAGGCTCGTTCGCAAAATGCCAACCAGGCGCCGAAGGGACCATTGCGTATGGCGAATTTGGAGCCGGTTCGTTCCACTCGAACCCAATCCGTTTCCGGTACTCGTGCCAACCATTCCACCAGCGTCGTGTTCTCCTGATGGATTTCGTCCCAGCGTCGCCCTTGATCGTCTTCCTGGCCAGCCTCGCTTTCAGGTAAGCGTTCCACGAACCATGCGGTCATTTGCGCCAGCACGGCGGTTTCCTCGGTGCGTGGCCGCAACAACTCCGCCAGCAGGGGATGCAAACGCCAGCTTTTTCCGTCCGGCGTCCGGTCCAGCAACGACAGGATGTGGGTCTGCACGGCCAATTCCTCGAAATCCGTCACATTCAGCTTGGCCAGCGCCGCGCCCAGGCTGGTCCCAAAGTCGCCGGTCGGTCCGTGGCTCAAGGCATAAAAAGCCGGCAGCAGGCGTTCGGCGTCAGTACCCAGTTGCTCCCGCAACAGATCCATCGATAGCTCGAATGTGGCGGACAACAGCCGGTTGGGGTCAGTCGGGTCGGGGTGGTCCAAGCACAAACCTGCCTTTCGCAATAAACCCAGAAAACCCGCCACGCTCCGCCCAGTGCGCAAATGCCCAGCGGCCAAGTGAATCGCCAGTGGCAGATAGCCCAAGGCGCGCACCAGTTCGCCGTAATCCCGCGCGGTCGCGGTTTTTTCCAATTCTTGGCTCAACTGATCGAGCGCCGCATCTTCTTCGAAAGGGCGCAGTGGAACCCGTGCCCAGTTCGTGCTTTCACCCAGGTGTTGAAAGCGTCCGCTGACCGCCATCGGACAATCCGCCAGACGTTGTACCGCCTGCGCCACGGCCCGCGCCGTTTCCCGCGAATCGACGTTTTCGATGTGCACCAGCGTCAGCGGTTGCCGCAATCGGGCGCACAGCATGGCGTCTCCGCCAGCACCCGCCGGCAACTGAAGCAGATCTCGCAATCGCCCCAACAGCGTCTCGGCCTCCAGCGGTTGCCGAGGGTCGAGCGCCAACCGCAGATAGCCACCGGGAAAATCGGCCTCGTGCAGCGCGTAGAAGCGATCCACCAAGTAGGATTTGCCGACCCCGGCCATGCCCTGCACCGAACAGACCGCCACGGTCCGCGCGCTGCCGTTCGCCTGCAACAAGACCTGTTCCAATCGCGCCAATTCCGCTTGCCGGCCGGCGAACACATCTTCCACACGCGGATGTACGGTGCTCGGCGCGGGTGGCGACTGTTTCCACCAACTCAGCCGGCCGTTTTGGGTCCCGCGATACAGGCTGTTGTCGTCGAACCAGAATCCCCGACCCGACCAGCCTCGAAACCACAACTCGTAACGCAGCGGACGGCCTCGGGCATCCAGGGTGATCTCCACCACCTCGCAGGCATTGGGATACCGATCCGCTCCGTGGCCTTCGTACAAACAACCCGCCGCAACTTGGCGCAAGCGCCGGTCTGGGTCGGCCCATTCCGTGGGTTCCGGTTCGTGCAGATGCCCGCGCAGCAGCAGGTCCACCCGATCCGCCAGCAGGCGCTGGCAATACGTGCCGTCGGCCAACTCGGTCAGCGGGTGATGGATCAATGCCAACCGAAATCCGTCCAGCGGCTCGCCCCGCATGTTGGTGGCCAAGCGCATCGCCTGATCTTCGGTCAACCGCAGCTTACTGGCATCGTGGTCGTCCCCGGCCAACCAAGCGGAATCCAGGCCGATGACGTGCACATCGAAAGGAAATCCCGGCAGGCGCACGGTCTGACGATAGCCGAGATGGGGGTGAAGAACAGGGTCAGACAACAGCTCGGGCCGGTTGAGGTCGCTCTGCAACCAGTTGCGATAATCAGTCTGGCGGGTCAACACAGCGTCGCGTTGTGCGTCCTGGAATCCCCAGGGCGTCGCCTCACCTACCAGCCAACGCGACAGGTCTTGATCGCTCACATGATGGAGATGATCTCGCAGCATCCTCCAATCGTCCGCAGCGACCGTACGGCAAACATCATGATTACCGGGTACCAGGAAAAACCGCTCCGGTGGCACGCCTAGGTTTTGCAATGTTGTCTGGAAAAACCCGGTAACCGCCGCGTACTCATCCGCCAAGCCTCTATCAGCGGCATCCCCGGTGAAGCAGACCAGATCGAACGGCCCTGTCGCCTTCAGCTCATCCAGATTGCGTAGCCAGGCATCGCCCAGTACCCGCCGCCGACGCCAGGACTCGCCTTCGCGTGAACCGCGCTCGTGCAAGTCCGAGAGATGCAAGAGACGCAGTTTGAAGGAGGTGTTATCGATCATGACAAGACGATCCTTGAGTCAATCCTGACGATTCGAGCACTGGATGCCAGCGTATCACAAGCGAGAATATAGTCACTTATGAAAAAGGGTTGGGGCTGTTCGCGAGCCAGTCATCACGCATGAAGGAGAGCCATGGCTGGTATCGTCCGTTTCGATGGAAAAAATATGGATGCCCTCTTGCCAAGCCCGCCGTCATTGGTTAATCTCCCGCTCCTATCGCATTAGGCGCGTAGCTCAGTTGGTTAGAGCACCACCTTGACATGGTGGGGGTCGTTGGTTCGAGTCCAATCGCGCCTACCAGATTTTTGTTGAGTTGCACAACAGACCGTTTTGCAAAAGGGCGCGCCTTCCTTCCAAAAGAAGGGTTTCATGGCGCGCCCTTTACTATTTACAAGCCTAGGCCGAACAAGCGGATCGAGAGAATTTCAACGATGCCGGTAATCACGCTTCCAGATGGCAGCCAGCGCGTTTTCGACGAGCCGGTCAGCGTTCACCAAGTTGCCGCCGCAATCGGCGCGGGTTTGGCCAAGGCCGCTTTGGCGGGCAAGGTGGACGGCCGCTTGGTGGACACTTCGCACCTCATCACTGGGGACGCGAATCTGGCCATCGTCACCGAACGCGACCCGGAAGGGCTGGAGATCGTGCGCCATTCCAGCGCGCACCTGCTGGCGCACGCCGTCAAGCAGTTGTATCCAAGCGCTCAGGTCACCATCGGCCCGGTCATCGAAAACGGCTTCTACTACGACTTTGCCTTTGAACGCGCCTTTACTCCCGAGGATCTGGAGCGCATCCAGACACGGATGGAGGAATTGGCTGCTCGCGACATTCCCGTATCCCGCTCGGTCATGCCGCGTGACGAAGCGGTCACCTTCTTCCGCGACATGGGCGAAGAGTACAAAGCGCAAATCATCGCCGATATTCCGGCCGATCAGGAAATTTCGCTGTACCGGCAGGACGACTTCATCGACCTCTGCCGTGGTCCGCATGTGCCTTCCACCGGCAAGCTCAAGGCCTTCAAGCTGATGAAGTTGGCCGGCGCCTACTGGCGCGGCGATTCCCGCAACGAGATGTTGCAGCGCATCTACGGCACGGCCTGGATCGATCAGAAGGCGCTGAAAGCCTACCTGCACCGCTTGGAAGAGGCGGAAAAACGCGATCATCGCCGGGTCGGCAAGGCGCTCGGCCTGTTCCATGTCCAGGAAGAAGCGCCGGGCATGGTGTTCTGGCACGATCACGGCTGGCGGGTCTACGTCGAAGTGCAGAACTACATCCGCCAGATGTTGCGCGAACATGACTACCAGGAAGTGCACACCCCGCAGATCATCGACCGCAGCCTGTGGGAGCGTTCCGGGCACTGGGAAAAATTCCGCGACGACATGTTCACTACGGCTTCGGAAAACCGCGACTACGCGGTCAAGCCGATGAACTGTCCCGGCCATATTCAGATTTTCAATCAGGGTCTGAAAAGTTATCGTGACCTGCCGCTGCGCATGGCCGAGTTCGGTTCCTGCCATCGCAACGAGCCGTCCGGAACCCTGCACGGATTGATGCGGGTGCGCAATTTCGTGCAGGACGACGCCCACATCTTCTGCACCGAGGAGCAGATTCAGGTCGAGGTCTCGGCGTTCATGGATCTGCTGTTCCGGGTCTACGCCGATTTTGGTTTCAACGAGGTGCAACTGGCCTTGGCCACCCGTCCCGAAAAGCGGGTCGGTAGCGACGAGGTGTGGGATAAGGCGGAAAAGGCGCTGGAAATGGCGCTGAATCGCACCGAGCTGCCCTGGCAACTCAAGCCTGGCGAAGGCGCCTTCTACGGCCCCAAGATCGAATTCGTGCTGCGCGATTGCCTGGATCGACTCTGGCAGTGCGGCACCATCCAGGTGGATTTTTCCATGCCTGGCCGGCTGGATGCCCACTATATCGCCGAGGACGGCGGCAAGCGGGTACCGGTCATGTTGCACCGGGCGATTCTCGGCTCGCTGGAGCGGTTCATCGGCATTCTGATCGAGCAGTACGCTGGCGCGCTGCCGGCTTGGCTGGCGCCGGTGCAGGTGGTGGTGCTCAATATCACCGACCATCAGGCCGATTATGTTTCTCGGGTCGAAAAACTCCTTATGCAACAAGGTTTCCGTGTCGCCGCTGACTTGAGAAACGAAAAGATCGGCTTTAAAATTCGTGAACATACCTTGCAACGCGTTCCATACTTACTGGTTATTGGCGACCGGGAACTGGAAACGGAGACCGTCGCCGTGCGCACCCGTGCTGGCAAGGACCTGGGCGTCATGACACTGACTGCTTTCGCCGAGCGCCTGCAAGCCGACATCGCCCGGCGCGGACGAATCGAATAATCCTTGGGAGGACAGTAACATCGCCGCGAACAACGAACTCCGGCTCAATGAAGAGATTACCGGGCGCGAAGTGCGTCTGATCGATCAGGATGGCGAGCAAGCAGGGGTCGTGCTCCTGATACAGGCCAGGCGAATGGCCGAGGAAGCCGAACTGGATTTGGTGGAGATTTCCCCGAGCGCCAAGCCACCGGTTTGTCGCATCATGGATTATGGAAAATTCCGGTTCGAACAGGCCAAGAAGCAGAATGAAGCCCGGAAAAAGCAAAAACAAATCCAGGTCAAGGAAATCAAATTCCGTCCAGGTACGGACGAAGGGGACTATCAGGTCAAACTACGCAACCTGATCCGTTTCCTGAGCGATGGCGACAAGGCCAAG
The DNA here is from genome assembly GCA_035447285.1 of Candidatus Competibacter sp. GTDB lineage: Bacteria > Pseudomonadota > Gammaproteobacteria > Competibacterales > Competibacteraceae > Competibacter. Next base: position 5,269 of record DAOTGT010000116.1, read on the forward strand.
GTGACGCTGCGGTTTCGGGGCCGCGAAATGGCGCATCAGGAGCTTGGCGTCAACCTTCTCAAGCGCGTCGAGGACGACTTGATTCAATATGGCACGGTGGAACAGCGGCCTCGGATGGAAGGACGGCAGATGGTCATGACCATTGCGCCGGTGAAAAAGAAGTAATCCTTCCCACCAGGCACTGAGCTTCCCGTCCTCTGACGCAGATCGGGGTTGATCCCCGAACCGACTTTTTGCAAATTGCGGAGCCATGCAATGCCCAAGATGAAAACCAACCGCGGTGCGGCCAAGCGTTTCAGCCGCACCGGGTCCGGCCAATACAAATGTTCTCACTCGCATCTCCGGCACATTCTGACCAAGAAGAGCGCCAAGCGGAAACGCCAGTTGCGCGGTACCACGATCATTGCTGCGGTGGATACCCCGGCGGTGCGTCGGATGCTGCCTTACACTTGATGCCACCGGACCGGAGAACTAAACCATGCCCCGAGTGAAACGTGGCGTTACCGCCCACGCCCGCCATAAAAAAGTCCTGAAACAGGCCAAAGGCTATTACGGTGCCCGCAGCAAGGTGTACCGCGTCGCCAAACAGGCCGTGATCAAGGCCGGTCAATACGCGTATCGCGACCGCCGTCAGAAGAAGCGCGAATTTCGCGCGCTGTGGATCGTTCGCATCAACGCCGGCGCCCACGAAAATGGCCTGTCCTACAGTCGGTTGATCAACGGCCTGAAGCTGGCTGCCATCGAGGTCGACCGCAAGGTGCTGGCCGATCTGGCGGTGTCGGACAAGCCGGCCTTTGCCGCACTGGCTGGCCGCGCCAAAGCCGCGCTCGGCATCGCCTGAGTCGTCCGCCGGGCCGGAGATCCGGTCTGGCGGCTGGCGGGATTCCGCAACGAGGGAAGGGCGTGGTCCTTTCCCTTTTTCGTTTGTGATCCACCCTCACCCCAACCCCTTCCCCGCCAACGGGCAAGGGGAGTGAGTGGCTGTTTGAGAGTTGGAGAGAGCACTGGCGTGGATGCATTGTCCGAACTGCTGCAAACTGCCCAAGCCGCGATTGCCGGGGCCGGCGATCTTGCCACCCTGGACCAGGCGCGCGTGTTTTATCTGGGCAAGAAAGGCGCGCTTACCGAGCGCCTGAAGGAGCTGGGACGGCTGCCGCCCGAGGAGCGGCGTCAGGCCGGTCAGGTGATCAACGAGGCCAAGCAGGGGCTGGAAACCGCGCTCGCCGCCCGCAAGACCGAGTTGGAAGCGGCGGCGCTGGATGCTCGGTTGGCGGGCGAGGCCATCGATGTGACGTTGCCGGGGCGTGGTCAGTGGTCCGGTGGTCACCATCCGGTCAGCCGCACGCTGGCCCGCATCGAGGCGTTGTTTGCCCAGATCGGTTTTACGGTCGTCGAAGGGCCGGAGGTCGAGGACGATTTCCACAACTTCGAGGCGCTCAACATCCCCGCCCATCATCCGGCGCGGGCCATGCACGACACCTTCTATTTCGACGCGCATACCCTGCTACGTACTCATACCTCGCCGGTGCAGATCCGGGTGATGGAGCAACGGGAACCGCCAGTGCGGATCATCGCGCCCGGCCGGGTTTACCGCTGCGATTCGGATGTGACGCACAGCCCGATGTTCCATCAGGTCGAGGGATTACTGGTGGATGAAGCGGTCAGCTTCGCGGACCTGAAGGGGGTGTTGGACGATTTCCTGCGCCAGTTCTTCGAACGCGATTTGGCGGTGCGTTTCCGGCCTTCTTATTTTCCGTTCACCGAGCCATCCGCCGAGGTGGACATTCAGTGCGTGATCTGCGGCGGTGACGGTTGCAGGGTCTGCAAGCACAGCGGCTGGCTGGAAATCCTGGGTTGCGGCATGGTGCATCCGGCGGTGTTCGAGCAGATCGGCATCGACGCCGAACGCTATACCGGTTATGCCTTCGGCATGGGCGTCGAGCGGTTGGCCATGCTGCGCTACGGCGTCAACGACCTGCGGCTGTTCTTCGACAACGATCTGCGCTTTCTGCGGCAGTTTCAGTGAGGTCACCGGCATGAAAGTCAGCGAGCAGTGGCTGCGAGAATGGGTCGATCCCGCAGTGTCGGGCGCCGAACTGGCGGCGCAACTGACCATGGCCGGTCTGGAAGTGGATCGTATCGAGCCGGCTGCCCCGGCTTTCGATCGGATTGTGGTCGGTCGGGTGATGGACTTGGTCGCGCATCCCCAAGCCGATCGCTTGCGAGTGGCGACTGTGGACGTGGGCGATACGGAACCGCTGCAAATCGTTTGCGGCGCTCCGAATGTGGCCATCGGCCTGTGTGCGCCGACGGCATTGATCGGCGCGGTATTGCCCGGCGGGCTGGCCATCAAAAAGTCCAAGTTGCGGGGGATCGAGTCGCGCGGCATGTTGTGCTCGGCCAAGGAATTGGGCTTGGCGGAAACCTCGGAGGGGTTGTTGCCGTTACCGCCGGATAGCCGGCCTGGCCAGAACCTGCGCGAGTTGCTGGCGCTGGATGATGTCGTTATCGAGATCGAGTTGACACCGAATCGCGGCGACTGTCTGGGTATGGAAGGCATCGCCCGCGAGGTGGCGGTGCTCAACCGTTGCGAGTTTCGGGTGTTACCGGCTGCCGCGGTGGAGTCGGTGCTGGACGCGACGTTTCCGGTGACCTTGCTCGATCCGGCCGATTGTCCGCGTTATGTGGGTCGAGTCATCCGCAACGTCGATCCGACCGCCGAGACGCCGCTGTGGATGAAGGAACGCTTGCGCCGCGCTGGTCTGCGTAGTCTGGGACCGTTGGTGGACGTGACCAACTACGTGATGTTGGAACTCGGCCAGCCGATGCATGCCTTCGACCTGAACCGGTTGACCGGTGGTATCGAAGTGCGTCGCGCCCGGCCCGGCGATCGTCTGGAACTGCTGAACGGGGTCGTGGTGGAGCTGGACGCGGAAACCTTGCTGATTGCCGACCAAGCCGGGCCGCTGGCGCTGGCCGGCATCATGGGCGGCGAAATCAGTTCCTGCACCGATGTGACCCGCGACGTGTTTCTGGAAAGCGCCTTCTTCACTCCGACCAGCATCGCTGGTCGTGCCCGCCGCTATGGCTTGCAGACCGATGCGTCGTACCGTTTCGAGCGTGGTGTCGATCCACAACTGCAACATCGTGCCGCCGAACGGGCCACCCGATTGTTGTTGGACATCGCCGGCGGCCAGCCAGGACCGATCATTGAGGCGGTGGCGCCCGAATTCCTGCCGGCGGAGTCGGCGATCCGGTTGCGACCGGAGCGAGTCCGCTTGCTGCTGGGTCTGGACATTCCCGCCGCTGAAATCGAGGACATCCTCCGGCGGTTGGGCATGGCGGTGGCGGTCGAGGTGCATCATTGGTTGGTCGTTCCTCCCAGTAGCCGCTTCGATATTCGCTTGGAGGTGGATCTGATCGAAGAAATCGCCCGCGTGCATGGTTATGACCGGCTGCCGGGCAACCGCTCCCTGACCCGCCTGGAGATGCCGCCGCAATCGGAACGGCAGGTTGCGCTGGCACGCTTTAAGGAGGCGCTGGTGCAGCGCGGCTTTCAAGAGGCGATCACCTATAGCTTTGTCGATCCAGCGTTCCAGGCCGTGCTCGACCCGGCGCGGCAACCGCTGGCGCTGACCAATCCGATTTCCGCCGACTTGGCGGCGATGCGCACCAGCCTATGGCCGGGCTTGCTCAAGGCATTGATTCACAACCAGAAGCGCCAGCAACCGCGAGTCAGGTTGTTCGAGTACGGCCTGACGTTTGTTCCGGCCAACGACGGTCTGCGACAAGAACCGTATCTCGGCGGGGTGCTGGCGGGTACCGCGCTGCCGGAACAGTGGGGATTGCCGAAACGGGCGGCGGATTTTTTCGATCTCAAGAGCGAAGTCGAGGCGCTGTTGGCATTGACCGGAGAGCCAGAGGCGTTCGCCTTCGTGGCGGCCGTTCACCCGGCGTTGCATCCCGGCCAGTGCGCGCGGATCGAGAGGGCCAGCGCACGGGTTGGTTGGCTGGGCACCTTGCACCCGCGAGTGGCGCGAGAACTGGATGTGGAGGGCGATGCCTTCGTATTCGAGTTGGCGCTTGGCGGGCTGCAAACGGCGCGCGTGCCGATATTTCACGAGCTGTCCCGCTTTCCAGCCAGTCGCCGCGATATCGCGATTGTGGTGGATGAGGCGACCTCGGTCCAGGCGGTTCGGGACTGTATACGCCAGCACGGCGGCGAATTATTGCGCGATGTGTGGCTTTTCGATGTTTATTGGGGTCCGGGAATTTCCGATGGCCGGAAAAGTTTGGCTTTAGGATTGATTTTACAGGATTTCTCGCGCAATCTTACTGACAATGTGGTCGAGGAGACCGTATCCGGCATCATCGCTGGACTGGCGGAACAGTTTGGCGCAACGCTTAGGGTTTAGAGCATGGCACTGACAAAAGCCGATATGGCGGAACGTTTGTTCGAAGAACTGGGCATTAACAAGCGCGAGGCCAAGGATTTGGTGGAGATCTTTTTCGAGGAGATCCGCAGCGCTCTGGAACAGGGGCAACAAGTGAAGCTGTCCGGGTTTGGCAATTTCGACCTGCGCGATAAGAACCAGCGCCCGGGTCGCAACCCTAAAACAGGAGAGGAAATCCCCATTACCGCGCGACGGGTGGTGACCTTTCGGCCTGGGCAGAAGCTCAAGGCGCGGGTGGACGCTTTTAAGGGGGAAGCACAGTAGATCGTTCGGTGACGAAGCGCTTGGCAAGCGGCATGGATTGCATTAACATTGCCAACCCTTGCGGCGGGCGATCGCCGCGAACCGGGGCGTAGCGCAGCCTGGTAGCGCACCTGCATGGGGTGCAGGTGGTCGGAGGTTCAAATCCTCTCGCCCCGACCAATGAAAAAAACGGCTTGATGTTTTAACATCAAGCCGTTTTTTTTGGGCTTTTCCAAAGTCGAAGTGACGAGGATCGGGCAGGTTGGCAAAAGAGAGACGGTGGTCGGATCACAGTGGTAGCGTGAGCTGGTTCCACGGGAAAACCTCTGCTCGCATTGACCGCATGCTCAGCCCTTGTCAATATTCCACATGATACCATCTCACCACCTATCAGTTTCTCCTGACGGGGCAGAGGCGATAGAAGGGGGGTAAAGGTTGTTGCATTTGTAGCTTCCGGCGGATCGCGCGCAGACCCCGGGTGAACCAGGAGACGGCGCCGCGGGCGAGCTTTCTAAAGCTCCAAGGGTCAGGATCGGTTTGTTCTTGCGTTTTTTTTCTAGGGGTGTTGGGTGATCGTATGCCTCCTCCCGGCCCCCGCGCACGCACCAGTACATGGCCAAGGCCA
>DAOTGT010000117.1:0-10555 GCA_035447285.1 Candidatus Competibacter sp.
ATGCCATCGAACGGCGGCTGACGGCGCAATTGCACGATGCGGCGCCAGCCGCCGCCGCACTCGCGAGCGATTCGCCAGGATTGAGCGATCGGGTTTAGGGCATGATCGCGCGACAATGGAATGACGCAAATGACTCATTATAAAAAGGGGTTTGCGTCGCGACCGTTAGCGTATAATCATCCACCGGCCAGAATTTTTTGCAGTGCCCGAAAGTCGTGCTCTTCGTCAACGTGTGCGCCTTGGTTGAATTTTCGTCGCCCATGAAACTGTTTTTGCAGCGTTATCTGCCCGATCCGCAGCACTTGCGCGCGCATAGGAATCTCCGTTTTCTCGGGGAACTGTTGCACGATCCCCGTCTGTGGCATTTCAGTCGCCGCCCCACCGTGCGCGGGCTGGCGGCCGGCATGTTTTTCGCCTTCATTCCCTTTCCCTGGCAGATGCTGCTGGCTGCCACCGCCGCTGCCTGGCTGCGCTTCAACCTGCCGGTGGCGGTGGCGATGGTCTGGATCACCAATCCGCTGACCATGCCACCCATTTTTTACCTCACCTATCGGTTTGGCGCTTGGCTGCTGGGTAGTCCGCCGCAGAGCTGGACGTTCGAGCTTTCGCTGCACTGGCTGTTGCAACAGGCCGGCGCCATTGGCCCACCTCTGCTGGTTGGCTCGCTGGTCGTGGGCATAGTGGCGGGAGTTCTCACCTTTTGCACCGCCCATCTGTTCTGGCGTTGGTATATCGTCAACAAATTTCGGCGGCGGCGGCGGGTTGTGACCTGCTCCGGCTGAGACGCTTTGGCCAGGCTGAAGTCCTTGCCGTTGTTATTGCGTCCACGGTAGTCCGTCTTCGATCAGCGCCTCCCCAATCAAGGTACCGTTTCGCGTATGTCATCTCTCATTACCTCATTCGAACAATTGGCGCTTTCCCCGCCGCTGCTGCAAAGACTGCAAGAACTCGGCTACGAAGCCCCCTCGCCGATTCAGGCGGCCACCATTCCTCACCTGCTGGACGGCCATGACCTGTTGGGTCAGGCGCAGACCGGCACCGGCAAGACCGCCGCCTTTGCCCTGCCGATCCTGCAAAAACTGGATCTGGCCGAGCGGCGACCGCAGGCGTTGGTGCTGGCGCCCACCCGCGAGCTGGCCATTCAGGTCGCCGAAGCGTTCCAGGGCTATGCCCATCATCTGCCCGGCTTTCATGTGCTGCCCATCTACGGTGGTCAGAGCATGAGCAACCAGCTCCGTCAGCTCAAACGCGGGGCGCATGTGGTGGTCGGCACGCCGGGTCGCGTCATGGATCACCTGCGCCGGGAGAGTCTGGTGCTAGAAGGCTTGCGTACCCTGGTGTTGGACGAGGCCGATGAAATGCTGCGGATGGGCTTCATCGAGGATGTGGACTGGATTCTCGAACACACGCCGCCGCAGCGGCAGATCGCCCTGTTCTCGGCCACCATGCCCGAGCCGATCCGCCGGGTGGCGCACCGCCATCTGCGCGATCCTCGGGAAGTGAAGATTCAGACCAACACCGCCACCGTCACCTCGGTCCGGCAGCGCTACTGGCAGGTCAGCGGTCTGCATAAACTCGACGCTCTGACCCGCATCCTGGAGGTGGAGGATGTCGACGCGGTGCTGGTGTTCGTGCGCACCAAGGTCACCGCCACCGAACTGGCGGAGCGGTTGGAAGCGCGCGGTCACGCCTGCGCCGCCCTGCAGGGTGACATGAGCCAGGTGCTGCGCGAGCGCACCATCGAACAGCTCAGGAACAACGGCCTCGATATCGTCGTCGCCACCGACGTGGCGGCGCGCGGGCTCGACGTGCCGCGCATCAGCCACGTCATCAATTACGATATCCCCTACGACACCGAAGCCTATATCCATCGCATCGGCCGCACCGGTCGCGCCGGCCGTTCGGGCAATGCCATTCTGTTCGTCGCGCCGCGCGAGATGCGGATGCTGCGGGCCATCGAAAAGGCGACCCGTCAGCCCATCGAGTCGATGCCACTGCCGACCCGGAAAGTGATCGCGGCCCATCGCCTGGCGCAGTTCAAGCAGCAGATCCTGGACGTGCTCGCCTCGGAAGACCTGGACTTTTTCCACGGCGTGGTCGCCCAACTGGAAAAGGAACAGGAGATCGGCCCGAACGACATCGCCGCGGCATTGACCTATCTGGCCCAGCGCGACCGCCCGTTGCGGGTCGAGGAAACCGCCGATCCGGCGGAGGCCGCCAATGCCCGCATCCGGTCGGAACCGGAAGGGCCGGCGAGATCCGACAAACCGCGCAAACGCTCAAGAGAATCCGCCGATGCCGATCTGGTGCGCTACCGGCTCGAAGTCGGCCACCAGCACGGCGCGACCCCGCAGAATATCGTCGGCGCCATCGCCAACGAGGCAGGGATCGAAAGCCGCTATATCGGTCGTATCCAGATTCACGACGACTACAGCACCGTGGACCTGCCTGACGGCATGCCCGCCGAGATCTTCCAGCACCTCAGGAAAGTCCGGGTGCGGCAGTACATGTTGAACATCAGTCGCCTCGACGCATCCGAACCGGAACGGAGACGACCGGTTTCCAGGTTGTCGGATCCTCAGGAAAAACCGTTGAGGGGAGGCCAAGGCAAACCGGCCGAGCGCAAGATCAGGAAAAAAAGTTCCGATCACCATCAGAATTCGTGAAGCGGCTTCGAATCCACGGGAGGATGCGGTCATGTTCATGGTTTACGGGTTTCCCAATTCCCGCTCCAGTCGGGTGGTCTGGGCGTTGGAGGAAGTCGGCGCGGAGTACGAATGCGTCCATGTCGATCTCAGGGCCGGCGCCGGCTGGCGGCCCGAGTATCTGGCGCTCAACGTCGGCGGCAAGGTGCCGACCCTGGTCGATGGCGAATTCGTGCTGACCGAGTCGGGCGCGATCTGTACCTACATCGGCGATCGGTTTCCGGCCACGGGGTTGACGCCGCCGGTCGGCGGCCAGGAACGTGCCCGTTACGACCAGTGGTGCTACTTTGCCTTGAGCGAGCTGGAGCAGCCGCTTTGGACCATCGGCAAGCACACTTTCGCCTTGCCGGAACGGCGGCGGGCGCCGGTGGTGCTGGAGACCGCGCGCTGGGAATTTTCGGTGGCGGCCAAGATCCTGGCGGAAGGGCTGGGTCGGCGCGAGTTCATCGTGGGCGACGGTTTCACCGCCGCCGACATTCTGGTCGCGCACACGCTGGCCTGGGCACAGGCTTTCGAACTGCCATTGGAGCACGATAGTCTGGAGTCCTACACCACGCGCCTGCTGGCGCGTCCGGCCTGGCGCAGGGCCCGGGAACGGGAGCAGGCCGAGGCCAAGGTCGAATCACGCGCCTGAGGGCGGCGCGAACCGCGACCCGCGACCCGATCAGGCGATGGTGCGGTCCGCTTTCGTTTTGTCGGCGGAGCGTGCCGCACCGCCGTGACTCCTGGCCAGTCGTTCCCAAACCCAACCGCCGGGAACCTCCCGGCCCCGCAGCACATAATCGAGAGCGTTTTCGTTGTTCAGGGTGAGTTCGAGCGCGCGCCGCGCCGCGCCTTGGCCGACGAACAGCAACTGGTCGCCCGATCGAACCACGGTTCGGCGATGCGGCAGCATCACGGTCGAACCGCCATCGTCCCGCGCCAGATACAGAACCCGGCATGCCAGTTCCTCGGCGCGATCGTGCGGGTCGCGCAGCAAATCGCCCAGCGCGGTTTCGCGAGGAGCCTGCGTCAGCCAGTTCAGCAGTGCCGGGGATTGGTTGGTGTCCACGCACACGCCCCACACGGTGGGTGCTTGCCAGCCAAAGCGCTCGGTCAATTGATCCAGCAGGGTGCTGGCCCAGGACTCGCCGCGCTGTTTGATCTGCCACAGGAAGGGAGCCAGCAGAGGGGTAGTGAGGATCGCCAGACATTCCCGGGCGACGATCTGGCTCGGCACAACGGTGAAATCGGACTCGAACGCATCGAACAGCGCCTGATTGGCTTGCAGGTTTTGCCGCAGCACCACGAACAGTTCGGGGTTCAGCTCCCGCGCCGTGACCACGATCGACAGATTGCTCATGTCGTCGCAGGTGCAGGCGGCGATGCCCACGGCGTTCCGAACGCCGGCTTCCAACAGGGCGGGTACCCCGGTGCCGTCGCCGCGCACCCAGTGCCGTTGCGCGTCGTCCGGGGGTGGGTCGTGGTCGATGATGGTTACCAGCACGCCTTCCTGCTCCAGGGCCGAGACCATGGCTTTTCCGAAACGGCCGTAACCGCATAGCAGCCAGTGGCCGCGCGGGGGGTCGCGATGCGGTACGACCAGCGTGCCGGGCACGCCGGTCAACCATTCCAGCAGGTGATAGGCCGCCGGCGCGTTCAGGGCCAGCGCCAGGTAGCGGCCGAACTTGTCGAAGGGGTTGATGATATGGCGGGTGCCGAAGGAAGCCATGTTGGTGGCGGTTTCGGCGGTTTCGGCCCGGCACAGCGCAGGCAGGGCGGGCGCCAGCAGGCGGGCGCAGATGGCGATGGCCAGATTGGCGTCGTCGTCGTTGGTCAGGGCGATGACGCCCAGGCAGCAGCGGTGGGTCAGTCCCGCCAGTTTCAGGATTTCCGGTTGCCGGGCGTCGGCCACCAGCGCCGGAATATCGGCGGAGTAGCCGTGCAAATCGAGTTGGCTGACCCTGGCCTCTTCGATTTCGACCACCACCGCCCGTATCCCCCGCTGGTCGAGCGCGCGGCAAAGCAGTTGCCCGGTTTCGCCGTAGCCGCAGACCAGATAGAACGGTTCCCGTAAATGCCGCACCACCCGGTTGAAGCGCTGCACGCGCACGGCGTTCTGAAAATTCTGATCTTGCAGCAGCGCCAGCAGGGCGCCGATCGAATACGCCCAGCCAATCACCGACAGGTAGATGCAGAGAATGATCCACAGCCGCTGCGATTCCGAAAAGGCGTTGGGGATTTCTCCAAAGCCGATGGTGGTCGCGGTATAACTGATGAAATAGAAGGCGTGAAAGAAACTCATCCGGGTCGGCTGGCCTTCGGCATCGATGCCGGGGATCAGCGTCAGGCCCAGCACCGAGATCGCGTAGATCAGGATAAGCGTGATCAGCGGCGCCCGCATCCGCCGCAGCGCCAGGAAAAAAGTGCTTTCTTGGACGTCGGGATTCATCTTTTCTGCATGATGGTTTCGGCGATCAGGATCACCATCGACACGATGTTGGCGAACAAGGCGCCGCCGGAGAGCGAGACCACTTTGGCGGTGGTTTCCGGGGTCAGCTCGGCGCCGACCACCTGGGTGCCGTAGCTCCAGACCAGCGCCGCCGCGATCAATTGCAGATCCGCCACCAGGCTGGTGGATAGATGAATCGCCCCGATGTGGGTGCGGTCGCCGAACTTGAGCACCGTGGCGATCAAGTTGACCACGATGGCGGCGAATAGCTCGTACACGTCGTGATGGACGGGGTTGTCGATATCGCCGACGAAAAAGCCGAAATTCAGAGTGGCGGCGAGGACGATGAAGAAACCGAAGATGACTTTTTCAAGATTCATGGTGGCGACTGTTCCAGGGGCCGGGATTCTTTGGGTTTCCGGGGCTCGTTGCTGTTTCTAGGACAACGGTCAATATAATACGGGCGGTGGCCTTGACCAATCATATGTTCCGCAATCCCGCCCCAACCCAGGAGCTCCATGAAACTGCTCGCTCTCGATACCGCGACCGACGCCTGTTCCGCCGCCGTGTGGGTGGATGGTGTCGTGCACGAACGCTACGAACTGGCGCCACGTCGCCACGCTGCCTTGATTCTACCGATGATCGATGCGGTGCTGGCCGAGGTCGGCCTGAGACCGGCGCAACTGGACGCCGTCGCGTTTGGACGGGGGCCAGGGGCTTTTACCGGGGTGCGGATCGCGGTCGGCATCGCGCAGGGTATCGCTTTCGCCGCCGATCTGCCGGTGGTGCCGGTGTCCACGCTGGCGGCGCTGGCGCTGGGCGTGGGGCGGGAAACCGGCTACGCCCGCTTGGCGGTGGCGCTGGACGCCCGCATGAGCGAAGTTTACTGGGGAACCTATGCCGTGACCGCCGACGATGCCGAATTGCTGGGAGAGGAGCGGGTGTGCGCGCCGACGGCCGTGACCGCGCCAGCGGGGGACGACTGGTTCGGCGCTGGCGGCGGCTGGCGGGTTCACTCGACGGTTTTATCCCGGCGGTTGCCGGTGCGCGGTTGTTTGGAGGAGCGCTATCCCCGCGCCGCCGACGTGGCGCGATTGGCGGCCGTTCCACGTCAGCGCGCCGGTTGGGTGTCGCCCGACTTGGCACTGCCGGTCTACCTGCGCAACGAAGTGGTGGCGGGACGGGTCGCCAGCGCCCACTAGACGTTTTATCGGTTGGAAAGCAAGCCGCCGTTGATTAGCATAGGGCGAGAGCCGCAAGCAGCTTCGCGGTTGAATAAGCGCCAATAAAGCAAACAGAACAGACCCACCATCGTGAGGATGCCGCATGAACGCCGCAATCGTCGTCGATTCACTCCACAGCAAGGCGCTGCCGGATTTGGTGCGCAAGCTGCTGGCGGCCCGCCAACAAAGTCTGGTTTTGTACAATAAGCTGGCGGCGCTGAAACCGTTCGTGCTGACCGAGCCGGTCCAGCATCTACTGCGCCAGTTTCGCCAGTCGCTGGTGGATTACCTGGCCTTGGGGCCGTTCGAGGTCTATCAGGCGTTGGAAGATCAGCCGGCCGATTCGCCTTACAACCCGGCCCGCGATTTGGCCCGGCAGCTTTATGGGCGTATTGCCCTCACCACCCAGACGGCGCTGGCCTTCCACGACCGCTATGACGGTGCCTCGTCCGATACGGATCTGGCCGAATTGCGGGAAGATCTGTCGCTGTTGGGCGAGGATCTGGCGGAACGCATCGAACTGGAAGACCGAATCCTCGCCGCCTTGCGCGACGCGGCGCCGCCACAGCCGGAAATCCGCGCGCTGGAGCCGATGTCAATAGCCGCGCAGCCAGTCCGGCCTTAACGCCACCTGTCCGGCCAACGCCGTCGCCAGCGTGTCCAGCAGCGCCGGTTGATCCCGAGGCAGGACGCCGGCCAGCGCCAGGGCGTTGGAGGCGTGGTTGGAGCGGAAGGTCAGGGGCGCGGGTGGGGCCAGCCGCTCGATCAGCCGGGCCTGTTCCTCCAGCAGCGCTTGGTCGTCCTGTAATTGGAACGGTTCGCGAAACTTGCGGCGAAACTCGTCCTCGATCGTTGGATCGAGCATCAACTGCAAGGTGGACAGGTAATCGAGTTCCACTTGATTGACCAGCTCGGCGGTGGCGTCGATGTGCTCTCGCCAGTACGCTTGCCCGCCCAGCCCGAGAACCACCGTCGCCGACAGGGTCAAGCCCGCCTGTTTGGCCTTGGTCAGTCCAGTGACCATCACCTCCGGCGTGGCGCCCTTGGTAATTCGTTTCAGCAAATCCGCCGAACCGGTTTCGATGCCGTAATACAGCAGCGTCAGCCCACCTTCCCGTAGTTGCCGCAGTTCGTCGACCGATTTCTTGAGTAGATTGACGGGCAGGGCATAGCTGGACACCCGCTCCAGTCGGGGGAAGGCAAGGTGCAGGGCTTGCAAGATCGCCAATAGCTGTTCGGTCGGCGTGGCCAAGGCGTCGCCGTCGGCTAGAAACACCCGCCGCGTTCCGGGATACGCGCGCGCCATGGCCCGAATTTCGGACTGAATCTGTTCCAACGGCCGCACGACGAACTGCTTGGTCCGGTACATCGAACAAAAGCTGCACCGATTGAAACTGCAACCCAAGGTTGCCTGTAAAATGAAACTGTTGGCTTCGGATGGCGGCCGCCAGAGCGGCATGTCGTAGTCGATCAGCATGCTAGCCTCCAAGGAAGCGCCGGTATTCGCCGGCCGGGCAAACAGCTTACCATCGATCCGTCGCCTGTCGCGTTGCGGCACAGCGGATGAAGGCCGATGGACTGGCGTGCGCGCTGCGACGCACCAGCATCCAAAACTCGAAACCCGTGTTTTTAGTACTCGATCGGAGGAGATTTCCAATGGGATTCATTCAAAGTTATGACGATCTGCCCATGCACTGGGTCGGCGATTGGGCCGGACGCCGCGCTGCCCTGACGCCTAATCGGACTGCCCTGTACGACTCCTTCACCCAACAGTCCTACACCTTTCGGGACATGAACGAGCGGGCTTGCCGGGTGGGAACTTATCTGAGCGACGTGCTGGGACTGCGCAAGGGAGATGTCATCGCGCTGATTTGCCGCAACCGGATCGAGGCGATCGACATTTATTTGGCCTGCGGAAAACTAGGGATCATTTTGGCGCCGTTGAGCCAACGTTTGAAAAAGCCGGAACTGGAGGATTTGCTGGCGCGTCTTCAACCCAGCGCTCTCGTTTACGAGCACTTGTTCGCCGAGCTGGTCGCCTCCTTGTCGATGCCGTCATCGGTTCGATCGGTCATCGATGTAGACGATGAGCGAAACTTTTTCGAAAACGTCATCCTGAAAACTGACGCGAGGGAGGTGAACGTTCCACTGGCGATGAGCGATATCTGCCTCTACGTCCATACCGGCGGTACGACCGCCGTGCCGAAAATCTGTATCGTGTCGCATCGGCAAATGGTCTGGAACGCGGTCGATATTCTCGCCATCGGCCTCGTCGGCGCTTACGGAACCGTACTGATCACCTTTCCTTTCTTTCACATCGGCGGATGGAACACCTTCACGCCGCTGTTCTACGCAGGCATCACCGGCATTTTGATGCGTGAATTCAATCCCGGCCTGATGCTGGAATTGATCCACGCAGGGCGTGTCGAGAACTTTGGCGCGGTGGAAGCCATGCTGCAATTCCTGATCGCCCATCCGAAATTCGGGGAAACCGATTTTTCCAAGCTGAAGGCGATCACCACCGCTGCCGCGCCCTGCTCGAAAGCGGTGATGCAGGTCTTCTTGGACAAAGGCATTCCCATCAGTCAGACCTATGGAATGACCGAGGCCGGTCCCTCCAATTTCGCCTACATTCCGCGCTCCGATTCACTGGAGGAATTGCTGACCTATTCGACCAGTATCGGCACATCCATGTTTCATTGCGATGCCAAGATCGTCGATCCGGAATCCCGACAAGAGGTGGTGCCCGGTGAAACGGGGGTGTTGTGTCTGCGCAGCCCGCATAACTTCGACGGTTATCTCCACGATCCGGCGCGGACCGAGAAGGTCATCGATCAAGACGGCTGGATTTATACGGGCGATTTGGCCGAGCGAGATCGGGATGGCTTGGTTTTCATCAAAGGGCGGGCGGACAACATGTTCATTTCCGGGGGAGAAAACATCTCTCCGGAAGAGATCGAGCAAGCCTTGGCCAAGCACCCAGCCATCGCCGGGGCAATTTGCGCCGGTATTCCCGATCCGAAATGGGGACAAGTGCCGGTCGCGCTGGTGGTTTTCCATGCCGGCGGAAGTGCCACGGAAGAGGAACTCAAGGCGTTTTGTCGGGACTATTTGGCTGATTACAAGGTGCCCAAGCAAATCCGGCCGGTTGCCGAATTGCCGCTCACCGGTGCCGGAAAACTGAACCGCAATGCCGTCGTCACCTACTATGCGGGTGGCGCGTGACTCGGAGATTGCGCCGACCGTGAGTTGCGCCGCCCTTGGGGTTGGCGAACCGTGAATCGCGCCGCCCTGGGGTTGGCGAACTGGCTAGCCTCGCCTTGCTGGTTGTGGCGCCGTCCGTGGCAGGTCATCAATACCCCCTGCCGGTGGCCCAAATGGCGGCGGCCGTGGCGCGTTGCGCGGCGGCCTGCTCTTCCGCTGCCCGCACCTTGGCTTTTTCGACGTTGAGCGCCTGCTGACGCTTGTCTTCCTCTGCCGAGAGTCGGTTGCGCTCGGTGCGTTGCGCGGTTTGTTCGTCCAGGTAGTGCTTGGCGTCGTCGCTGAGCCCTGATCCAACTCCAGCGGGGATCGGCTTCACTTTGACTGCTTCGCCGCCGCCGGTGGGGGAGCACGGCATCTGCTGGAACTTGACGACGCCAGCAGGATCGGGGCACTTGTACATCGTTTGCCCGATGGCTGCGACTTGAAACAAGGAAATGGCAAGGATGATGACGGTTGATTTCATGAGTCTCTCCCCCAGCGGTTGTGTAACAAAAATATCCCGCAAGCTCAGAGAATATGCAACTGAAAAGTGAGGGGTGCTTCAGTCCTGAGTTTGAGTCGTTCCGCGCCGATTAAAGCTGGGTTTATCGCGCCTTCAGCAGCCCTTCCGGCCAATTATTACTTCGAAAAATGGCGGATGGTTTGAGAAACAATCCAATGCACACCTGAATAATAAACCATCCGACGGGTTACACTGGCTAGCCTCGCCTTGCTGGTCGCTTCTTGAATAATGTGGTTATGGTGAAACCTATTATGTTTGGCAGCCGGCCGACGGTCCGTTTTTCCGCGATAATCGTTTACAATCCCCGCCGCAACCGCTGGTTCCTTTAAGGGTGCGATTAGGTTAACATTATAATTTATAAAGCGGATTTCCGCTTTTTGTCGAGGCGGCGCATGGCGCGAATCAAATTGGACCTGCCGGCGGATTTTCC
>DAOTGT010000118.1:0-10441 GCA_035447285.1 Candidatus Competibacter sp.
GGTCGATTCGGCTCTACAATGCACAAAAGGATTTCTCTTGGGCACGTCGGGCTACACGTTGCGCGCCAACCCAAGCCACCACGACTCCTTCCCCTACCCCTTCATCCTGGAAAGCGTCATGACAACCGCAAAAAACGCACTCGGCGGCATGCTGGAAACCTGCTGCACTTCACCCATGACCGGCTTCACCCGTACCGGCAAATGCGAAACCGGCCCCCAGGATCCGGGCTGCCACGCGATCTGCGTCCAAGTCAGCGCCGAGTTCCTGGCGTTCAGCAAATCGCGCGGCAACGATCTGAGCACCCCCGTGCCGGCGTTCGCCTTCCCCGGCTTGCGTCCCGGCGACCGCTGGTGCCTGTGCGCCGCCCGTTGGAAGGAAGCGCTGGACGCCGGCATGGCGCCGCGCGTGCTGCTGACGGCGACGCACGAAGCGGCGCTGGAGGTGGTCTCGCTAAAGGATCTCAAGCCATACGCGCTGGACCTGAACTAGCTCAATCCACCTCTCCATGCGAGGGGAATCACAGCCCCCCTCGCCTACCTGCTATTTGGCCAGCCTGATACCCGGCGGCGGCGTTTCTTCGAAGACTTCCCGATAGCTGGCATACACGGCGCAGATCGTCACCGGCAGCAGGACCAGGAAACCAAGTCCGAGCGGAATCATCGCCACCACCGCCAGCACCATATAGACCAAGCCAAATACCAGCAAGGGCAACATGTTGATCCAGCAGGCCGCGACGCTGGCTTGCGCGGCGGGCCAGGCATTCTGCCCCGCCAGCATGACCAGGGGAACGCCGTAGAACAGGGCCATGGCGATCGCCAGACCGATGGTCATCACGATCAACACGGCCACGAGGCCGGCGCCAACGAACAGTCCGCCCATCGCCTCGCGCGGCATGCCCGTGCTGGCGCCGTCCATCATCGCCCCCATCATCATGCCGCCCCCCACGAACATCACCAATACCAGCGTGATCAGCACGTAACCGGCCACGCTGATCAAGCCCAGCATCACCAGCGGCCCCATCCGCTCCTGGTCTCGAAAGCCCTGGAACAAATGACCGATTTCCAAAGTCTCGCCCCGTGCCTGGAGCGCCGCCCCATACAACATCCCGCCGACCAGCACCGGACTCAGCAACGCCTGGGCGATCATCCCCACGAACGGGACCAGCGACAACACCACACTGATGGCCAGATAAATCAGCAACATCACGATCCAGACTCCAGGCGCTTTAACGAACAGCCCCCAGCCTTCGACGATCCAGCCCCAGCCCTGGCCGGCGTCCGCACGTATCGCAGTCATAGTCATGCGCAATCTCCTTCTGTTTGCTTTAACTCAAGTCGGCAGCATAACGAAATGCCGCCACCCGGCAACCCTCGTCCAGACCGATCCCCAATAAAAAAAGCCCGCCAAGGCTTATCTCGGCGGGCTCGATCGTTGGGCACGGAAATCGCCTACAGCACCTCGAACACCCCCGCCGCGCCCATGCCGGTGCCGATGCACATGGTCACCATGCCGTATCTGCCACCGCGTCGGCGCAGACCATGGACCAGCGTGGCGGTACGGATCGCCCCGGTCGCGCCCAGCGGATGGCCCAACGCAATCGCCCCACCCAAGGGATTGACCTTGAGCGGGTCCAGTTCCAGCTCGCGCATCACCGCCAGACTCTGCGCGGCGAACGCTTCGTTCAGCTCGAACCAATCGATATCGTCCTTGCGCAACCCGGCCAAATCGAGCGCCTTCGGAATGGCGGCAATGGGACCGATGCCCATGATCCGCGCCGGCACGCCGGCCACGGCGTAGCTGACGAAGCGCGCCAGCGGCGTCAGGTTCAACTGCCGGACCAGGCGCTCGCTCATCAGCAGCACCGCCCCGGCCCCATCGCTCATCTGCGAACTGTTGCCGGCGGTGACGCTGCCCCTGGCCGCAAACGCGGGTTTGAGCTTGGCCAGGGCTGGCAAGCTGCTGTCGGGGCGCGGACCTTCGTCGTTCTCCACCATTCGCTCGCGGATTCGCATCTGCATGGTCCGCTGGTCCGGCAGTCGCTCCATTACCGTGTAGGGCAGAATTTCCTGTTGGAACTCGCCATTGGCGATGGCGGCGGTCGCGCGACGATGGCTCTCCACCGCAAAGGCATCCTGATCCTCGCGCGAAATTTTCCACTGCTCCGCCACCTTTTCGGCGGTCAAACCCATGCCGTAGGCGATGCCGACATTTTCATCTCGGGCGAATATCTCGGGATTGAGGGCGAGCTTGTTGCCGCCCATCGGGATCATGGTCATGGTTTCCGTACCGGCGGCCAACATCGCGTCAGCCTCGCCCAGCCGAATGCGATCGGCGGCCCGCGCCACCGCCTCCACGCCAGACGCGCAGAAACGGTTGAGGGTCATGCCCGGCACACTATCGGGCAATCCGGCCAACAACAGACCGATGCGAGCCACGTTCATGCCCTGCTCGCCTTCCGGCATGGCGCAGCCGACGATCACGTCGCCAATCCGCTTCGGGTCCAACCCCGGACAGCGATCCATCACCCCCCGCAGCACATGGGCCAACAAGTCATCCGGGCGGGTGTTGCGAAACACGCCGCGCGCCTTGCCGACCGGCGTCCGCGCGGCGGCGACGATGTAAGCATCCTGGATTTGCTTGCTCATCAATGGCTTCTCCGGTCGATCAGTTGCGCAGCGGCTTGCCGGTCTTGAGCATGTGCTCGATCCGGGCCTGGGTCTGTGGGGTCTGGGCCAGTTCGACGAAGCGCTTACGCTCCAGCCCGAGCAACCACTCTTCGTCCACCAGCGCATTGGCATCGACGTCGCCGCCGCACAGGGCGTGGGCGATACTCAGGCCCAAACGGTAATCGTGAGGTGAAATGAACCCGCCGTCGCGCATATTGACCAGCATCATCTGACAGGCGGCAATGCCGGCGCGGCCCGCCACCCGGATCTTGCGCGGCTGCGGTGGCCGATAACCGGCCTCGGCCAGTGCCCGCGCCTGCGTCTTGGCGACGTACAACAGTTCGCGGGGATTGAACACGATCACGTCGGCGGTTCTCAAGTAGCCCAGTTGCCTGGCCTCCTCGGCGCTGCGCGAGACCTTGGCCATGGCCATCGCCTCGAAATACGGGCGCAGGAACGGCAGCAGATCGCCGCCCTTGGCTTCGAGCATGGCTCGCAGCGCGAATTCCTTGCAGCCGCCGCCGGCCGGGATCAGCCCGACCCCGACCTCGACCAGCCCGATATGGCTTTCCAGCGCCGCCACCACCCGGTCGCAGTGCATCAAAAACTCGCAGCCACCCCCCAACGCCAGCCCTTGTGTAGCCGCCACCACCGGCAACGCCGCATGGCGCAGCGCGGCGGTGGTGCGTTGAAACTTGGCGACGACGTTCTCGAACGCCACGACATCGCCGGCTTGCAGCGCCGGCAGTGCTTGCGCCAAATCGGCCCCGATACTGAACGGCGCTTCGGTCTGCCACAGCACCAGACCGTCGAAACGCTGCTCGGCGATCCGCAAAGCCTCCAGCACTCCCTCCAGCACCTCGTCGCCGATCATGTGCAGCTTGCTCTTGAAGCTCAGCACGCCGATGCCGTCACTACTGCTCCACAGCCACACGCCCGCGTTCTCGAACGCGGCCTCGCCGTAGCGAGGCGGTGCTTCGCCCAGTACTTGCTCGGGATAAAGCTGGCGCCGATAAACCGGCAGAGTCGAACGCGGCTTGTAGGCGTCCTCCGCCGCCGAGTAGGAGCCTTCGGGCCGATGCACACCGTCCACCTGCTTGACCCAGGCCGGCAGCGGCGTCGCGGTCATGGCCTTGCCGGCGGCGATGTCTTCCTCGATCCAGGCCACCATCTGCCGCCAGCCGGCCGCCTGCCAGATCTCGAACGGCCCCATGCTCCAACCGAAACCCCAGCGGATGGCAAAATCCACGTCGCGAGCGGTATCGGCGATTTCCGCCAGCAACACCGCGGCATAGTGGAACACGTCGCGGTGGATCGCCCACAGGAATTGCGCCTGCGGATGCTCGCTGGCGCGCAGCGCGGCGAATTTTTCGGCGGGATTCTTGATCTTGAGGAGTGCTCGCACCGCCTCGTCCGCTTGGGCGCCGGCGTCCCGATAATCGCCGGTGGTCGGGTCCAATACCTGCTTGCCTTTGTCGGCATAGATGCCGGCCCTGGTTTTCTGGCCCAGCGCGCCTTTTTCGAGCAGCGCGTTCAGCCAGTCGGGGACGGTGAAATAGCGCCGCCACGGATCTTGTCGCAAGGCCAGCGCCGAACCCCGGATCACATGGTCCATGGTATCCAAGCCGACGAGGTCGGCGGTGCGGTAGGTGGCGCTCCTGGGCCGACCGATGGCCGGACCCGTCAGCGCATCCACCAAATCCAGGCTCAAGCCCAACGCCTGGGTATGGTGCATGGCCGCCACCATGGAAAACACGCCGATGCGATTGGCGACGAAGTTTGGGGTATCCTTGGCGCGAACCACGCCCTTGCCCAAGGTGCTGACCAGAAAGGTTTCCAGCAGATCGAGAATGGCCGGATCGGTGGTCTGGCAGGGAATCAGTTCCACCAACGCCATGTAGCGCGGCGGATTGAAGAAATGGATCCCACAGAAACGCTGGCGCACAGTCTCCGGCACCGATTCGGCCAACAGGCTCAACGGCAAGCCGGAGGTATTGGTGGCCAGAATCGCCCGCTCGTTGAGATAAGGCACGATCCGCCGGTACAAGTCGGCCTTCCAATCCGCGCGCTCGGCGATGGCTTCGATCAGCAGATCGCAACTCCGCAGTTCCTCCAGATGCTGGTCGTAGTTGGCGGGTTGGATCGATTCGGCCCGCTCCCTGACCGCAAACGGCGCCGGATTCAGCTTGACCAGGTTGGCGATGGCCTCGGTCACGATCCTGTTGGGATCGCCGTCCTTGGCCGGCAGATCGAACAACACCACCGGCACGTCGGCGTTGGCCAGATGAGCGGCGATCTGCGCCCCCATCACGCCCGCGCCCAGAACCGCCACCCGGCGAATCGCTGCCGCGTTACTACTCATAATGCGTTACTCATCATCGTGGATATCCTCTCGGGTCGCTGTCGAAACATACCCTGCACTCGAATACTTTCATCACCGTGGAAAGCGCGGGCCACGCAGTTCCCAACAAAATGCAAAATCCGGTCAATCAGGCCGGTGGCCACTCAGCAGGCGCTGGACTCCAATGGCATCGAAAGGCCAATCCAGTTCGTTGCCGGTATCCAAGCGCCGCAGAACCGGAATGCGGACACCGTACCGTTCCAGCAACTCCGCATCGTCGACAATCTCGATCGCACTGACCCAGGCGGTTTGTTGCCGGATCAGCGCCTCGGCTTGTTCGCATAGGTGACAACCGCTTGTCATGTATAGCACCAGGGTCGATTCGGCCTGTCGGGATCTCATGCGCCTTACCCCCAACCAACCGGAAAATCATCCCGCTGGCGTTCGTCACCGCGCCATTCGCCACAGTGCCGGCTATTATCGTTCATAATGTCATTCATCATCCGTTCACCAAGTTCCTTTACCCCCTACACGCATGGCCAGACTGCTGCACGAACTCATTTTCGAACAGGCGGAACGCGCGCCCGCCGCCGTCGCGGTCGTTCATCGGAAGACCAGTCTGGACTATGCCGCTCTCGCCAGTCTGGTTCAGGCAACGGCCCACGGTCTGCTGGCGCTTGATCTGAACCGGGCCGAACGAGTCGCCGTCTACCTACCGAAACGACTGGAAACCGTCGCCACTCTGTTCGGTACCGTACTGGCCGGTGGCGCGTTCGTGCCGATCAATCCGTTACTGAAAGCCGAACAGGTGGCCTATATCCTGCGCGACTGTAACGTTCGAATCCTGGTCACCACGCGCGACCGGGCGGATTTGCTGGAACCGACTCTGGCCGATTGCCCGGACTTGCACAGCTTGGTGCTGCTCGATGGCGCCTCGTCCGCCAGCCGCCGTTTGCATCACATCCAGATCATCGACTGGTCCGACTTGCTGGACGCCGATACCCGCCGGCCGGTGGCTCGGGTCATCGACATCGACATGGCCGCCATTCTGTACACTTCGGGCAGCACCGGCAAACCCAAGGGCGTGGTGCTTTCGCATCGCAACATGCTGACCGGTGCCTTCAGCGTCGCCGAATACCTGGGCAACCGTGCCGACGACCGTATTCTGGCGCTGTTACCGTTCAGTTTCGATTATGGCCTCAGCCAGACGACCACTGCCTTCGCCACGGGGGCAAGCATCGTACTGATGGATTATCTACTACCACGCGACGTGATCAACACGGTTGCCCGCGAGCAGATCACCGGCTTGGCCGCGGTACCGCCGATGTGGGTGCAACTGGCGCTGTTGGAATGGCCAGCGGCGGCGGTGAACAGCTTGCGCTATTTCACCAACTCCGGCGGCGCCATGCCGCGCGCCACCTTGGCGGCCCTGCGCCGGGCCTTGCCGAAAACCACGCCTTTCCTGATGTACGGCCTGACCGAAGCCTTCCGTTCCACCTATCTGCCCCCGGCGGAAATCGAGCGCCGGCCGGACTCGATCGGCAAGGCCATCCCCAATGCCGAAGTGCTGGTGGTGCGCGAGGATGGCTCGCCCTGCGCGCCCGGCGAACCGGGCGAACTGGTGCATCGCGGCGCGCTGGTGGCGTTGGGTTACTGGAACGATCCGATCAAGACCGTCGAACGCTTCCGCCCGGCACCCGGCCAGAACCCCGGCCTACCCTTGACCGAACCGGCGGTCTGGTCCGGCGATACGGTACGTGCCGACGAGGAGGGTTTCCTGTATTTCATCGGTCGCAAGGACGACATGATCAAAACCTCCGGCTATCGGGTCAGTCCCACCGAAGTCGAGGAAGTGCTCTACGGCAGTGGTCAGGTCGTCGAAGCGGCGGCGTTGGGCATTCCACATCCGATGCTTGGTCAAGCGGTGGTCGCGGTGATCAAGCCGCTGTGCGACGATTTCAACGAAAGCGAGCTGATTACCCGCTGCAAACAACATCTGCCCAATTTCATGGTGCCTTTGCGGGTGATCGTCCGCCGCGACGATCTGCCGCGCAATCCCAACGGCAAGATCGACCGTAAAAGCCTGGTCGAGGAGTTCCGCACGCTGTTTCCGGAAACGGTTATCTGAGAATCGAAAGGGTATGCGCGATGGGTAAAACCCGCCCCACGCACTGGCCCATGAGCCAGTTTCCGGTCGTCGACGACTGCTTGTGGGTCGGCGGCATGTCACTGACCCAACTGGCGGCGCGGATCGGACAAACACCGTTTTATGCCTACGAGCGCCGCTTGCTGGACCAAAAGATGGCACTGCTGCGCGGTGCGCTGCCGCCGGCCATCGAACTGCACTACGCCGTCAAGGCCAACCCGATGCCGGCGGTGGTCCAGCACATGGCCGGATTGGTGGACGGACTGGATGTCGCCTCGCTGGGCGAACTGCGCGTCGCCTTGGACAGCGGGACGAACCCGAGCCGGATCAGCTTCGCCGGCCCCGGCAAGCGCCCGGTGGAACTGACCGCCGCCATCGCCGCCGGCATCACCGTCAACCTGGAATCGCCCGGTGAATTGGAAACGCTGGCGCGGCTGGGACAAGCACAGGGTCGGCAACCCCTGGTCGCGGTGCGGATCAACCCGGATTTCGAGCTGAAAACCTCCGGGATGAAAATGGGCGGAGGACCCAAGCCGTTCGGGGTGGACGCCGAGCAGGTCCCGGCGCTGCTGCGACGAATCGGCGAATTGAGACTGGATTTTCAGGGCTTTCACATCTTCACCGGCTCGCAGAATCTGCGAGCCGAGGCCATCGTCGAAGCGCACGACCGCAGCTTCGAGCTGGCGCTGCGGCTGGCGGCCGAGGCGCCGGGATCACTGCGGCTGCTCAACATTGGTGGCGGTTTCGGTATTCCCTACTTCCCCGGCGACAAGCCGCTGGATCTGGCGCCGATCGCCGCCAATCTGGAACGCTGGCTGCCGGTGGTCAAGGCGCGGTTACCCCAGGCGCAAGTGGTGCTGGAACTAGGCCGCTATCTGGTCGGCGAAGCGGGTATCTATGTGGCCGAGGTGGTGGACCGCAAGGTGTCGCGCGGCTATACCTTCCTGATTATCGATGGTGGTTTGCATCATCACTTGGCGGCATCCGGCAACTTTGGCCAGGTGATCCGCAAGAATTATCCGGTCGTGGTCGGCAACCGGGTGGTCGGCACCGAACGGGAGACGGTTTCGGTGGTCGGACCGCTGTGCACACCGCTGGATATTCTGGCCGACCGGATGGAACTGGCGAAAGCCAATATCGGCGACCTGATCGTGGTGTTCCAGTCCGGCGCTTATGGGCTGACCGCCAGTCCGACCGCGTTTCTCAGTCATCCACCCTGTCTGGAGGTATTGGTATAATCCCTGGCGACTCATCCTAATCCAGCCTTTGAAATTGCAGTTTGTTATAAGGCTTGTGATGCGCGATTTCCATCGAAACAGGGGACCACCCCAGCATGAGACCGGATACACATTTGCACCCTTCCTTCACTTCAACTTAACTCCTTGCTTGACAGCGCAGGGCATATCCTACAAGGTAACATCAAGAAATTTAGAGGCTGATGCGATGCTTTTCATTAGACAAGGGCAAATGGATGTTTTTCAACAATACATGGAAAAAAACTTTATCCGCTCGTTGGCCACGGATCTGCGACAAGAACATCCCGACGATGTTGACGATCTGGATGATCCAGAGCTATATCGGCGTATCGCTATTGGTATCCAAAAAGCAGAGAACTACGGCTTAGATGATGATTATTCGCTGGAGTTATTCATTACATTAATGTTTACGACTGCACCAAACTTTGATAGCCATTCGCTTTTTCAAGAAGTATTGCACGCTCAAGATTTAGCGCCGGAGCGACGCCTGGACTATGCTATTGAAATCTCTACGGATGAGGACTGGGAGGAAATTGAGGAAAACCGGGATACCCGTATCTGGCAGTCAGTTCAGGAAACAACTAATGCCAAAGCATAACCAATCGCTTAGAAAATCGACAGCCACCAAAACAAAGGCATCGAAATCAGCCAAATACAAATCCCAACGTAGTGTAGGCTCTAGAACGATCAGAAAACCTATTGCGTTCTGTGCTGGGAAAGCCTCCGGCGACTATCTTAAACCTTGGCTTATTCCCCCCGCCCAGAGATTGAAACAACAGATCCTGGCAAAGAGGATAAACAAACTTGTTGAGAAATATGGCGAAATAGGTGCCAAATGGCATTTAGCACGAACTATTCTAAATCGAGATATTCCAGACGCTACCATCGCGGACAACTTTAAAGCTGGAAAATTTTTCACTTTCAATGGTGCAAACACAGTTGATATTATATATATTGATACTAATGCAACTCCTAATGTTTATGTCTTAGAAGCAAAAGGAGGCAAAGCAGGTTTCTCGAAGGGTCGTAATGGAAAGTACCCTCCAAATGTAAACAATCACCTTAGCCAAGGTAATTTTGATTACTTGTTTGATGTAGCTAATGCAATGGCGAACTCTAGTGTCCCGAGCAAAGCAGCCGCCGGTAATGCTATTATAAAAGCCTATAATTCAAATAATGGAAAATTGCATTATATCGGTACCAGCACAAAAATTGGTGACAGCACCACAAATCCTTCACCTACCGAGTTATTCAACAAGACACGCTAATCATTTATTCTACGAGAGATCGCTATGAGCTATTCATTGAATTTTTATATCGCATCGTTGGACATTATACAGTTATCTTTATCCACTCCAGCCTCACAATGGTTTGACAATGCTTATCCGCTGTGGCTCGAAATTGGTGAGATGGAAGATAACGAAAACTCACAGGTAGTTTGGCGCAACATTGTATCAACGATTAGCGACGCAGTACAGCAAGCTAAAACCGATCCAGCTCAGTCATTCATAGTGCAAGATGAAGCCGCTTTGGCTATTGCCGCAGGTATCGATAGTAATGCCGAGTTTATCGATTCCATGACCCATTCCAGCAGCAGCGGGGAATTTTTCCGAGAAGAGTTTTTAGGGTGGCTAGGACGGCACAACTTCAAACAACCGATGTTACTGGCGTGGCTAACTGAAAGAGCACTATTTGGGCTCGTTTCGGAGTCGTACCCCAGTTGGGGTTACCTTACCCTCGCAGAAATTACCGATTTACTGAATAAGTGGCAAAAACCCAAAAAAAATTTAGATGAAGACAAAGAAGAATGGTTGCGGCAGCTAATGGACGTTTTAAAAGTCGCTCGGATGAACCAGTCCGATATATTGACAGTTTATAGTTAAAAAACGCCTTCTCCTGTCTGACGCAGTCAAAGGAATGAAGGTTATCCGGTCCCTGGTTCAACCGGTTCCGCGCGTCTTTAAGATCCGCTAGTAAACGCGATGTTCGACTTTCAGGCGATCAAGCCCTCAAATTGCAGGTCTGACCGAC
>DAOTGT010000119.1:0-10404 GCA_035447285.1 Candidatus Competibacter sp.
CGGTCGGTTCAATAACAAGAACGGCCCGAACCCTCTAGTCCGGACCGCCACAAGCCACTAGCTTAAGGTTTTGCCTCCATGCGTCAAGGCGCGGCGGACGAATCCATCAGATTTGACTATCGGGCGCCTCGAAAGACCTTCAGGGCTACCGCAAAAGTAGCCATGAGGGGTTCCCAGCGGCCGGCACTGCTTTCTCTGCACCGGCGCACTGAGCAACCCTGGTAAATCGCTCATGCAAGATGCATTGAGGCACGGATGTTTGCGGGTTGCGCGCTTCGAGCGGGATCTTTGCCTACCCGAACCCGCATCGGCGGGTCCCAAGATCGACAAGAGTACGTTGCTGGACCTTTGTGGCGTTATATCATCCGCCGATCACGACAGTAACATGGGCCTTTCCAGCACTGGAGTGAAACTTCGAACAGGCGGCGGGATCCTACCGACGCTTGGGAGATTTCCAAGCACACATTGACACGACGCATGGCGTCACGGCATCACATCCTCGCTTCTCAGGTGCGACTCCGGCGACTGCGGTCCCGGCCCGCCGAGCAGCTCGTTCACGTACAACGGGCATGGCCGATCACTGCTCTGCCAGCGGTCGGCGAACTCGCCCCAGTGCGGATGCAACTCGCGGTTCGCCTCCAGATAATCCAGCAGGTGTTGCACACTGGCGTTGTGACTCCGTGCGCTGAGCCTGGTACTGAGATAGGCCCAGCGCAGGTAGAGGACGTAGGTATTGAGCACGTCGCCCTCGCAATAGCGATTAATTGCGGCGTAATCACCGGCGGCGGCCTGCTCCGCCACCACCGCGCCGCAACCGTTCCACTTGCCCGGCAGACCTAGGGCACGGGCTGCTTCGTCCAAACCCAGTCGCGGCGAAGCGCCAAAGTCACTCAACGCATCCATCAGGTCGCAATGCCAGTTGGATTCGTAGCGATAGTCGTAACCGAAACGAGGATCGGTGCGATGCCAGTTATGGGCGGTCAACCCATGGATCAACGAACGCTGCTTGAGCACGGCGGCGTCGAAGCTCCGGCCGTTCCAGGTCACCAATCGGGGGTGCTGCTTGTCGATCATCTGCCAGAACCCGGCCAGAATCTCCCGCTCGCCGCGTTCGGCGATGCTGGCCGCGCCCAGCTTGCGCACGCTATAGCGTTCGTATTCGCCGTCCCGCTCGATGCGGGCCAGCAAGAACCCCAAGGTCACGATTTCATGCTGGATCGGCTTGGGAAACGATTCAGGATCGCGGCCCTCCGGCAAGATAGCAACATCGGGACGGGTTTCGAGATCGATGACCAGCAGGTTGAGTGGATGGGCCATGGGTCGCCTGAAAAAGTCGGGATGGGGAAAAGCGAGGATTGCCGAACAAGCCTCGCCGCGTCGATCTCATGTTAGCGCACCCGATTTTTCCAGCCCCATCTCTTTCCAGATCGCCGTGACCGCGCCCATGGCAGGGCCTTGCAAGGAGATCGACTTGCCGGCGATTTCACGGGGAACTTGCGGATATTGCAGGTTCACCCGGATAAGATGAGCGCGAGGATGCGCGTGCACGATACGCTCCATCGGCCAACGGATGACACTGGGCGTGTTGAAGCCGGCGCCGATTTCCAAGACCAGCAAATCCCGCTCGCGATTGTTGTCCAGCCATTGGTCAAGGCGTTCGGCCTGTTCTCGATAGGGGTCCTCGATAAACCAGTAGCCGCCGCGCACGTTCATGATCACGTCCTCGCCGCAGTTGGGACAGCGAGGCAGCACGCTGCTATCCGTCACCTTCTGGGTCGCCGGGTCGATCTTCGGCAGGATGCGCTCGATCACCGGCCAGCTCGGCCAGACCGCGTTCGAACAAGGCGTTTGACACTGCATCAGCGCGTAGTCGCCCTGCGGCGTAAACAGTCGATCTTCGGCAAAGCCGTTCTTGGTAAACAACCCATCCACATTGGAAGTAACGACGAAATAATCCTTTTCCCGCACCAGTTCCAACAGCCGGGCATAAACCGGATGTGGCGGCACCTGGAACCGCACCTGATTCACGTTCGCCGCCAGATAGCCCCATTTCAGTTCGGGGCTCCAGTCCGAATAACCCATCAACTCGGCCCGGCGGTGGAACCCGAGTTTCACCATGCCGGGAAAATCCCGGGCGAACGATTTCGTATCCATGTAATCGATGCCGGCTTCGACGGCCAAACCGGCACCGGCCGCGATCAGCACGGCGTTGGCCTGACGCAGCAAATCACGGCAACGCTGGATGTCATGGTCGTCAAACATGGGCTTCCTCCGTTCCTTCGCCTCGCAACAAGCGCTGGTAGATTTGCAGGTCGTCCTGACTGAACACGTTCAGGACGATCGAATCGATCACACCGGGATGCTCGTCCAGCCAGTCGCCGATGGCACGCAGCGCGACCCGCGCCGCCGGCTCGCGCGGGAAGCCGAATACGCCGGTCGATATGCCGCAGAAAGCCACCGAACGAATGTTCGGCATCCGGCTGGCCAAATCCAGGCAGGATCGATAGCAGGCGGCCAGCAAGCGTTCGTGCTCGGGCCGCAACCGGTCCGGCGCGACGATGGGGCCGACCGTGTGCAGGATGTATCGGGACAGCAGGTTGTAGGCGCGCGTCACCTTGGCCCAACCCGTCCCTTCGGCACTGCCCTGGCACCGCATGATCTTGTCGCAATCCTCGCGGACCCGTGGACCCGCCGCCGAGTGGATGGCGTTGTCGATACAGGCGTGAAAAGGCTGGAAGCAACCCAGCATTTGCGCGTTGGCGGCGTTGACGATCGCATCGGCGTTCAAGGTGGTGATATCCCCCCGCCACAGGATGGCGGCGGTCGCGGTGTCACGGTCGACGCCCAGCCAATCCCGAGGAAGGCGCGGCAGATTCGCGATATCCGTCACCCCCCTGTCGAGGACCTCGCGCCGCAGGAGCCGATCCAATCGATCATGAAACCAGTCCGGCAGCGGGTCGGGACCACGCACGGTCAGGAGGGCGCGCAGCAGCCGTCGCTTCTGGTCTTCGGATGACCCATCCCCGCCGCCGGCCTCGCCGCGCTCGGCGTGCAAGTAAGCCAAAAGTTCATCCACGAGAACGGCCCGTCGGTCCGCCGCCACCGGCGCGGGAGGCGGCGCGATGAACGGCTCATCCAAGCGAACCAGCGACCGGTAGTCATCCAGGTCCAGGGGAGTCACGCGGGAGGGCTCGAAACGTGAAGATGTCGCAGTCAGCCGGTCGTCGTCTAAAGCTGAATTTGTTTTCATGGGTCGCGATATTGACGATGGGGATTGAATGATTGTAGCAAGCCGGTCAAGAGCACGAAGGCGACGGGTGGGTTAGAAAAAATCCAAGTCTGGCGAAATGCTCACAATTAATGCCGAAATTCACTGGTGAGCGGTCGTTATCGAGACCATGGCGCCGACATCCATCGCGTCAGCAATCGGGGCTGCTGGTAATCCCTATCTGGCTTGCTAAGCTTGTAGAGCGATATGGGCTTCGGCCAATCGATAGACACCCAACCAGCAATGGAGAAACTTGAAATGTCGAAGTTTTTTTCATTGATGTTTGGACTGGTCGTCGCCTTTTCCCCAGGCGTGAATCTGGCGGCGCGCGAAATCGGTGGACAGGCGACAAAAGTGATCGTTGGCTGGAATGTTCCCAGCGCGCCAGGCATCCAGATTTTCTCTGTTCCAAAAAAAAACAAGTATTATCATGTGCTCACCGACACCGGTGAAACCTTGTATGTCGCCAAGATCTTGGAAAAGCTCGAAGATGATCTCTGCCTGGGCGACAAGAAAAAGCATTGGTATTTGCTGCTGGGCGATGGCGCTGTTTCTCTCAATCGAGCATCGTCATTAGTCATCGTCATCGAATCCAACGTCAAAACCAAGCTGAGGGCCGTTGCGACCAAGCCGCCCGATCTCGATCAGGCACTGCTATCGAATTATGTCGGCGACATCGCCAGAGCCGAAAAGTTGACGAATACTGCTCACGATATTAGAAACGCTGGTTACCAGAATCACTCACAGCGAATGGTCGTCATTTTGACGAGCAAGGATCGTGATCAAGCGGAGGCAATTGACCGACTCGTGATCTCGGTTGCGGATATCGATGGCGACAATATTCGGGAAAAATACCGATACCGTAAATCGCGTGGAGATTCGGGCGATCTCATCGCCAACTTCGCCGCCATGGCCGACATCGATCAGGATGGCCTAGCCGACGTATTACTCATCGATCAAGGCGATTTCCACGGAAAAATATTACTTATCGAAAAAAACAACCAGTGGCATAAACAACGCGACGATTGGGGAGATCCCTGTTAAATCAACCCGCTACCGATGGAGAAAGTATCATGCCTATTCTAGCGTTGACAGGTTCGGTTGGCACCGGCAAGGCCAAAGGCAGCGCACCTCACAATGCGCCGGCCGATGTCATCCTAGTTAGAGATCGCCTGATTAATCTCGGCTTTACCTGGGTCGGTGGCGCCGCTAAAGGGGACGAAAAGGAATTCATCAGAACGATCAAGCTATTTCAGTCGATTTGCGCGGGTAGTGGCCAGCTCATTGGTGATGGCCGGATCGATTTGAAGAAAAATATCCATGAGTGGCTGGAGTCCGAAAACGCGCCAATATGGGTCAAGATATTCAATCAAGATGGGCCTGGCTGGAAATGCACCAGTGATTTTAAAGAGAGCAATGGTGGATATTGCTCAAGCTGGCTCTATAATAGGCTTTGGTGGGCTGGAATTATCTACAGAGGGCTTTGCTTTTTCTATCAGATCGCAGACGCGCCTCCCATGTGGGTCAGGGAATGCTCACCCACAAAAGGCGGCGATGCGGTCGGACATGCAAGCCATGAAACCGGTATCGACATGGATATGCGGTTGCCATTGTTGCCGCCCGATACCGATAAATGGGACGACCTGGGTAGCAATGGTTACAAAAACAAGCGGTTTCACAAAAACGCGGCGATCATGCAACTTACCGCCATCAAATTGGCCATGGATACGCAATTAGTCTTGTTCAACGATCCCGATTTAATCAAGCGTGGGCTTTGCTCCAAATATAAGAATCACGATCAACATTATCACCTTCGAATCAAGCCAGCGAGCAAGACCTGATTGACTTCTGACCCACGAGATCGGCCCTATCACTGAAGTGGGCAAAGTTGGGCAATCTCGTCAGTACAAAGCTATACTTGTGATGGAAGTCCAGGTAATAGCACGAGCACTAGCGATGGTTTGGATACCGCCCGACTATCATATTCCGTTGTACCAACCGCGATCCATACACCGGATTGGCTTCGAAGGGACGGCAAACATGTCAGGAATTCCAGTGGCGCCTGGGTCTTCGATGATTGTTATACGGCCAGAATAACATTAAAAAATCAATTGAATATTTATCAAGATAGCAGTCTTTGTAGATAAATGGAAATCACTATGTTAGGCAAAAATATAAACCCTATCCTCGCTGGAAAGGGAGCAGTATGACTTCCCTGATACGAATCTATGACATTGACGGCACAATCACGATGCCTGGATTCGACCTATGGCACCTTATAACCAGAAACCTTGCTGAGGACACTCAGGCATTTGACAATGCAGTAAACGAATGGAAGGCGAGGATGAGTCAAGACGGATGCCCATACGCTGAATCTAGGGAGATGATGAAGACTGGCCTGCGGCTCATGAAGAGCAATTTGGGGTATGCGGAAGTCTATGAAGAGGCAAGAAAAATCACCTCAGACATCCTCCATAAGATATTCCCCGGAGCCATAGAACACGTCAAAACCTCAATTCACAGTGGCTTCCAAGTCGTGTTTGCCACAACAAATTACCTCGCGGGTGGCAAGGGATTCATTTCGGCGTTGAGCCGAGAGGGCTGGCTGGACAATGCTGAGGCGACCTCCATAATTGTGTCAGGTTCTAATGTCAACTGGGAGACGCGAGACGTCATCCACTTCAATATGGGCAAGGGGAAAGCAACCGGAATATGCAGTGTTTTGGGATACTCGTATGATAAGCTGAAAGAAATGATTGAATCATCCTATGGCGACGATCCATCCGGCAATGATAGAGAGATTCTGCGAATTGCTCCGAAGGCATATGTGATTTGGAACGATAAGAACAGACATGCGAAGTTGCTGCCTAATATGCAATTTGCGAACTGGGATTTCATCAATGCCCAAGCAACCACTTTCAATGGTTGAGGCAAAATTATGAGTTTTCACATATTGGCGAGCGGCAAAAATTGCCAAAAAAATTGCCAAAACAGCAATAGCAACAGCCTAACAGTCGTTCTAACAGACACTGACGCGCCGCTGAACTTTTATGTTAGGCCATGAACAAATACATACCATCAATTAAGGCGTATGGAGTTGAGGCGCAAAAATTCAACACTGAAGTGATCGGCCTTGTATTAAATGTTATTGCGGACAGGGAGGGCAATATTGCCGCAAAGACAAATTTTACGAGAGATGTGTATTTGCTGCGAGATAGTATTCTATATCGCTTATCTTCTTTAGGATGGCATATTCACACCATTTGCAAACAACATACCTACATTGAAAATTCGTTTAAACTAGATCCTCAAGGCCACATATTAATATATTCAAACAATATTCAGTCATTCTCCTTTGATGATTTTATATTTAACCTTATATCGCTATATGACTATTATGCCAATCTCCTTTCCTATATATTCATCAGCCAAAACAAAAGACAAATAATGTGGAATGGGTTTTCAAGGGCATGTATGGATAAAAATAATCCGGTCTCGAAACTTAGTTTTTCTTCAAGTGTAGCTAATCATGAAAATGAATGGGTAAAACGCCTTCAAACGTTCAGAGCAGAAGTAATTCACTACAACCTAAATCAAAGTAAGGCGAGACAAAAAATTACGTGGAAAGAAGGTGAAAATGCTGAATTTAAGGTTATGTTTTTCAGTACCAGAAAAATTATCCAAGAAGCTGAAATTCATGTCTCCTGTAAATGAAGAGGTTGGGATTGACTTGCAATATGGTGTAATTGAAATTGCTGAGTGCAGCGTAAAATGGTTGGGGGATATTACATGCTCAATCACTATGCAACATACCAATAATTTGATCAAAAAAGTTTAATTTTCTGCTAAAGTTAGACCCGCAACTGCTGCGCTTCGCCACGCAGTTAACAGTTCGGCTAGAGGTACGTTATACCTCAATGCACCCTCACTTCTATAGGAGACTTTCGTGAAAATCAAATCCTTCGGTTTTGTTCTTGTTGCCGCCGCCCTTGCGGGCTGTGCATCAAATCAAGTCGCACAGACCAGCGTGCAGGGCACGCGGATGGAAAGCTGCAAAGCTACTTCCGAAGCGGAAATCGCAACGCTGTTCGATCGTTGGAATCAATCGTTGCAGACGGGTGATCCACATAAAGTGGTCGCCAACTACGCGGAGCACTCAATACTCTTACCCACGGTTTCAAACAAGCCGCGTCTCACACCAGCCGAGAAGGAAGATTACTTCCATCATTTTCTGGAGAACAAACCCTCCGGCAAGATTGACCTGCAATTTATCGAAATCGGTTGCAACACGGCATTCGATGCAGGTCTTTACACATTCACATTCGCAAAGACAGGAAAAAAGGTAAGTGGACGCTACACCTACACCTACCGTTGGAATGGTTCTGAGTGGCTAATTTCCAGTCACCATTCCTCAGCGATGCCTGAGAAGATCTAGCCACGAGTGGCATAACGAATCGACGCAGCGGACGGGTGAAAGACGCTCGCCGCTGCGCTTACACGTTTCGCGCCCGCAACAATGTGACAGCGGATCCAAATTCCAAATCACTCGTTGCTTGGCACTTCGCGCTGTGCAAGCACGCGAATCAAGCCGACATCTGCTATCAAAATCTTTGGCTTTTCCATCCTCGCGGATTATCCACCATCCCATTAGGCATTTTTAAATAAAGAGCGAGGCTATTCAATGAAAATTGGACTAGGCGCAGATCCTTTTGGTTTAGAACTCAAAGAGGCCGTGAAACAGCATTTGCTGGCATTAGGTCATGAGTGTGTGGATCTTGGCGGGACAGCGGATGAGGCACGTCCCTACTATGAGGTAGCTCATGAACTCGCCGAAAAAGTAGATTCAGGGGAGTGCGATCGTGGTGTCCTGGTTTGCGGCACTGGGATGGGAATGGCGATTATTGCCAACAAGCACCCTAATGTATATGCGGCGGTTTGCGAGGACACTTCAGCAGCCACCAAGGCTCGCTCGATCAACAATGCCAACATAGTCACCTTGGGAGGCATGGTAACAGCACCTTACAAGGCCAAGGAGATAGTTGATGCGTTTCTAAGTACTGAATTCAAGAGCGGGTGGGATGAGGAGATCCAAGCGTTTCTGGACCACTCCATGATTGAGATTCAGCGGATTGAATCCCAGGAATTCAAGAACTCAAATCACAACAAGGAACAGCATGATCAAAGACGGTAGCGTCATACGCACCGAACTCGCGCTCTGGGCGGGCATCATCACCACCCTGCTTTTCCTGGTATTTGGGGATCGCTGGGTAGCCGACTTGTCGAACCTGCTCTGGTACAGCCTGCTCTTCGTCTGGCTCTTCGTGGTGATCGCATGGCTGGCGTTCAGCGTCGTCCGACACGCCGACGCGCTGGCCATCCTGCTTGGCGAGCCTTACGGCACGATCATCCTCACGCTCTCGGTGATCGTCATCGAGGTAGCCATGATCTCCGCGGTGATGCTCACCGGCGCGGATAATCCCACCCTCGCGCGGGACACCCTCTTCTCGGTCTTGATGATCGTGCTGAACGGCATGTTCGTCGGCGCTTCGCGCCGACGAACGGGGCGCGAGTTGTCGAACTTCGGGTTCTCGGCGCGAGCGCCGTCGAACCCTCATTGGAGCGTCACCCCTTCGGGGCGACTTCGTCGTCCCGTACTCGTGTCCCCGCCGCCCACCACGACTCGCGGAACTTGACAGTTCCTCGGTCGGGCGGCGGCTCCGCTCCGTGCGGGATGACGCTCAACTCGCGCCCCGTTGGGCGTCACGCTGCTCGTGGGCGGTCTCCGGCACCGCGAGCAGAGTTACAACCTTCAGGGCGCCGCCACCTACCTGGGCGTCCTCATCCCACTGGCGGGCTTGAGCCTGATCCTGCCACGCTACATGGAGGGCGCACCGGGCGGCGAAGTGACACTGCTGGTGGAGGGATGGCTGGTCGTGGTCTCGATTGGGTTGTACGGGGCCTTCCTCTGGATTCAGGCCTTGCGCCACAGCAGCTACTTCACCCAACTCCAACCTCACGACGGCGCCGAAGCGGTCTGCCCCGATCACCACGGTCATCCGCCCGTGCGTTCCATCGGCTATCACGCTTTCTTTCTGCCGCTCACCATGCTCCCGATCGTGCTGCTCTCAAAGAAAATGGCGCTGCTGGTCGACCACGGTCTCACCAACCTGGGTGGACCCCAAGCCTTGGGGGGGCTTTTCATCGCGGTGCTCGTGCTGGCGCCGGAGGGCGTCGCGGCCATCAAGGCCGCCCTGGAAAACCAACTCCAGCGCACTGTCAACATTGCCATGGGCTCGGCGCTCTCGACCATCGGATTGACCATTCCGGCCGTGCTGGTCATCGGCATGGTCACAGGCAAGGCGGTGGAACTCGGACTCAGCCCCGCCAACATCCACCTGTTGCTCCTGACCCTGCTGGTCACCGTCGTGAACTTCAGCGCCGCGCGCACCAACGTTCTGCACGGCATCGTTCACCTCATGCTCTTCATCACCTATCTGGTGTTGATCTTCGACTGAGGGCGGCTTTCCCACCATCACTTGGGCGCCAAACGCTGGACCCTCCTCCCACCGCAAGAGGAAGTAGCACGGCATCTCAGCCCTTCCCCCAGGTCTCGATCCGATAGCTGTAGCCCTGTTCGGTCAGAAACAGTTGCCGGTGGCGGGCAAAATCCTCCTCGCAGGTACGTAGGCTGACCAGGGTATAAAACCGCGCCCGCCGGCCGTCCTTCTTCGGCCGCAGCACCCGCCCCAAGCGCTGCGCTTCCTCCTGGCGCGAACCGTACCTGCCGGATACCTGCACCAACACGTCCGCGTCCGGCAGATCCACCGCGAAATTGCCGACCCGCGACAGCACCAGCCCCGGCACCGTCCGCTCGCGAAAACCTTGATACAAGCGTTCCCGCTCCAACTGCGGAGTCTTGCCGGTCAGCAGTGGAAAACCAGTATCCGCCGCCAAATCCTGCAACTGATCGATGTACTCGCCGATCACCAAAATCCGGTGCCCGACCTCCTGTTTCAGCAAGTCCACCACCACCGCCCGCTTGCGGGGATTCTCCGCCGCGATGCGAAACTGATTGCGACGTGGCGCCAGCGCGTATTCCATATCCCGCTCCGGGGTCTGGGCAATGCGGATCTCGG
>DAOTGT010000120.1:0-2930 GCA_035447285.1 Candidatus Competibacter sp.
GCGGCCATGCGCGAGCGCATCGCGGTGGCGGATGTGCCGGTGCCGTTTCGCGGGGCGGCCATCGCTCTGGTGACCGCCGGGCTGATGTCGCTGGCGTTCATGGGTTTTTCCGGTCTGGCCAGAGGTTGAGACGATGATTGCGGCGATTGTGGTGCTGAGCGCCCTGGCGGGGATCTCGGGCTTGCTGCTGGGGTTTGCCGCCGTGCGCTTCAAGGTCGAAGGCGATCCCATCGTGGACAAGATCGACGCCATCCTGCCGCAGACCCAGTGCGGTCAATGCGGTTATGCCGGATGCCGGCCGTATGCCGAAGCCATCGCCGCTGGCGAGGCGGACATCAACCAGTGTCCGCCGGGCGGCGAAAACGGCATCGTCGCCTTGGCCGAACTGCTAGGCTGCGATCCCAAGCCGCTCAATCCGGACAATGGGATCGAAAAACCGAAAATGGTCGCGGTCATCGACGAGCAGAACTGTATCGGTTGCACCTTGTGCATCCAGGCTTGTCCGGTGGACGCCATTCTCGGCGCGGCCAAACATATGCATACGGTCATCGACCGGGAGTGCACCGGTTGCGAGCTGTGTTTGGCGCCGTGTCCGGTGGATTGCATCGACATGGTGCCGGTCGTGCAAACCATTGCGAACTGGAAGTGGGCCTATCCGAATCCGACCCCCGAGATCCACCGGCCAACGGATCGAGCCGCCGCATGAGCGTCTTGTTTCCGTTTCACGGCGGGCTCAAGACCGTCCGTCACAAGATCGAATCCAACCAAGGATCGATCCTGGCCGGTCCCTTGCCCCGGCAGTTGACGGTGCCGCTGCGTCAGCATATCGGCGCCATCGCCAAGCCTCTGGTGCAGGCCGGCGACCGGGTGCTGAAAGGTCAGATGATCGGCCAGGCCGACGGCTATATCAGCGCCGCCGTGCACGCGCCGAGCTCGGGCATGGTGACGGCGGTGGAATCGCGGCCGGTGCCGCACCCCTCCGGCCTGCCAGATGCGTGCGTGATCATCGACACCGACGGCGAGGAGCGCTGGATCGAGCGGCAAGCGGTGGACTACCGTCGGCTGCATTCGAGCGAGGTGCGCGGCGCGCTGCGCAATGCCGGCGTGGTCGGGCTGGGCGGCGCGGTGTTTCCCAGCGCGGTCAAGCTGAATCCGGGCGGCCATGACAAGCCGCTGGACACCTTGATCTTGAACGGCGCCGAGTGCGAGCCTTGGATCACTTGCGACGACCGACTGATGCGCGAGCGCGCGGCTGGGATCGTCGCCGGTCTGCACGTCATGGTGCATCTGCTGGAACCGCGCGAGGTGTTGATCGGCATCGAGGACGACAAACCGGATGCCGCCGCCGCCATGACCGCGGCTTGCGCCGGCACCGGTTATCAGGTCCGAGTGGTGCCGACCCGCTATCCCAGCGGCAGCGTGAAACAACTGGTCCATCTACTGACCGGGAAAGAGATCCCGTTCGACGGCCTGCCGGCCGATATTGGCGTCCAGTGTTTCAATGTCGCCACCGCCCATGCCGTTCACCGCGCCATCGATTTTGGCGAGCCGGTGCTGTCCCGCGTCGTCACCGTGACCGGTCAAGTCGCCCAGCCGGGCAACGTCGAGGTCCTGCTCGGTACGCCGTTCGCGGCGCTGGTCGAGTTGTGCGGTGGCTATCGGGATGGAGTCGAGCGGCTGATCATGGGCGGGCCGATGATGGGATTTGCCCTGCACGACGACGGGGTCCCGGTGACCAAGGCCACCAACTGCATCCTCGCCGCCGGCGCCGAGGCGTTGCCGCCCGAACAGCCGCCGATGCCCTGCATCCGTTGCGGGGCTTGCGTCGAAGTATGCCCGGCCAACCTCCTGCCGCAGCAGTTGTACTGGCATGCCCGCGCCAAGGAGTTCGACAAGGCGCAGGATTATCACTTGTTCAGTTGCATCGAATGCGGCTGTTGCAGCACTGTTTGCCCCAGCCACATCCCGTTGGTGCAGTTCTACCGCTACGCCAAGAACGAAATCTGGGCGCAGGAAAAGGAGAAGCAAAAAGCTGAGCTGGCCCGGCAGCGGCATCAGGCCCGGCTGGAGCGGCTGGAACGCGAGCAAAAGGAACGGGAGGCCAAACTGCGCCAGAAAACGCCACCTCGGCCCGTGCCGGCGGCCAAGGCGCTCGAAGTGGATCAGTTGCCCATCGAGGCGGCGGTCGCCCGCGCCCGGCCGGAGCGAGGCGCGGCGCCAGTGGACGAGCCACAACCATCGGTTGCGGTCACCGCCGATGGTGCCGAGCGGGACGGCTGAGCGGCGATGCGTTTCAAGACCGCGACTTCTCCGCATATCCTACGCGAAACCGGCGTCGGTCAAGTGATGCGCCGGGTGTTGTATGCGATGGCGCCCGGCATCGCGGCGCTGGCCTGGTTTTTCGGTTGGGGCGTGCTGGTCAATCTGACGCTGGCCACCGTGGTGGCGCTGGTGGCGGAAACGCTGATGCTGGCGGCGCGCGGCAAGCCGCTGGCCTTGCATTTGGGCGACTGTAGCGCCGTGGTCACCGCCTGGCTGCTGGCGGCGGCGCTGCCGTCGCTGGCGCCGTGGTGGTTGACCGCCCTGGGCGTCGCCTTCGCCATCGTGGTCGCCAAGCATCTCTACGGCGGCTTGGGCTATAACCCCTTCAATCCGGCCATGGTCGGCTACGTGGTGCTGCTGATCTCGTTTCCACGCGAGATGAGCACTTGGCCGATTCCCCACGGGGTCGGGCAGGCGCACGTACTGGGTTTGCCGGAAACGCTGGAGATCGTGTTCGGCGGCGCGGGACGCCTGGTTGCGGACGGACTGACCGGCGCGACGCCGCTCGATGTGTTGCGCACCCAATTGGGTCTGGGATTGACGGTGACCGAGATCCGCAACAGCCCGGTGTTCGGGATCGTGTCCGGCAGCGGCTGGGAATGGGCGGC
>DAOTGT010000120.1:3030-10314 GCA_035447285.1 Candidatus Competibacter sp.
CTGCTGATGAACATCGCCGCGCCCACCATCGATCTGTATACCCAACCCCGGGTGTTTGGAGCGCGGGGCCGATGAAAATCATCGCGCGTAGCATGGTGATCGCCGCCCTGATCCTGACCGGTTTCGCCGTGGTCGGCACCGGGCTGGTCGCCGTGACTTATAGCGGCACCAAGGACATCATCGCTGCGGCCAACCGAGCGACGCTGGAAGCAAGCTTGAATCGGTTGGTGCCGGCCGAA
This sequence comes from Candidatus Competibacter sp., assembly GCA_035447285.1. Taxonomy (GTDB): domain Bacteria; phylum Pseudomonadota; class Gammaproteobacteria; order Competibacterales; family Competibacteraceae; genus Competibacter. The sequence goes on from DAOTGT010000120.1 coordinate 3,270, forward strand.
CGCTACGATAACCATGTGATCGATGACCGTATCGAGGTGGTGGCGCCGGAGTGGTTGGGCACCGATCAGCCGGTGACCGTCTACCGGGCCCGTCGCGACGGCCAACCGGTGGCGCTGTTCGCCACGCCCACCGCGCCGGATGGGTACAGTGGGCCGATCCAGTTGCTGGTCGGGGTGTATGCCGACGGAACCCTGGCCGGAGTGCGGGTGCTGGCGCACAAGGAAACCCCTGGTCTGGGTGACGCCATCGACGAGAAACGTTCACCGTGGATTCTGGCGTTTGCGGGCCGCTCGCTGACCGATCCGACGCCGGAAAAATGGAAAGTCAAAAAGGATGGTGGCGTGTTCGATCAGTTCACCGGCGCGACCATTACCCCGCGCGCGGTGGTCAAAGCTACCCATAAGTTTCTGGAGTACGTCCAGACCCACCACGAACAATTGTTTGCCCCGGCGGTTGATGCAAAGACGGTCGGCCAGTCTTCCCGCCCCTGAAAGACTGGAGGGCGTGGAGGCGAGCCGCGCGAGAGGAGCCATCATGAGTGAAACGAGTTATGGGAAGATTCTCAAGGACGGCATGTGGACCCAGAACACGGGCTTCGTGGCACTACTGGGCTTATGCCCACTGCTGGCGGTGTCGAGCTCGGTGGTCAACGGCCTGGGGCTCGGTCTGGCGACCACCTTGGTGCTGCTGACCTCCAACGTGGCGGTGTCGCTGATTCGCAATCTGGTGCGACCGGAGGTGCGAATTCCGGTGTTCGTCATGGTGATCGCTTGCGTGGTGACCGCCGTGGAGCTAGCGATGCATGCTTTTCTACCAGGGCTCTACACCGTACTGGGTATTTTTATCCCGCTGATCGTCACCAACTGCTGCGTGATTGGCCGCGCCGAGGCGTTTGCGTTCAAGAACGGCGTGGCGAAGGCGGCGGTGGATGGGATCGCCACTGGCTTGGGGTTTCTGCTGGCGCTGGTACTGTTGGGCGCGCTGCGGGAGGCGGTGGGGCAGGGGACGCTGTTCGCGCAGGCCGATTTGCTGTTCGGGGAATTCGGCAAGGGCTTGACCCTGCATCTGATCGACGATTATCGCGGTTTTCTGTTGGCGATTCTGCCGCCAGGGGCGTTCATCGGTCTGGGTTGCCTGATCGCCGTCAAGAATGTGCTCGACGCCCGCGCCAAGCGCCGGGCTGAAGCCAGGCCGGTGGGCGTGTTGCACGAAGCGGGCGTCTGAAGGAACGTTGCCATCAGCGGAGCCGCGTTTTGTGCGGCTTTGGCTTGATGGCTTGATTATGCATTTTTACGTATCGATGGCGGCAGGTGTTTTATTACCCTGCTTTCCAACAATCTTACCAGGATTGGATCCATTCGATCATACTCATCGGGAATATCCAAACAAACCAATTTCTTTCCTTTGAGTAGATCCTTGAACTTTTTTGAGACCTTGTTGCGGTGGCTACGCTCCATAACAAAGATAATATCCGCCCACTCAATGAGATCACCGCTGACGGGCGTTTTCGAATCCGCGTTTGTTCCGCAGCCAATTGCGGAGATACCTTCGTAATTGGAAAATACCTCTTCGCCGGTTGGGCTTCGCAATCTGTTTTCACTGCATACAAATAATAAATTCATTTGGATCCAAAGTAGTGCTGCGGAAAATTGATATATGGCAAGAAAATCAACAGCTCCGCCCGTTTCCTGGTTTGCAACGGCTAATCTAATCATCCGTAATTCAGCACAAGATTGTTCTGGCTTACGCTTCAACCGCCGCCGATCTTATGGAACTCGTTGACAGCTCCCCCGACCCCGAGAATTAGCATTTGTATACCGATTACGGCGAGAATCAGGCCCATTAGTCGTGTAACGACCTTTATACCGTTGGGTCCGATGTAATTGACGAAGCGTTCACCAGAAACAAAAAACACATAGCTGATGACACAGAGTACGAAGAAAGCCCCGACGGTTACGATAAATTCCAATACCCCACCGGCTGATGCGAAATTCATGGCGGTGGCGATCGTGCCGGGTCCTGCCAGGATCGGCATGGCGAGTGGTGTGATGGCGATCTCCAATTTGTCGTCCAAGCACTTTTGTTTGTCCTCCTGACTGGGATGCTGAATCGGGGAGTGTTCGCCTCCCTGAAGCATATGGTAGCCGACCAGGGCAACCAGGATTCCACCCATGATACGAAAGGACGACAGAGTAATTCCGAATAGATCGAATATCAACTTACCTGCGGCTGAGAAAATGATAATGATAACGAGGCTTAAGAATAGTGCCTTGGCGGCAATCTTACGCCTGACGTTGGGGTCATCTTCAGCAGTGAGCCCTAGAAATACGGGTGTGTTGGCAATGGGATTCATGATGGCGAAAAAGCCCATGAATACCGTGAAAGCATGATTAATGAAGGAATCCACGATTTTATCACCTCTTTTTTTCTTTACTCGAACTCTGAGCGACTAAGCCCGGATTGGCGAATTATCGACAATAATGTTCCTATCCGAATTTCCTTGTGATCAGGAACCAGAACTGTGATAGTACTTCCCGGAGCCTGCTTTTGCATTACTATGTGACTTCCACGTTGGCGCATTTTATTGAATCCATAATTTTCAAGGATGACACAGACTTCCTTTCCGGATAAGGCCTTCATCTTAGCCAACTGCTACCTCTAATTGCGTTATATAGACTTCTTTGTGTAATCGCGTGCTGATTTCCTGTGCTGAAGCGGTTTCGAAAAAGAGTTCTAGAGCCTCTCTCAGATTGTCTTTCGCCTCAACAATAGAGTCTCCTTGGCTTGCTATATCTACTTCTGGGCACAATGCAACATAACCATCATCCTCCTTTTCTATAATTACAGTTAGCTGTCTGTTCATCTTTTTTCCTCTCTATGGTTCATTCTTTGCCTGCCTAACGGGCGCGAGTACGGGACGACGAACTCCAATGAAGGTTCGACGGCGCTTCGCGCCGAGAACCCAATATTGGTAACGACTCGCGCCCTGTTATTCAATCCGTACGGAAGCATCACGCCATCTGACGAAGTCCTCTTCATATATCGCTGTCCATCCAGCTTCACTGGTCCATATCTTATATGGCGGACGTAATGCGGCCTCATATTGGTCCCACTGTACATCAAAGAAAAGGTATCCCACCCGCTTCTGCCAATAGCTGGGTTTGTCCAGGCACGGTGTATCCTTTCGGGTGCTAACACTCTCCGCGATGCATGGCATAAATGACTGGGCGAACCTTTGGATGTCGGTTGGTTGCGAAGTGTATCTGGACGCAAGGGCTATCGCTGAAAGAGCATGATTGCGATTGGCGGTTGGATATGGAGTCTCCACAGCAACGGCCTCCCCGGTAACGCCAGTATAGTCGACATAGAACATGCTGACTCCCACTCCTGAAATGGAGGCATATCTCGCCAGAAGCTCTGATCCTGCATTCGGGGCACGCGGTAGGAGGACGACCTGTCCGTTCCGGATATCAAGGCCGCACATAAGGAGCACTATTGAGTTCATTTGCCAACGGAGGGAAGGATGCTCTTTCCCGGAATGTTCCCATTCACTGAGGGGCGTGTCCGGGCCAATAGAATTCCCGTCACTGTCTCGCAAAACAAACGAGGCGTGATCGTCTATGTCAAAAGACAATTCACCCAGTTCACGAACCAAGCGCCACAACGTCTGGCTCTCTTCCTGCGTCAAAGAGACCGGTAGGCAATCCCAAAGTGTTCCATAGGGTATCCAGCCAACAGAAATGTCATGAACCACACACAGCTTCCAGAATGGCTCACCAGCTAAACCGCGTTGAAGATAATTGGCCAGTTTCTCCCAGAGCAACCCGAGGCCATGCCTGAAAGTATCGGCGAGGCGCTTCCACCCAGGGGGAAGATTCACACTAGAGTGGTCCGGTAGGGTCCTAGCGGGAGTGAGCTCAGGTTTTAGGTCTCCCCGGGCGTCGACCAGTGCAGGTGACTTTGAGTGGACACATGAATTGCTTGCTCCCAAGCGCATTCGCACTTCTTTCCGGTAAGAAGGTCGTCCCGGTGTACCAGCCACGAGGATGCCGTCAGTGCATACTGGTACACTCCATTCTAAGAAGTCATAGTCTAGCTTGCGGTCCTCTGGAAGGAGGAAGAGATCCCACTTCTTTATCGACCCCTGTGATTTCGGGCGCCATTCGGCTTCGTGATTGCCCAAGCAGGGGAGACCCGTGTCGTCTACAAGGAACGATTCCCGCACATAGCCCCCGAGATTTGGAGATACATCTGAGAGATCCTGTTCGAGAGAAATGCAGTTGGTCAAACCTGCATACTCCATCAAGGTTGGTGCTTTCTCCAATCGTGGGGGTATTTCAACTTCGTCAACGATCTCTTCAACTTCGCACTTGCCGGTAACGGGAAACTCTGGAGCCAATGCATAACCTTTCAGCACGCAGCATAGCTGAACCTTATCTGTCCACGAGTCCAGAAAGGAAGGTTTCTGACGACACACAATGGTCACGGTTGTGCCAACCGCCTGGCTATTATTCCCTTGTCGGACAACAAGGAGGCCGCTAAGCCCGTGAATCTCGATGACCAAAGGAGGCCCCCATTCTCTGCCTTGGCCGTAGTCTTTTCGTGTCTCGATTGTGATTCTATCTCCGAGCATGAAACAGGACATGAAGCCAATGCCGAATTTGGAGCAGGGGTCAAAGTCACTGCCTGACTGCTTAAGGCGACTCCTCTCTTGATCGAAGAAGGGCGACCTGTAGTAACTTCTACCAACCCGTACGAAATGATTTTGAATAATGGCGTCATCCATACCTGCGCCATTGTCTGCGCACTGGAGAACTTCAAAACCATCCGAATCAACGTAATGTCGGAAATCGACGCGTCCTAGGTCCCATCCAACACCTGCCTCACTGAAGAGTGCTTTCCTGTAGCGAAGAGCGTCGAGGGAGTTTTGCAACAGTTCGCGAATGCACAGGTGTTCTTTCCCGTAGAGCTTGTCCGTCATCAAGAGGTGGATAATCTCATTCCGCGAAAGGCTGAATTCGAGGTCGTGAGCTCGGTAAGCATTGTCCAGTGCTCCAATCCTCGAACGGTCTACTTTAGAAGGAAGCCGGAGTTGATATGGATCGATGTCCCGAGGCTGATTTTGACAGACGGCTTGGCAAGCCGTGAGCTCTACATCGATCCAGTCCATATATTTCCTGGCGGCTGATTCATATGCTGGATGAGAGCATCTGATAGTGAACCGGATACGTGTGTCTGATATGGACCAACCTTCGACGGAACGGTGTTTTTCCCATTCATGCAGGCTGACGTCCGAAGTGAAGTGAATGTTCTTCAGCAGCACCTCAGGGGTTCGGTCTCGGTCAAAATCAAGTATGTCCGCAAGCCGGAGGACGGCAGCAAGGAAAGGTAGATTGACGGTGAATCGTCCCACTTGTTCATCGTAACGGAACCCATTGGCAGGGGTAAGATCGTCGCTTGGTAGTGTGTGGGACAAGCAGAGCCTTCCCAAGATGGCGGAAAGGGCAACCCCTTGGATCTCCAACCGTCTGTCGCTCTGATACGACGACCGGACAAACTCGTCGGATCGACGACCATGGGTGGTACGCAGGAAGTCAGTTAGCGTGGCGCTGTTCAGTTCTGCCAGACGGGATGCAAGAGTTTGCCGTCGCCCCTCGTCCACATGAGCCGATGTCATTTGTGTGGCAGTTTCTCCATAGTTTGGGTGCTCGACGAGCCAGTTGTCTTTGAAAAGCCGAAATTCCTCGTTGTGCTCCAGAGAAGAAATCTCAGTCTCCAGTGGCACCATCCCTTGGTCGTGGAAGAAAGCCGACAGGATTAGAAGTGCCAGTTCGACGATGTTGAGCTGGTCCAATTCTGAGCCCAATACTAATGCCATTAGTTCCGTGACTCTAAGCAGGTGACGGTCGTCGTGCAGGGTGTATTGGGGTGCATAGCCATACATGGCCTTCATGCGGTCGGCAGCTTCCTCGCAAAGCGACACAACATTGGTCGCCATAGCCTTGGCATTGGCGTCAGAGTGGTCCGATAGAGCACGCCAAAGCTTCGTCTCTTCAACTTTGCTCAACGGGATAGCGCGTGTCATGGAACATCCCTAATGGATTGGTCGTAACAGTTTTTTACATGGCCTAACGGGCGCGAGTTGAGGGTCATCCCGCACGGAGCGGAGTCGCCGCCCCGCCGAGAAATGCTGGAGTTTTTCCGGTGGTGATGAACGGCGGGGACACGAGTACAGGACGACGAGGCTGTCGTAGGGTGCCGATAAACCGCCCATTCGAGTGAAATTACTTGTTAATTGCTTTCTCGACAAGTTGGCCATCAATATATTTGTGAAGCACACTTGATACAAGTGCTTGGTAGGGGATGCCTTCACGCATTGCGCGTACTTGCAAGGCGCGCAAGTCGCGAGACGAGAGTCGAATATTGATTCGGGCATCTCTCTTGAAGGTAGCTTCCGCTACTTGCTTGTGATCGGCAAGCTCCTTGGCTATATCCGGTGAGCGTCTTAACTTACCCGTTTCAAAAGCTTCAAGGATCTCCAGTTCTTCTGGGTCAAGCTTACTCATTGGCGCCACCTATGTATTGCTTCGTTGCTTTACGGCTTGGAATGATGGTTTTCAGAAATATTTCCTCTTCGCTTTCGACGAAAGGCACAAGATAAGCATACCCTTCGATAAGTACGACAGAGATTTTCTGTCCCGGATAGCGTTCTTGATTGGGATGCTCGAAAAGATCAACCTCATTCCCAAGTTGGATGTTGAGCACAACTTCTTCGAATGAGATGTCTCGTTCCTGCTTGAGAAGGTCGTTTTTCTCCAAACTCCAAGCGTAATTCTTCATTTCTGTAGGTGTCTGGTCACACGATATTATATGGGCACTCGAAGTTGCACCTTCAATCCGCTCTTCGTCGTATTCCCAGAGGTTCCAACGGCAGGGCCACCTTCAACCCCTCCGCCTGAAGGCGCGTCATCACCGCCCGATTCACGGCGGTCTTGACCACCTCCGGCGAAACGATCTCGGGATGATGGTACACCTGAATCTTAT
>DAOTGT010000121.1:0-10243 GCA_035447285.1 Candidatus Competibacter sp.
GATCGGTCTCGCAACCCGAACGGCGACGAATAAGCGGCCCTGCTTCAAGCACTGCGGTAGACTCGCTCAAGCCAACCCCGCAAGGTAAGCAGGGTCAAGTTCGCACCGGCATTTTTCCGGGCGGGTCCAGCTCGCCGTCGACGGTCTAGGCACTCCGCTCGCGGTGCAGGCGCAGCAAGCGCTCCATCAACTGTTCGATTTCGGCTTCCAGCGCGCTCTTTTCCTGTTCCGCCCGGCGGTCGCGCGCCGCCAGCTTTTCTTCCAACTGCTGGCGTTCCTGCTGGGCCTGTTCCACTTGTCGGCGCAAGTCGCGCATCTCCTGATCCGCAAGATCGGTCAACCCGGACGAGGGAATATCGACGCCCGCCGTCGCCGCCTGCTCCCGCAATACCCGGCGCTCGGCCTGCAACCGCTCCAACTGCTCCCGCATCGCCTGACGTTCTTCTTCCCAAGCCAACCGCTGCTGGTCCAATTCCCGCGCCGCCGCCGACTTGATCTGTTCCGCCAAACGCTGGCTGTCCGGCGACGGGCCGTAACCGCCGTGACTGGCTCGTGCTTTCTGCAGCGACAGATTGTCTTCCAAGGTATTCATCTGGATCTGCAAAGCCAGTCGCTCGCGCTCCCACGACTCCTGTTGCTGCTCCAAGCGCTCGTCCAGCGCCGCCTTATCCTGCCGCAACACCCGCAACTGTTCCTCGAACTGACTGTTATGCAGCAACAAGCTGTACCGTTCGCGCTCCCATTGTTCGCTGTCCCGCGCGAAACGGTCCTGCAGTGCCACTTGCTCCCGTTCGAGACGTTCGATGGTATCGCGCAGTTTGGCGACCTCGCGCAGATGGGCTTGCTGTTGCTGGTCGCCAGCGGTTTGCAGATCGGCGCATTGTTGCTCCAGCGCGGCATAACGCGCGCGCTCCTGCTCCAGATCGCCTTCGAACCGCTGCTGCTGCTGCTGCTGCTGTTGGCGAACCTGATAAAGCACCGTCCGCTCATCCTGCAAGGCACCTTGCAGTTCGCTGTATTTTATCTGGTCGTCGGTGAGTTCCGTTTGAGTCTGCGCCAGATCCCGCCGCAAGGCTCGGTAGGGCAATAGGTAGATCGTCATGCCACCGACCACCAAGCCGATCATCGCTCCAATAATCAGATATATCATGATGTCCGTCATAACCGCTTCGTTCGCCATGGTGTGCATGGACACATCCCTCGCTGATTTCGGCGCGGGGCACCCACCCTTTCAGCGCAGCACATACGCCAGCACCGACGCGCCAACGCCGGCCGCCGTCGCCCACCCCGCCGCCAAATGAATGCGTCGTTGCAGGTCGCGCTGGGCGTCCGCCCACAACTGGCGTGTCGTTTGTTCGGCCGCCGCCGCCGCCGCCGCCGCGTCGGCTTGACTGACGGCCGCCTGGGTGGCCGCCGCCTTCGCGGCCGTGGTTGCCCGCGACACCATCTCCCGCGCCACGTTCTCCGCCGCTTCGCGGGCATCCAGGCCGGCTTTTTGCGTGGCTTCGGCAAACCGCAGGCTCAACTGCCGCACCAACCGGTTGGACAGATCGTGCAGTTGATGTTGGCATACCTGACCCGCCACTTCCCGCGCCAGTTCTTCGAAATCGGCCCGTGCTTCGCGTCGGTAGGTCTCCAACCGCTGCTCCATCAACGGCAGCATCTGCGTTCGCAACGCGGCTTCGCTGGGTTGGACTTCACGCGGTTCCGGCGGCTGCCATGCCGCCAGTTGTTCCGCGCAAATATGGCCGGCGATCCGAGCGCAGGTTTCCTGCTGGCTGGTTTCCACATCATGCCGCAGTTTGGCGACCACATCGTTGATCAGTGGCAGCACCTGCGTCTCGATCGCCTCGTAGAAAACCTGTTCGGCTTTTTCGAGAGCAATCGCGCCGACTTGGTTGGCCGTTACGCCTTCGGCGGTTGGCGTTGCCGCAACCGGTTCCGGCGAGCTGGGCGGAGGGAGATTGGCGGCATCGAACAGCACGTTAAACCGTTCGAGAATCGCCCCAAGGGTCTCGGGTATCGCCGGCTTGCTCAGCACACCGACAGCACCGGCCGCCTGGGCTTCATCCTGATAGGAAGGCTCGTCCTTCGAGGTATACATAGCCACCGGAATTGAGGCGGTGGTGGGGCTGTTCTTGATCTGGCGCACCGCCGTAAGGCCATCCATGCAGGGCATGGTATGGTCCATGAAGATCGCATCCGGCCGCTGGTCACGCAGATAGCTCAGCGCTTCTTCCGCCGAATCCACGGTATCCACGGTCATGCCGAAACCCTGCAACATCTTGCGCAACATCAGCCGCGCCGACTTGGAGTCATCTACAACAAGGACATGTCGGACTGGCATAGAGACCCCCCTGGTTTTTTTTCATGCAGATTAGCAGGATTTCCTCACGTTAAGAACGATTCTAGCCGAACCGACGACGCTTACGCGGGATGCAGACATGGCACCCTGTAAAGTTGGTAATCCATGGCGACGGCGCGATACACCGCGCGCGCCACGAAAGGAAGCAACGATCCGCATCGCCCTCTCGACCGCCATCGGACAGCCGGCCCCCTCAACGCTGACGACACGAAAACGTGCGTGGTGTAAACAAAGCAAAACACCTGACCGAACGACGCCAGCGAATAGTTCAGCCTTTTCTCTCGTCCAAACCCAATTTAAATCCCAGCAAGATGGAATCGACAAGCAATAACGATGCCTAGCCTGCGAAAAACAGCCAGCATCAAAGCTGTGTGGGCCTTTCGATCGCACCGGACACGACAGCGCGCGGGCTGCCGAGTTCGTCGCTTGGCAGACCTGGAGCACAGTCAGCCAAAGCGAGCGCCAAGGCGATTGGCGTCAGATGTCACAAAAAGTCCATTCCTGACCCGGGCGGACCGCTTTGCGTCACTGGATGCTCATCGGAATGGTCATGATGGCGCCGTCGGAAAGTTGCGGGCCGCCATGCACCCCAGGACAACCGGCGCAACCGGGCGCTCGATCAGCATCGCGCCCGTCAGGATATCGCATCGATCAAGGGCGGCGCCTCAGCGCGACATGGGCGGTAATCAGCTCGGGAACCCGCCGTCGCCATTCCTCATCGTGGCAGGCCGCAAGCAACTGGTGGAATAAACCACCGGCAAAGGCCCAGGTATCCAAGGCAACCATGTGGGGTTCGAGACCAAGGCGCAAGGTACCCCGTTCCCGAGCCCGGCGGTACGCCACTTCCACCTGGTCGAGAAAATCCAGCGCGGGCTTGTTGAGCTCGGCCTGTACCGCGGCGAACTCACCGACATACTCACAGCGCGAAGCCATGATCTCGAACAATTGCCGCACTTCCTGGCAACTTTCCAGGGCGTGAAAAAACTCCTGCAACGCCTTCTCGACCCCCTCCAGCGGATCGTCTAGATCTTCCGCCAGCAGAAAACTACCGGTCCTAGCTAATAGCGGGGGCGATATCTGCTCCCGTATGGCGAAGAACAGATCCGCCTTGTTGGCAAAGTGCCAATAGACAGCACCACGGGTCACGCCGGCGGCTTCCGCCACTTTCTCCAGTGAGGTGCGACTGACCCCGCATTCGTGAAAGACCCGACGGGCCGCATCGATGATCTGTTGACGGGTACGTTCCGCTTCTTCCTTCGTTTTTCGGGCCATCAAAATGTCTCTCGTACTTGAACAGGTCCACCGGCATGCCAGGTCATCGGCTGAATCTTGCGAGAATCTCGGGCTGGACGAGGATCGGATCCGTTCCATCCAAATGATAGGAATCGCAATCCTCATTCGTTCGACTGTTTACATACATACACGATTGTATATAATTACCTCCATCTTGCCAATCATTGGAGATCAACAGTGCTCCGCACTCGAATCCCGCCTGGCCGTTCCAGCGGCTTGCGCCCCGCTCTATATGGCGCTGTCCTCCTGGTGGCGCTGGTTACCGGCTGTTCGAAGTCCGGATCAGCCCCTGCCAATCAAGCCGCTGCTCCGCCGCCGTTGCCGGTCACGGTGGCGGCAATGCAGCCGACTCAGGTTCCCATCGTTGTCGAAGTCATGGCGCAAACCGAAGGCGCCAAGGAAACGGAAGTCCGCGCCCGGGTCGGCGGCATCCTGATCAAGCAGTTGTATGAGGAAGGCGAACCGGTCAAACGCGATCAGCCGCTGTTCCAGATCGATCGCGTGCCTTACGAAATTGCGTTGGCGCGGGCGCGGGGCAATCGGGCCGAGGCCAAGGCCAAACTGGAACAAGCGGTGCGCGAAGCCAATCGCTTGAAGGGATTGCTGGACCGGAAATCCATCAGTCGTAAGGAATACGACGATGCGACCTCCACCCAGGCCCTATCCCAAGCGGCGGTCAATGTGACCGAGGCGGCCGTGCGTCAGGCGGAATTGGATCTGTCCTACACCACGGTCACCGCGCCGGTGGCGGGCATCTCGGGGCGGGCGGCAAAGTCGGTCGGTAACCTGATCACCACCAGCGACAATCTATTGACGTCCATCCATCAGTCCGACCCGATCTGGGTACGGTTCAGCCTATCCGACAGCGATATGGCGCGGGTACCGGGCGGTCGTCTGACCCAAAAAGTCGTGACCGGTGTCGAGCTGGTCTTACCGGATGGCTCCCTCTATCCCCATCGTGGCCGGCTGAATTTCCTCGCGTCCAGCATCGATCCGAATCTGGGTACGCAACAGTTTCGGGCCACTTTCGATAATCCCGATCGGTTTTTGCTACCCGGTCAGTTCGTGCGGGTTCGTGTCTTGGCCGGTGAACGGCAGGGTGTGTTCCTGGTGCCGCAGGCGGCGGTGGTCCAGAACGCCCAGGGTTATTTGGTCTTTGTCGTCGATGCCGAGAACAAGGTCACGCCGCGTCCGGTGCAGACCGGCGATTGGCAGGGTCAGGATTGGGTCATCCTCGGTGGCCTGAAGGCCGGCGATCAGGTCATCGTCGATAACCTGATGAAATTGCGGCCCGGCGCGATCGTTGCTCCGCATCCGCCTCAGGACGCGCCCTCGGCGTCCGCGACCACTCAGCCCCACGGCTAAGCGGAGTTCGCCATGTCCCGATTTTTCATCCAACGCCCAATCTTCGCTTCGGTGATCTCCATCATCATCGTCATTGCCGGGATCATGGCGGGGCGGGTGCTGCCGATCGCTCAATATCCCGAGATCGCGCCTCCAACCGTCATTATTTCCGCCAATTATCCAGGCGCTTCCGCCGAAACCTTGACCAAAACCGTGGCCGCGCCCATTGAGGAACAGCTATCCGGGGTGGAAGGGCTGATTTATTTCAGCTCCACGGCCTCTTCCGACGGTCAGGTCACCATCACCGTCACCTTCGAGGTCGGCACCGACATCGACATGGCCACGGTGAATGTCAACAATCGAGTCAAGATTGCCGAGCCGCGCCTGCCCGATGTGGTGCGTCAGTATGGCGTCAGCGTGCAGAAGCGCTCGAATGACATCTTGATGGTGGCGACCATCACGTCGCCAGATAACAGCCGTGATTCCTTGTATCTGTCCAACTATGCCCTGGCCAACATCCTGGACGAACTCAAACGCATTCCGGGGATGGGCGACGCTCAGATTTTCGGTGCACTGGATTATTCGATGCGGGTCTGGCTCAAACCGGATCGCATGGCCCAATTGGGGATCACCACCACCGATGTCGCCAACGCCATCGCTGCCCAGAACAAGCAGAACGCTGCTGGCAAGATCGGGCATGAACCCGCCCCGCAAGGGCAGCAATTGGTCTACACCGTTACCGCGAAAGGCCGCTTGGTGACGCCTGAGCAATTCGGCGACATCGTGGTGCGCGCCGAGGGACCCAACGGGGTGCTGCGTATTCGGGATATCGCCCGCCTGGAATTGGGCGCCCAGAACTATGACTCATCCACCACTTTGCTGGGCAAACCGGTCGTTGCGATCGGTATGTTTCTCCAATCCGGCGCCAATGCGCTGGAGGTCGCGCAATCGGTTCGGACCCGGTTGGAGGAATTGAAGCAAAAATTTCCGAGCGGCGTGGATTATGTAATTCCGTTCGATACCACCAAGTTCGTGAACGCTTCCATTCAGGAAGTGGTGAAAACGCTGGGCGAAGCCTTGCTGCTGGTGATCGCGGTGGTTTATCTGTTCTTGCAGAGCTGGCGCGCGACCCTCATTCCCATTATCGCCGTGCCAGTATCGTTGATCGGCACTTTCGCCGGACTGTGGGTGTCCGGATTTTCCATCAATACCCTGACGCTGTTCGCCATGGTGCTGGCGATCGGCATCGTGGTGGACGACGCCATCGTGGTGCTGGAAAACGTCGAACGCTTGATGTCCGAACAGAAAATGTCACCGCTGAACGCCGCCATCGAGGCCATGCGCGAAGTCTCCAGCGCGGTGGTGGCCATCGTGCTGGTATTGTGTGCGGTGTTCATTCCGGTGGCCTTCCTCGGCGGCATCGCCGGTCAGCTCTACCAGCAATTCGCGGTCACCGTGGCAATTGCGGTGGTGTTGTCTGGAATCGTGGCTCTGACCTTGACCCCAGCGTTGTGTGCGTTGCTGCTTAAGGTTCAGCATGAGGAATCGCGGTTGTTCCGGCCCTTCAATCGCCTGTTCGAATGGTTCACCGGCTCCTACACCCGCACGGTGAATCTCACCTTGCACCACCGCATCATCGGTACCGTCGTGTTTACCTTGGTCATTGGCGGCAGCATTTTTCTGTTTCGTGCCGTACCCGGCGGTTTCGTACCCTCCGAGGATCAGGGTTATCTGATCAGCGCCTTGATGCTGCCCGATGGCGCTAGCCTGCAACGGACTCGTGCCAGCGGTGAGCGCTTTCAGCAAGAGCTGGCCCCAGATCCGGCGGTGGACCGGGTGTTCGTCATCGCCGGCCGGGATATCATCGGTGGGGGTCAGAAACCCAACGCCGGCACGGTGTTCATCCCGCTCAAGGACTGGGACGAACGCACCGCCGTCGCCGACGATCTGGCCAAGAAATTCATGGGGATGGGCATGATGCTGCCCGACGGCCTGGGGCTGGTGTTCAATCCGCCGGCGATCCGGGGTCTGGGCGCTGCCGGCGGTTTCGAGGTTTATATCCAGGCCCGCGGCGACAGCGATCCGCAAGCCTTGGCCAAGGTGGTGCAGCAGTTCATGGATGCCTTGAAACAGCGTCCGGAATTGACTGGCATCAACACCTTTTTCCGGCCCACCTCGCCGCAACTCTACGTGGAAGTGGATGAGGCCAAGGCCCTGTCGTTGAACGTGCCGGTGGCGGATGTGTATCAGAGTTTGCAAGCCACGATGGGAGCGTTGTACGTCAACGACTTCAATTTCAATAGCCGTACCTACCGAGTGCAATTGCAAGCCGACGCGCTGTATCGGGCCTCGCCGGACGATTTCGGTCAGGTGTATGTGCGTTCCAGCACCGGCGGCATGATTCCGATCTCGGCGTTGATCACGGTCAAATCCATCGTGGGTCCAGAGCAGTTGGAGCGCTTCAACGGTTTTCTGGCCGCCAAGGTACTGGGCAACTCCCTCCCCTCCATCAGTTCCGGCGACGCCATCCAGATCGTGGAAGACGTGGCCCAAGCGACACTGCCCACCGGTTACGATCTGGCTTGGACCGGTCAGGCGTTCCAGGAAAAGCGTACCGGCACCACCTCCGCCGTGGCCTTCGGCTTCGGCATCGTCATGGTGTTCCTGATCCTGGCGGCGCAGTACGAGAAGTGGTCCTTGCCGCTGGCGGTGATTCTGGCCGTGCCGTTCGCGTTGTGTGGGGCCTTGGCGGCGGTGCTGATTCGGGGCATGCCCAACGACATTTACTTCCAGATCGGTCTGGTGGTGTTGATCGGGCTGGCCTCCAAGAACGCCATCCTGATCGTGGAGTTTGCCGCCCAGAAACAGGCCGAAGGCTTGGGGATTTTGGAGGCGGCCCTGGAAGGCGCCCGCTTGCGGTTGCGGCCTATCGTCATGACTTCGCTGGCCTTCATTCTGGGGGTATTCCCCCTGGTGATTTCCACTGGCGCGGGTTCCGCCGCGCGGCGTTCCATGGGTACCGGCGTATTCGGAGGCATGCTGGCGGCAACTTTCGTCGCCACCATTTTCATCCCCATGTTCTTCACCTGGCTGTCCGGGCACAAGGTTTCGCGTCCAGTCACCAACCCGTCCCCCAGTCATCCCCATGCTTCCCCAGAGGAGGCCGCGCCGTGAAACAGCTCCCACAATTCGATCTGCTGCGTTATCGGACCCCGGTGATTCTGGGTCTGGTGCTGCTAAGCGGCTGCGCCGCCGTAGGTCCGAATTACCAACGCCCGGAGGTATCGTTACCACCTGATTATTCGGAAGCGTCCAACGAGGCCGTAACGACCACCGCTCCGGTGCAGAGAGACTGGTGGCGTTTGTTCCACGACAGCACCCTGGATAGGTTGATGGAGCAGGCGCTGAGCGAGAACCAGGACTTGCAGATGGCCATCAGCCGGGTTGCGGAAGCGGAAGCCCTGGTGCGTGAAGCACAGTCCGTTTTCTACCCGAGCGTCAATCTGGAGGCGGGTGAGACCCGGTCACGCAGCGCCAAGACCACAACCAGTTCCCCATCCGTGCAAAACACAAACCTGCTGATGTTGAGCACTGCGTTCGAGTTGGACGTTTGGGGCAAGTTGCGCCGCGCCAACGAAGCGGCCTTGGCCCAAGCTTTGGCGACCCGCTACGCCCGTGACACCGTGCAGATGTCGATCGCGGGCCTGGTGAGCAACAGCTATCTGGCCTTGCGGGCTTACGATGCGCAGTTAGCGGTGACCGTGGCGACGATCGCGAGCCGGGAAGGCTCTCTGGATATCGTCCGCAATCGGGTGGACGCGGGGTTGACGCCGCCGCTGGATTTACATCAAGCGGAAGGTTTGTTGGCGGCGGCCAAGGCGCAATTGGCCACCCTGCGCCGACTACGGGCTTTGGTGGAGCACCAATTGGGGGTATTGACCGGTGATCCGGGACTGACGATTGCGCCGGGCGATCTGAATCATCTGCCGGTACCGCCGGTGCCGCCACCAGGATTACCCTCGCAATTGCTGGAGGCGCGTCCCGACATCCAGCAGGCTGAACAGGAACTGGTGGCCGCCAATGCCGAAATCGGCGTCGCCAAGGCCGCTTATTATCCGACCATCTCCCTGACCGGCACTCTGGGCACGCAAAGCCCGGAGCTTTCCAACCTCTTTACCAGTCCCGCCAATCTCTGGTCCTTGGGTTGGGGTCTGGTGACGCCGGTGTTCGAGGGCGGGCGGATCTCCGCGCAGGTCGATCAGGTCACGGCCCATCGCCAGCAGGTGGTGGCCAATTACCGAAAAACGGTACAGACCGCGTTCCAGGAAGTGAACGATGCGCTGGTGAGTCTGCGCGAGAGCGCCAACGGTGAACAGGCCGAGGCCGAGCAGGTGGCGGCAGCCAAGAAAGCCCTGGATTTGGCCAAGATACGCTACGACGCCGGTTACTCCAGTTACCTGGAGGTGTTGGACTCCGAACGCACGGTCAACGAGGCGCTACTCAGCTATATCGCGACCCGCCAAACCCGGCTGACCGCGGCGGTGGATTTGTTCAAGGCGCTGGGCGGCGGTTGGGAAGGCGAATTCGCCCAGACCGCAACCGCTGCCTCGTCCTAATGGGACGACGACGATGACGGTTCCCCAGAGGGTGACAGGGTCGCGATTTTCCCGACCAGGCGCTGCAACATCTTCAGGCTTTCGTGGGCGCGGTCTCGCCAAGCCTGCGAATCCTCACCCGCCGTGCCGCTCTCTTCCAAGGCGTTGATCCGCGCGGCCAGCGCGGCCAAGCTCGGTTGCGCCAGCGCCGTCACTTGCCGCAGATCCTCCTGAACATGGCTCAGTTGCCGCGCGGTTTCCACGGTTTCGGTGATCTCGTGGAAAATCGAACACACTTGGAGGGCTGGCTGTTCCGTATCCGCTTCCAGTAACGGCATGGCACTGAGACGTAGCCAGCGAGTTTGACCGGACCGTGCATTGCGCAGGCCCATGATCATCGCCTTGACCGGCAGTCGGGTGCGCAAGGCGATCATCGCCGGATGTTGGTCGGCGGGCCATTCCACTCCATTTTCACGGAGCACGCTCCAATGCGGATGGGTGACGATTCGCCCGTTTGCCGGGTCCTTGGCGAGCATCAAGATCCGCTCGGCGGCGGCATTGGCGAAGGTAATCACCCCGTGGACATTTTGGTACACCACCCCTTCCTCCAAGCTGTCCGCCAGTTGCCGATAACGCGCCTCGCTGG
>DAOTGT010000122.1:0-10085 GCA_035447285.1 Candidatus Competibacter sp.
GCGCTGGGGCGTACCGGTCATTCCGATCGACTCGGCCGGTTTCTTCGGCAGCAAGAATCTGGGCAACCGGATTGCCGGCGAGGCAATGCTCAAGTACGTGATCGGCGGCCGCGAACCGGAACCGCCGCCGGTGGATTCCGCGCGACCGGAATTGCGGGTCCACGATATCAATCTGATCGGCGAATACAACATCGCCGGGGAACTGTGGCACACCCTGCCGCTGTTCGACGAATTGGGATTGCGGGTGTTGTGCTCCCTGTCCGGCGACGCCCGTTTCCAGGAAATCCAGACCATGCACCGGGCCGAGGTCAATATGGTGGTCTGTTCCCGCGCCATGCTGAATGTTGCCCGCAAGCTGAAAGAGCGCTATGGCGCACCCTGGTTCGAGGGCAGTTTTTACGGTGTGCGTGACGTATCCGCCGCCTTGCGCGATTTCGCCCGCCTGCTCGACGACCCGGATCTCCACGCCCGCACCGAGGCGCTGATCGCCCGTGAAGAAGCGCGGATCGATGCCGAACTGGCCCCGTGGCGGGAACGGCTGCGCGGCAAACGGGCGCTGCTGTACACCGGCGGGGTCAAATCCTGGTCCATCGTCGCCGCCCTGCAGGATCTGGGATTGACGGTGGTCGCCACCGGCACCAAGAAATCCACCGAGGAAGACAAGGAGCGGATTCGGGAGTTGATGGGCGAGGATGCCCAAATGATCGACGATGGCAATCCGCGCGGTCTGCTCGATCTGGCCCGCGCCAACCAGGCCGACATTCTGATCGCCGGTGGCCGCAACATGTACACCGCCATCAAGGCCCGCCTGCCGTTTTTGGATGTCAATCAGGAACGGGAACACGGCTATGCCGGCTATCAGGGCATGGTGACGCTGGCACGGCAACTGGTTCGCGCCCTGGAAAACCCGGTGTGGGACGCCGTGCGCCATCCCGCGCCCTGGACCACGCTCCCGGAGGCGGCTCATGGCTGAAATCGTTCGCCGCAACAAACCTCTGTCCGTCAGTCCGCTGAAAACCAGCCAACCGCTGGGCGCCAGCCTGGCGATACTTGGCCTCGATCGCGCCATCCCGCTGCTGCACGGTGCCCAAGGCTGCGCCGCCTTCGCCAAGGTGTTCTTCGTGCGCCATTTCCGCGAACCGATCCCGCTGCAAACCACCGCGCTGGACCAGATCAGCAGCATCATGGGCGCGGACGACAGCCTGCTCGAAGGGTTGAGCACCGTTTGCGAAAAGCACCGACCGGCGGCGGTGGGCCTGTTGACCACCGGACTGACCGAAACGCAAGGCACCGATATCCATCGGGTGCTCAAAATCTTCCGCGAACGCCATCCGGAATTTCGGGCGATCCGTATCGTGCCGGTGAACACTCCGGACTTCAGCGGCGGCCTGGAATCCGGTTTCGCCGCGGCGGTACAGGCGATGATCGATCATTGGACCCCATCCGTCGCGGCCAGCGGCGTCCGGCCCGGCCGTCGGCCCCGGCAAATCAACGTGCTGTGCGGACCCTCCCTGACGCCGGGCGACCTGGAAGCATTGAAGGAGCTGATCGAGAGCTTCGATCTGCATCCGTTGCTGCTACCCGACCTGAGCGATTCCCTGGACGGTCATCTGGCCATCGACGAATTCTCGCCGCTCACCACCGGCGGTACCCCGGTCGCCGCCTTCGCCGCCCTGGGCGATGCCGCCGCCACCCTGGTCATCGGCGCGTCGCTGTATCCCGCCGCCGAACGACTGGCTCAGCGCACCGGTACGCCGCTGCATCGCTTTGACCACTTGTGGGGATTGGAGGCGAACGACCGCCTGATCATGACGCTGGCGGGGATCGCCGGCTGCCCGGTGCCGGCGCGGCTGGAGCGGCAACGCGCGCAATTACAGGACGCCATGCTCGACACTCATTTTCTGCTTGGCCAAGCACGGCTGGCCATCGCCGCCGACGCCGATCTGCTGCACGCCGCTTGCACGCTGGGCGTCGAGATCGGCGCGGAAATCGTGGCGGCGGTCACTTCCTGCCGCGCGACGGTGCTGGAGCGCATTCCGGTGGCCCAGGTGCATATCGGCGACCTGGAGGATGTGGAGCAATTGGCGCAACGGAACGAGGCGGAACTGCTGCTGGGCAACTCCCACATGGCGGATGTGGCCCAGCGCCTGGCCCTGCCGCTGCTGCGGATGGGCTTTCCGCTGTACGACCAGATCGGCGCTTACCGGCGCACCTGGATCGGTTATCGCGGTAGCCGGCAGACTCTGTTCGATCTAGCCAACGGCCTGCTCGGCGCGCATCAGCAACCGGTGATGCCTTACCACTCCCTGTATTCCCCAAAACCCGATCATCGGCCGGAGGAGCATGGACATGAAACTGCGACGGCATCTATGGATCGTCACGGGTGGCACTGAGGGAGCGGCGATGACAACGACAACCGTGAGGCTGGCTTTCGCCAGTAGTGATCGCAAGCGGGTGGACCAGCATTTTGGCTCCGCTTGCGGCTTGGCCATTTACGCGGTGAACGAGCAGCAGGCCACCCTGTTGGAGTTCGCTCAATTCGGCGACCTGGAGCAAGACGGCCACGAAGACAAGCTGACCACCAAGCTGGCGCTGGTCCGAGACTGCGCGGCGGTGTACTGCCAAGCGATCGGCGGTTCCGCCATCCGGCAATTGCTGGCCGTCGGGGTGCAACCGATCCGGGTCGAGGAAAACGTACCAGTCGAGCGATTGCTGAATGAGGCGCAGGCCGCGCTCAGAGCTGGAACAGCACCTTGGTTACCTGGCGTACGCCGGCGGCGGAACGACCCTAACCGCTTCGAAGCGATGGAAGCGGAAGGCTGGCAGGAATAAACGGTTCCCTAACCGTTCCCGGTCCGGCCATCCGTCCGCGCCGGGACATCATGTGTAAATCAGAGAGGTCATTTATGGGCGCAGAACCCAATATCACCGGCATCACTCGCGGAGGAACCGCCTGGATTCCTCAATTCGCGGTCGCGCTGGACGAAGGCAAGTGCATCGGTTGCGGTCGCTGCTACAAGGTTTGCCCGCGCGACGTGCTGACCATCGTGCAGCGGGCGGTGGATGATGTGGATTTCGACGATGACGACGATGACGACGATGACAGCGACAACTCGTTCATGACGCTGACCAATCCCATGGATTGCATCGGCTGCGAGGCGTGTTCACGAGTCTGTCCCAAGGCCTGCTTTACCCACGAAGCGCTACCGGTGGCGGCGTAAGGCATCGCCCCGCTTCAAGCGTGTTGTTTCCATGGATTGCTCGTCGTCCGGTAAACCACCGGGCGTACGGGCTGTCCGCCGACGGACGCGCCGGCTGCCAACCCACCTAACTTACGCGGAGATCGACGATGCGCATCAGCACCAGAAACCAGTTCAAAGGTCAGGTGACCGTCCTCCGCATCGGCCCGGTCAACGCCGATGTCAGTGTCGACATCGGCGGCGGTGACCAAATCGACGCCCTCGTCACCACCAAGAGCCTGGAAAGTCTGGGCATCCGCGACGGCGTCGAAGTGTACGCGCTGGTCAAGGCATCGTCGGTCATGATCATGAGCGGGTCCGCGCCGCTGAAGCTCAGCGCCCGCAACCAGTTGCGGGGCAGCGTGATCCACTGCAAAAAGGGCGTGATCAACGGCGAGGTGACAATCCAGTTACCGGGCGGCGGAACCGTCACCGCCATCGTCACCAACGAGAGCTTCGACGGCCTGGAACTCAAGGAAGGTGTCGAGGCGATCGCCGTGTTCAAATCCACCAGCGTCATGCTCGGCGTGGAGTCGTAAACGCGCCTTTTGCCGAGAATGTGTCATCGTCCGCCTACCGCGACAGTACGGACCCATGCGGCCGTTAATTGACGCGCGACGCCATAAATCGCGATGCCGATGCCATCGGCTAACACATCCAACAGACTGGCCTCCCGGTCCGGCGTGAACCATTGGGCGATTTCTATCCCCACCCCGTAGGCTAGCAGGCCCAGGGCCAAACCGCGCCAGAACGGCCATCCGGGAAAAGCCTGTTCGGCGAGCAGGGCCAGGGTGAGAAATGCCAAGGCATGATCCAACTTGTCCCATGTGGTGGTCACCGGAACGGTGGTCGTCGGCATCAGGGCCAGCACCATGATCGCGATCACCGCGAGGGCCAGGGCCAGACGGGCCACGGGTAGCGGGAGCCAAGGAAGTCGCGGCATCTCTATTGACCTGTATGGCGGGAGTGAAGTGAATTGCGCGTTCCCAATGCGCGGAGGATTCCGGTGCGGTGCGGCGGCGGCGGGAGACCCGGCGCGGCCATTTTGCCCATTTGGCTTGATTGACTCAATTCATCCTCTGGATCCAGCGAATCCGGCCGCTGGAATTTCAAGGTGGTTGAACCAAGCGGAACGGACCAGGTAACGGCGGCTGAGGTAACGGCGACCCCTCGCTTGTCCGCTTCCCGACAAGTAGATCATTCAGTCCTGTAAGAAACCACCCGCGCCAATCGGAATTGTACAATTAACTGATTGTTTTACCTGTTTTTATTAATTGGCATGGATATCGCTTGGCCTCTTGTAACAACATCCGGCGAGCTTTGCCATGAATGCAGCGGCACCCCGCGCTCTGACGATCGACGACACCACCTTGCGCGACGGCGAACAGTCGGCGGGCGTGGCCTTTTCCCAAGACGAGAAACGAGCGATCGCTAGCGAACTGGCGGCACTCGGGGTCCCGGAACTGGAAATCGGCATTCCGGCGATGGGCGCCGAAGAATGCGCCAGCATTCGCGATCTGGTCATGCTGGGCCTGAACGCCCGGCTGTTGGTGTGGAGCCGGATGTGCGAGGCTGACTTACGACAATGCCGCGATCTGGGCGTGTGGGCCATCGATCTATCGGTGCCGCTGTCCGATCAGCAACTGCGACATAAGTTGGGCTGGCGGCGTGAACAAGCGCTGGACGCGATCCGCCGTTTTGTTCCACAAGCGCGCGGGCTGGGCCTGGAAGTCATCGTCGGCGGCGAGGATGCCTCGCGGGCCGATCACGATTTTCTGCTACTCGCCGCCGAGACCGCCCAGGCCAGCGGCGCCCGGCGATTCCGCTTCGCCGACACGCTGGGCATCATGGAGCCATTCGGCGTACTGGCGATTTTCCAGCGCCTGCGGGCGGCGGTCGATCTCGAACTGGAAATGCACGCCCACGACGATCTGGGACTAGCCACCGCCAACACCCTGGCTGCCGCGCTGGGTGGCGCCACCCACGCCAACACCACGGTCAACGGCCTGGGTGAACGAGCCGGCAACGCCGCCCTGGAAGAGGTGGTGCTCGGCCTGCGCAAGCTGTACGGCTTCCAGGTGGAGGTGGATCTGTCGCGCTTCCCGGCACTGTCGCAACGGGTCGCCGCCGCCGCCAACCGCCCGCTGTCCTGGCACAAGAGCCTGGTTGGCGAAGGTGCGTTCACCCACGAGGCCGGCATTCATGTGGACGGTTTGCTCAAGAACCCGCTCAATTATCAAGGAGTGGACCCGGCGGAACTGGGCCGTAGTCACCGCTTGGTGCTCGGCAAGCATTCCGGCACGCGGGCGGTGGTCCAATTTTACCGCGATCTCGGCATTGTGCTGAGCCCGCGCCAAGCCGGCGCCGTGCTCCAACGCATTCGTGCGTTCGTCGGCCAGCATAAACGCTTGCCGGAATCCACCGAGCTGGAAACGTTTTATCGCGAACTCAGCGCCGATCCACACCCCCTGCCCCTCACCCTTCCTCAACGTTCCAACCACGCCGAGGTGTCACCATGACCGAGACTACCCTGCAACAGGATCTGGCCGAGATGAGCTCGGCCGAGGATTTTCTGCTCTACTTCGGGATCGACTTCGACCCCAACGTGGTGGAAGTGAGCCGTCTGCATATCCTGCAACGCTTCCACGATTATCTGCAGAAAGGGGAGGCCCGTGACCGAGCGGGTTACACCCAATGCCTGCAACGGGCCTATCAGGACTTCGTGGACTCCGATCCCCTGACTGAAAAGGTTTTCCAAGTGTTCCATCGGCAGGCTGCGGCACGCGAGACGCGGATTCCGTTGTCGGACATCGGTCGCCGGCCGTGATCCTGCAACCGCGCTTTGCCTGCGACGACGAGGTCCGCGTCATCCGCAACCTCCGCAACGACGGTACCTATCCGGGTTGCGCCACCGGCACGCTGTTGGTGCGGCGCGGCAGCGTGGGGTTCGTCCGCCACATCGGCGTGTTCCTGCAGGATCAGATCATCTACAGCGTTCATTTCCTGGAAGCCGGCAACCGCATCGTCGGCTGCCGGGAAACCGAACTGATCCCGGCGGACGCCCCCTGGGTTCCCAACCGCTTCGAACGCGGCGACCAGGTCACCGCCAAATTGGCGCTGTCGATCGACGGCGCGGTGGCGGTCAACCCGGGAATGTCCGGCGCGGTGCTGGCGGTGCTTCGCGAACCGGACACGACGGCGGACTACCACGTTCTGTTCGGTCAGCGTCTGCTGTGCGTGCCGGAAAGCGCGCTGGATGCCGCCACGCCGGATTGAAGCGCCGCCCACGAGGATGATGAGGTCTTGGCGCCGCTCTGTCATAATCGCCAGCCTTTTCGAGACTCGCGGAGATGACCGATGGACTCGGACCCGTTCGTGCAATGGTTCCGACAGGCTGGCCCCTACATCAACGCCCATCGCGGCAGAACCTTCGTGGTGCTGTTCGGCGGCGAAGCAGTCGAGGCCGACTCTTTTTCCAGCCTGATTCATGATCTTGCCCTGCTGCACAGCCTGGGCGTGCGCCTGGTGCTGGTGCATGGCGCCCGTACCCAGATCGAGGCCCGCCTGCGCGAAGCCGGCCGCGCGCCGCGCTATGTCGATGGCCTGCGGGTGACCGAGCCCGAGGACCTGACTCTCGTCAAACAAGTGGTCGGTCGACTGCGCATCCGCATCGAGGCGCGGCTGTCGATGGGGCTGGCCAACTCGCCGATGCATGGCGCCCGGCTGCGGGTGGTGTCGGGCAACCTGATCACCGCCCGGCCGTTGGGGGTGCGCGACGGGGTGGATTACGGCTTCACCGGTGAGGTGCGGCGCATCGACGATCGCGCCATTCGCCTGTGGCTGGAGCAGGACGCCATCGTTCTACTGTCGCCGCTGGGTTATTCGCCGACCGGGGAAATTTTCAACCTGCGCGCCGAGGAGGTGGCTACCGCTGCAGCCATGGCCTTGCGCGCCGACAAACTGTTGGTACTGGGCGAAGGACCGGAACTCCGCGACTCCGCCGGCCAACCGATCCGCCAGCTCAGCCTCGGCGACGCCAACCGGCTGCTGGTCGAGCACCCCACCCTGTCCGAAGACTCCAACCGTCACCTGCGCCAGGCATTGCGCGCCGGCCAGGCCGGGGTACGCCGGATTCACCTGCTCAACCGCCAGGTCGACGGCGCGCTGCTGCTGGAGCTGTTCACCCGCGACGGGGTGGGCACCCTGATCGCCAGCGATATTTACGAAGGGCTGCGGCCCGCCGCCATCGACGATGTGGGCGGCATCCTGGAGCTGATCCGACCGCTGGAGGAAGACGGCACTCTGGTGCGGCGCTCGCGCGAGCGGCTGGAAATGGAGATCGAACGCTTCGTTCTGCTGGAACGCGATGGCGCCATCATCGGCTGCGCCGCGCTCTATCCAGTCCCCGAGGAGGGCGTTGGCGAACTGGCCTGTGTCGCCGTGCATCCAAGCTACCGCAACAGCGGCCGCGCCGACACCTTGCTGCGCCATATCGAACGTCGCGCCCGCGAGCAGCACCTGCAACGGCTGTTCGTGCTGACCACTCGCGCCGCGCACTGGTTTCGCGAGCGAGGATTCGAACCCGCCGAGGTGGCCAACCTGCCGGTGCGGAAACAAACCCTGTACAACTGGCAGCGTCGTTCCAAAGTCTTCATCAAAACCCTGTAAACTGCTCGGCGTTGTCATTCCCGAGGACGCCACCATGCCCATTGCCACCGCCCCGTTGCGAGTCCTGCAAGTCACCGACCTGCACCTGAAAACCCAGCCCGGCAGCCGGGTCTGGGGCGTGGATGTGGACGCCGGGCTGAGCGCGGTGCTGGCGCGCATCCAGGAGCGGCATCCCGTGCTGGATTTCATCCTCGTGACCGGCGATCTGGTCGGCGACGAACCGGACGCCTACGCGCGGGTGCGCCAGGCATTGGAAGCGTTGGGCGCGCCGGTCTATTGCCTGCCGGGCAACCACGATTTCCCCGCGGCACTGGGCCAGCACCTACGCGCTGGCCTGGTTCGATGGCAACGGCATGTCGTCGTCGGCGACTGGCAGTTCGTGCTCCTGGATTCCAGCTTCCCCGGCACCCCCGGCGGTCATCTGGCCCCCAGCGAACTGGGGCTGCTGGACACCGCGCTGGCCATGCATCCCGAACTGCACGCCATGGTTTGCCTGCACCATAATCCGATCTCGACCGATACACCCTGGCTCGACACCATGACGGTCGGCAACGGCGAAGCGCTGTTCGCGGTGCTGGACCGGTATCCCCAGGTTCGGGCGGTGGTGTGGGGGCACATCCACGCCGAATTCAGCGCCCGACGCGGCGATGTTCGCCTGTTGGCCACCCCCGCGACCTGCGTGCAGTTCAAGCCCGGTACCGCCGAACCGCAAGTCGACGAACGACCGCCCGGCTACCGCTGGTTTGAACTCCACCCGGACGGCCGCTTGGAAACCGGAGTGGAACGGGTCGAACCGGCGCGGATGCCCGCCTCGGCCCGGCGTACCCCAACATGATTCATGTATAATCCGCCGCCATGAACCTCAAAGACGATCTCGTTCGACACTACCACTGGCTGCGCCAGTACGGCCTCAACGACTCCCACAGCGGCAACGCCTCGGTGCGAAACGGAGAGACGTTCTGGATCACCCCCACCGGCTGCTGCGCCGATACCCTCAGCAGCGGCGACCTGGTCGAATGCCGCCTGGACGGCGTGATCGGCCAAGGCGCCTCAATGGACGCCCGCCTGCATCTGGCGGTCTATCAGTCCAACTCCGAAACGCGCGCCGTGTTGCACAGCCATGGCCCCTACTCCGTGGCAATGACCATGGATAACGAAGAATTCCTGCCGGCCGATTTCGAAGGGCAGTTGTACTTCAACCGGGTGCCGGTGCTAACCATTCCCTACGACCAATACGTGGCCAGCGCGCCGCGGCTGGTCGCTGAAATCCTGGCGGAATACCCCATCGCCGTGGTGCGTGGCCATGGTGTTTATGCCAGCGCCGACAGTCTCAACCTGGCCTATAAATGGACCTGCTCGCTGGAACTGTCGGCCAAGACCGCCTTCATCGCCCAGCAAGCGGGGAAGATTTGAATCGCTCACGGTCGCAGTCCCCGCCACGCCACCAGCCAACCCAGCACGCCCAACACCGTCGCCAGATCGTACATGGCCACCGGCCCCACCCCCTGCCACAAATAACCGGCGGCGAGGCTGCCCAATGCGTTGCCGGCCCCGAAGGTCAGACTGCTGTACAACGCCTGCCCGCGTCCCTGCAACGAGCCGGGGAAGAATTGATGGATCAGATGGATGGCCACCGCATGAAACACCCCGAAACTGAAGGCGTGCAAGGTCTGCGCGAACAGCAGCAGCGGCAACTCGCGGGCAAAATGCCCGATCAGCACCCACCGCAGCGCCGCCAGCGCCAACGCCATCAACAGCAAGCGGCGTGGTCCGAAACGCGGCAGCAACCGGTGCATCGCCAGAAACACCCCGACCTCCGCCGCCACGCCCAAGCCCCACAGCAGGCCGATCCACTCGCGCGAATAGCCGATCGTCTCCAGATACAATGAAAAAAAACCGTAGTACGATCCGTGGGCGGCCTGATTGAGAAAACAAGCGGTGAAAAAAGCGATCACCGCCGGCCGGCGCAACACGCTCCCCAACAGTGGCGATTCGTGAACCATCGGCGGCGCGGCCTGTTCCGGCACCAGCAGGCTGTTCAGCCACAGCGCGGCAAACAACCCCCACAACAACGCCGGCACCATGCCGATTCCCCAGTCCTCCACCAGCAAACCCGCACCGATCGCCGCGCCGATGAATCCCATCGACCCCCAGAGCCGAATCTGGCTGTAACGATGG
>DAOTGT010000123.1:0-10074 GCA_035447285.1 Candidatus Competibacter sp.
CGCGTGATAAGCACGCACATTCGCTCCCGCCGAAACGGCATTTCATGCCTTAAATAAAAAACCGCCTGACCCGGCGAGGAGAAAGGCGGCGGTTTTGCGGCTTATCCGAACGGCTCGCGCGGCGAGCCGTCCAGGGAAAATCGTGGAAAGTTTAGAACAAGGTGCTCCAGGGCACGACCGACAGAAAGCTCAGCCAAGCGGCGATCAGCAGCGCGATGATGATGACGAGCGGGAAGTTCTGAAAGGTAAACATCGTTGTTCTCCTTGCGGTTTCTATTGAAATATTAAATCAATTCTCTCTATCATTCAATGATTTATTATCATCTGGCCGTCGACCGTACTGAGGGATGCGCGGGTCGTCGTCGTCCATCAGGATGCGGTGGGCCGGTCCTTCCAGATCGTCGAACTGCCCGGTTCGGACCGCCCACAAAAAGGCCCACAACGCCACGCCGATCACCCCCAGCGCCATCGGGATCAACAGATACAGGATTCGCATGACGCCTTCCTCCTCTCAGGATTGCCGGAGCCGCAGCGCGTTCACCACCACCAGCAGCGAACTGAACGACATGCCCAGCGCCGACATCCAGGGCGTCAGCCAGCCGCCGGCCGCCAGCGGCAATGCGATCAGATTGTACCCGATCGCCCAGGCGAAATTCTCCCGCATGATCGTCAGGGTGCGCCGCGCCGTATCCACGCCACGCACCAGATGTTCGAGTCGTTCCGACAGCAAAACCATATCCGCCGTGGCATGCGCCAGTTGCGTACCGCTGCCCATCGCCAGCGATACCTGGGCCGCCGCCAACACCGGGGTATCGTTGACGCCGTCGCCCACCATCGCCACCACCGCGCCTTGGCGTTGCAACTCCCGCAACCGTTCCAGTTTATCCTGAGGAGAAAGCCCACCCGTCGCCTCGGCGATGCCAAGCTCGCGGGCGACATGGGCCACTGCTTCCGATCGGTCGCCGCTCAGCAGCAGCACCCGCAACCCGCGTGCTTGCAAGTCCGCCACAGCCGCCGCCGCGCCAGGCCGCAAGGTATCGGTCAACTGAAACCAAGCCAATAGTCCTGTCTCGTCGCCCAGTACCACCCAAGTGCTGGCGGCGTCGAGATCGGTGCGCTCGGTGACCGCCGCGCCGCTCAATGCAGCGGCGAACTCGGCACGGCCCACCCGGTAGCGTCGGCCCTCGATCCAGCCCTCGACCCCGTCGCCCGGACTATTGCGCAGTTCCGTGGCGATCGGAACGGCGGCGCCGGCGGCTTCCGCTAGGGCGCGACCGACCGGATGTTCGGAACCGCGCTCCAACGCCGCCGCCAGCGCCAGACAGCGCCGCGCCTCCAGGCCGCTTTCCGGCTCCACCGCCGCCACTTGCGGCCGACCGTAAGTCAAGGTGCCGGTCTTGTCGAAAATTACCGACGTGGCCCGCGCCAGCGTTTCCAGCGCATGCCCGCGAGTCGTCAACACACCCAAGCGGGTCAATGCCCCGGTCGCGGCCACGATGGCGGTCGGGGTGGCCAAGGACAGGGCGCAGGGACAAGTGACCACCAAAACTGACAGGGTAATGCGAAACGCGGTATCGAAATCGCTCAGCAACCACCAGACCAGCCACACCGCCGCCGCCACGCCCAGCAGCGCGGCGACGAACCAGGCGGCGATGCGGTCGGCCAGCAGGGCCAGTCGCGGTTTCTCGCTCTGGGCGCGATCCAGCAAGCGGACGATGGCCGACAGCACGGTCTCGGCGCCGACTTTCTCGACCCGCATCACCAGCGGGCTTTCCACGTTGAGTGCGCCGCCGATCAGCGCGTCACCCCGGCGGCGAGACAGCGGCAGACTCTCGCCGGTCAACAGCGATTCGTCCACGCTGCTGGCCCCCTCCTCCACCCGCCCGTCGGCTGGAATGGTTTCTCCCGGCCGCACCAGCACCCGATCGCCGGGCGCTAGTTCCGCGACCGGCACCACCTGCTCGACGCCATCGGCATCCAATCGAATGGCGCTGGCCGGCAGCATCCGCACCAGCGCCTCGGAAATCTGTCCGGCTCGATGCCGGGCGGTCATTTCCAGAAATCGGCCAGTCAGCAGAAAGAACACGAACATCGTGACCGAGTCGTAGTAGACCTCGCCAGCTCCTTGCCAGGTGTGCCAGATGCTGGCGACGAAGGCGGCGAGCACCGCCAGCGATACCGGGACATCCATGCCGAGTTGCCGGCGGCGCAGGTCGCGCCAAGCGGCAGCGAAAAACGGCTGCGCGGAGTAAGCCACCACCGGCACCGCCAAGACCAGGCAAATCCAGCGCAGAAAATCGCGAATCCAGACTTCCATTCCTTGGTATTCGCCGACGTACAGGCCCACCGCCAGCATCATTACCTGCATCGAACCCAGCCCGGCCACGGCCAGCCGCCGCAGGGCCACGGCGCGTTCGCGTTTCTGCAAGGCCTCCTGCCGGCTAGGATCGAAAGGATGGGCGATGTAGCCGATGGCGGCGATCGCTTCCAGAATCTGACTGAGTTTGATCTGGCGCTCGTCCCAGCAAAGCCGGGCGCGGTGGGTGGAGTAATTGACCCGAAACTCCAGTACACCGGGTAAGGCGTTGACGTGGCGTTCGTTGAGCCAGACGCAGGCGGCGCAGACGATGCCCTCCAGAATCAGCGCGGCCTCGCGGGTATGTTCGCCATCGGCGCGGACGAAACTCTTTTGCAGATCCGGTCGGTCGTACAATTCCAAACCGCGCAACGCCTCGGGAATGAGATCTTCCGGGCGGCGGGAGAGCGTGGTGCGATGATGGTAGAAATCGGTCAAACCGGCCGCCACGATGGCCTCCGCCACCGCCTCGCAGCCGTGACAGCACATCGGCCGGCGGTGGCCATCGATCACCACGGCATACGACGCGCCCGGCGGCACCGGCAAACCGCAGTGGAAGCAGGCGGTTTCAGTTTCGGTGGAGCGACTTGGCGCCAGCGACTCGGCGGTTACGGACATCGGGGCGGCCATTCGGGTCGTTATGCGGGACAGGACGACGGGCGACGAAGCATCGGCGCGAACTTAGCTAGCGATCCTCCACCCGAGTGTTGGCTTGGATTTCGTGCAACTCCTCTCCCTTGCGGATTTGCAGCACTAAATTCCAGTGGCCGGCAACCGGCAAGCTCACCGGTGCTTCATAAACGCCCGGCGCGGTTTCGGTCAGCTTGAAATCCACATCCAGTGTGCTGGTGGAAGGCCGCAGAAACTGCCCGTCCACGGTTGCGCCGGTGACCGGTGCGCCATCGCGGGTTTGCACCGTGGCCCGGAACAGCGCGGCTTGGCCGACGATCGGCTCGTTCAACCAACCCTTGTGCACTTGCCAGCCGCGTTGCCGCTGGCGCTCGACCTGCTGCAAGTATTGGTTGTACAGCGCTTCTTTCTTATGAAAATCGCGCGCGATCACCCCGGGAAACATCGAAGTGACCTCTCGCTGGTCGCTGGGCTCGGGAAACAGCCAACTCCAGAGCGTGGGATTGAGTCCACGTTCGGCGACCGAAACGAACACCGCGCCCGTCACCGCCACAAAAATGAAAAACCCGGTGAGGGTCGCCGGCCCCCAGTGCAGACCCCGGTCGTCGGCGCGGGCACCGAGCAGCATTCCGCAAGCCAGGGAAGCGAGCAGGTAAATCCCCAGATGGATCGCGAATACATCGCCGCCCGGCCAACGAATGATGCCGTAGGGCACGTACAGGCCCACCGTGGTCAGGGCCACCACGGCGGCGGCCTGCTTTGCATTCCAGCGCGCAAAACGGACCAGTCCAAGGTTGGCGAGCACGATCAACCCCACGCCAACCGCAAGGCTGAGCAACAGATGGCTCATCGACCGCCTTCCGGGATATAAAACGGCACTTGCCGCCGGATGGGTTCGGCTTGCACACCCGTCAACGGTTCGATAACGAAGGTCACCTGGTCACCGGGCGAGCCGTTTCCTCCGACCGGCGGAATCTGGACCCGTGCCAGCAGCTTGATACGCTCCTGCGGTTCCAATTCGATCCGTTCCATGCCATCCATGTTCAGAGTCGCGCCGGCCAACCCTTCGATACGGATACCGACGGTCATCGGTGCCGTCAGTTTGTTGTTCAGTTTGATCTCGTAACTGTTGCGAATACCACCGTCCGACATCTGGGTGTACAGCGGCTGGCGAATCTGCTCCACCGTGCCGGTGTAGGGCGCGCGAGTGAGCACGCTCCAGATCAGCAGGCTGGTCGCCGCTGTCAGGATCACCCCGTAACCGATGGACTTGGGTTTGACCAAACGTGTCTTCTTGCCGTTCAGCGCATTCTCGGAGGTATAGAGCACCAGACCGCGCGGCCATTTCAGATTGTCCATGATGGTGTCGCAGGCATCGACACACAGCGCGCAGGAAATACATTGATATTGCAGCCCCTTGCGAATATCGATACCCACGGGACAAACCTGAACGCAGTAGCCGCAATCGATGCAGTCACCCACCCCTTGCGCCTGCCGCTCCTCGCGGGTTTTCAGACCCTTGCCCAGCTTGGTCCGACCCTGAGTGCCCTCGCCCCGCCGTTCGTCATAGGAGACGATCAGGGTATCGTGATCGAACATGGCGCTCTGGAACCGCGCGTAGGGGCACATGTAGGTACAAACCTGTTCGCGCGCCAACCCGGCCATGACGAAGGTGGTCAGCGCCAAAAAACAGGTGGTGAAATAGGCCGCGTAGGGCGCACGTCCCAATAGCATGTCGACCACCAGCGTCGGTGCGTCGACCCAATACATGGTGAAGGTCAAACCGGTCCAGAACGCGATCAGCAGCCATAGACCATAAGTGAGGCCCTTCTTCACCAGCTTTTCACGGTTCCACGGTCCCTTGTCCAACCGCATCCGCGCCGGGCGTTCCCCCTGCACCCATTGCTCGACCATCATGAACAAGTCGGTCCACAAGGTCTGAAAACAGAAATAGCCGCACCAAACCCGACCGGCGATGCCGGTCACGAAAAACAGCAGGATCGCGAAAATGATCAGCACCCCGGCCAGCCAGAAAATATCCTGTACCTGGATGACAAGATCGAAAATGTAGAAATGCCGCCCCGGCAAATCGTACAAGATCGCCTGATTCGGTGCGTTCGGCCGTTCCCAGCGCAACCAGGGCAACAGGTAATAAACGACATACGCCAGAACCAGAATCCCAGTCTTGAGATTGCGGAAACGTCCCTTAACGGAGCGCGGATAGATTTGAATACGCTTTTGATAAAGCGAGATGCTCTCTTCGGACATGGTCCACCCAACTGACGGTTGAAACGGCGCAAACGGTAATGTTGACCGCTTCCAAAGCCCAGCGTCATTGCGATCCATCAACCATGGCGGCTCGCAACGGTGCGAGGAAAAATCGGGATGCCGGCAAAAAGCCGGGGCCATAAACGCTTCACCCCCCAGCGTGGGGGGTGAGTTTCGATTGATGCCGCGTTATCCGCCGCGATGCCTTACTGGGCGCCGCCCAACTGATGCACGTAAACAGCGATCAACTTGATATCGGTCGGAGACAGGCGATCCTTCCACGCCGGCATGATGCGGGTATTGTTGACGCCCTTGGCGACGAAGTTCTTGATCGCCGCTTTTTTGTCCTGCACGGACTTTTGCGCCGGGACATCGGCGATGGCCCAGATCTTATCTGTTAAATTGGCCGCGCCCTGCGACTGGAGACCCTTGGCGTCAGCACCGTGGCAGTAGTAGCAACCGCCGACCTGACCCTGAAAGATCGCTTGGCCACGCTCGGACGCCGCGCTCGGCTGCGTCTCACCCGACAAAGTCAGCACGTACTCGGCCACATCGTCCAGTTGATCGGGTTTGAGCACGGCTCCAAACGCGGGCATGAAGCCCTTGCGGCCCTGCACCAGAGTCTGGTGGATCTGGTCCATGCCGCCGCCCCACAGCCAGTCGTCGTCGGTCAGATTCGGATACATGCCGACCACGCCCTGGCCGCCGCGACCGTGACAGGCCGCGCAGTTGTCGCCGAACAGCCCCTTGCCGACCGAGCGGACGAACTCCATCATCTTGGGGTCCTTGATGATCTGGTCGTAGCTGGCCGCCTGCACTTTCGCCAACATCTCCTTGCGCTGCGGGTCATTGGTGGCGTCGCCCAGATCTTCCAGCAATAGGGCACGGGTGTTCCAGCGATATTCGCGTTTTTCTTCCTTACCGCTCGCCTTATCGGTCACGGCGTAATTCACTGTGCCGAAACCCTTGATCCAACTATTTCCCACCGGCCAGGATGGATAGATGAACCAATACAGAACCGCAAACACCGCGCTCGCGTAAAAAGACCACAACCACCAACGAGGCAGCGGGTTGTTATACTCTTGCAGGTCGCCGTCCCAGGCATGACCCGTCGTCTGCACCGCGCTGGATTGTTGTTGTACATTGGGGGTATTGTCACTCATTGTCCATCACCTTACGGGATTGGGAATGGTACCCGGCCTGTGCTGTGCTGTGCCGCGGCGGATCGTCATCGTCAAGCGGAATGTACTTGTAGGATTCCAACCGTTTGGCGCGGCGCTTGCCCGTGAAGACATAAATCAGGATGCCGCAGAAGGCCCCGAAAAACAGCACCAACGCCAGTGGCTTGGAATTCTCCATGTGAGTAAACCACATCAGCCAGTCAAACATCAGGCAGAGGCTCCATCCGGGCCCCCTGGGGAGGGGGCACGGTTCAGATCGTTAGCGGAACGTAGTGAAGTAGCCTTCGTCGTACTTGGTGAAATCCACCATGGTGCCCAATACCTGCAGATACGCGACCAGCGCTTCCATCTCGGTGATCTGACCGGGAATGCCGTCGAAATCCTTCTCGTGCGCCTGTTTCATCAGGCTGTCCTGCGCTTGGCTGATATCCAACTGATCGGCCACTGTCTTGCCAAACCTGCTGACATTCGCATCGTATTCCTGCTGAGTGAGCGAATAAGGCACTCCGGTCGCCCGCAGAGCGCCCATCCGGCTGGCCAAATCGGAATAATCCAGCTCGGTCTCTAGCAGCCATGGATAGTTGGGCATGATGGATTGTGGCACCACCGAACGCGGCGCCTTCAAGTGCTGCACATGCCACTGGTTGGAATATTTGCCGCCCACCCGCGCCAAGTCGGGACCGGTGCGCTTGGAACCCCATTGGAACGGATGATCGTACTGCGATTCCGCCGCCAGCGAATAATGGCCGTAGCGCAACCACTCGTCGCGGAACGGGCGGATCTGCTGGGAATGGCACAGATAGCAGCCTTCGCGAACGTAGATGTCGCGGCCGCGCATCTCCAGCGGGGTGTAGGGACGCACTCCGTCCACCTTCTCGACCGTCTCATTGATGTAGAACAGCGGGACGATTTCCACCAGGCCGCCGATGCTGATCACCAGCAGGATCAGCACGATCATCAGGCCGGAATTGGTTTCGATATGTTCATGTCGCATCGCTGATTATCTCCCCTATCGTCCGCTCAGGCTTTCGCCATTTTCGCGGCCAGCTTGGCCTCGATGGCTGCCTGCTCGCGCCGTGCCGCCCGCAGGGTCATCACCATGTTGTAGACCATGACCAGCACCCCGGCGACGAAGAACGCGCCGCCCAAGGCCCGCCATATATACGGGGTATGCATGAACTCGACCGTCTCGATGAAGGTGTAGGCCAGGTTGCCGTAGTCGTCGAAGCTGCGCAGCATCAGTCCCTGGCCAATGCCGGCGACCCACATCGAGGTGATGTACAGCACGATGCCGATGGTAGCCAGCCAGAAGTGGACATAGACCAGAGTCTGGCTAAACAGCTTGGCGCCCCACAGGCGCGGGATCAGGTGATAGAAGGCACCGAAACTGACCAGCGCCACCCAACCCAGCGCGCCGGAATGCACATGACCGATGGTCCAGTCGGTGTAATGCGACAGGGCGTTGACGCTCTTCAGCGACATCAGCGGACCTTCGAAGGTGGACATACCGTAGAACGACAGCGAGGTGATCAGGAACAACATGATCGGATCGGAACGCAGTTTGTCCCAGGCGCCCGATAGGGTCATGATGCCGTTGATCATGCCGCCCCAGGAAGGCATCAACAGCAGGATGGAGAAGGTCGCCGACAGGGTCGAGACCCAGTCGGGCAGCGAGGTCCAGTGCAAGTGGTGACCACCGGCCCACATGTACAGGAAAATCAGCGCCCAGAAGTGGATGATCGACAACCGGTAGGAATAGACCGGCCGACCGGCCTGCTTGGGCACGAAGTAGTACATCATGCCGAGAAAGGCGGCGGTCAGGAAAAAGCCCACGGCGTTGTGGCCATACCACCACTGCGTCATGGCGTCCTGCACGCCGGAAAACAGACTATAGGACTTGGTCAGGCTCACCGGCACCGCCAAGTTGTTGAAGATGTGCAGCAGGGCAACGGCCAGAATGAATGCCAGATAGAACCAGTTGGCCACGTAGATATGCGGCTGACTGCGACGGCGCAGAGTTTCCACGTAAATCGCGAAGTAGGATACCCAGACCAGCGTGATAGCGATGTCCAGCGGCCATTCGAATTCCGCGTATTCGCGACCCTGGGTGAAGCCCATCATGTAGGTCAACGCGCCCAGCGCCACGCCGCCGGTCCAGCCCCAGAAGGTGAACTCGGCCAGCCAAGGAAAAGCCAAACGTGCCTGGGACGTGCGCTGGACTACGTAATAGGAGGTGGCAAACAGCGCGCTGCCGCCAAAACCGAAGATTACCAGTGTGGTGTGAACCGGACGCAACCGGCCGAACGTCAGGGCGGGAATATCGAAATTGAGGAAGGGCCAGGCCAATTCGCTGGCGATGAAAACGCCGACGCTCATGCCGAGCACCGCAAACACCATGGCCACGATGGTGAATTTGCGGACGATGTCGTAATTATATTGCTCGACCGGCAATGCTGAGCTTTGGGCCATATCCAAGTCTCCTTAGCAAGCCATAAGTTAGAAGCTTTTTGGGTGTTTTCCGATGCTTATCGTTGTTGTGAAACAGGTCCGGTGGGTCTGGACGGCGGTCTATTCTACTAATGACCAAAGGGTTTATTCAATCAGCATTAGCTAATATTGCGAAAAATAACGGCTCTTGGCGACCCAACCTTGGGAAGCGGCTCGTTTCGGAGCTAGAACCACTTGAACAGGAGGGAGGAGTAGTGGTCCAGCATCAGCGCGGCGAACAACCCGAACAGATAAGCGATGGAAAACCCAAACGTCGGCAGGGCGAGCCGATCGTCACCGGTCACAAACAAGCGGACCGCATAACCGAGAAAGCGGATGCCCAGCAGGACGGCGCCAGCCAGGTAAATCCAGCCGCTCATGCCGGTCAGGAAGGGTAGCAAGGTGACCAGAAACAGCAGAATGGTATACAGCAGGATATGTAGCCGGGTGAAAGCGACGCCGTGCGTCACCGGCAACATGGGGATGTCGGCGTCGGCATAATCGCGGCGGCGATGGATCGCCAACGCCCAGAAATGCGGAGGCGTCCAGACGTAGATGATCAAAAACAGCAGCAGCGCGCCCGAATCGACATGACCGGTCACCGCCGTCCAACCGAGTAGCGGTGGCGCCGCGCCGGCGGCGCCGCCGATCACGATGTTCTGCGGTGTCGCCCGCTTGAGGAACAGCGTGTAGATCACCGCATAGCCGATCAGTGAGATAAAAGTCAGCACCGCAGTGAGCGGGTTGGTGAACGCCAGCAACAACGCCAGACCCAATGTACCGATGGCCAAGGCAAAGCTCAGCACCTGCCAGGCTTCCAACTGACCGCTGGGCAAGGGTCGGCGGCAGGTACGCATCATGATGGCGTCCACCCGTCGATCCACCAGATGGTTGATGGCGGCGGCGGAGCCGGCCATCAATGCGATACCGGTCGATCCAAACAGTAGAATCGGCCACGGCACCATCGTCGGCGTCGCCAGCAGCATGCCGACCATCGCGGTAAAAGTGATCAGGGCAACCACCCGCGGCTTGGTCAGCTCCAGATAATCCCGCCCGTGGCGGCGGAGCCCGGCGCGCAGCGTCTGAATAGAGGTGGACATCATGATGTGGTTTTCGGCCAGAGCAAATGGTTAAGCGTCACCAACGCCAGCA
>DAOTGT010000124.1:0-10053 GCA_035447285.1 Candidatus Competibacter sp.
CGGGCCATGGCCAGAGCGGTTTCCAGATCCGGCGCCCCATCGTCGATACCCGGTAGCAGATGACAATGCAAATCAATCATAAGGACCTTTAGGATCTTTGGTAGCCATTTAACGGTGGAAGGCTAAAGTAATCACCATCTAGCTGGCAATCATCGCAAAAAAGCGCAGCTCCGCCGGTCGCCGCCGTCAACACTTCAGAGCCCTGTAGCCTTGCTGCTCCAGATACCAAGCGTAGGTGGCGGTAATACCCGCGCGCAGGGAGATCCGAGCCCACCAGCCCAGTGCATGAAGCCTGGATACATCCAGCAGCTTGCGTGGCGTACCGTCGGGCTGGCTGGAGTCGAAGACGATCGCGCCGGAATAGCCCACGACCTCGCGGACCAGTTCGGCCAACTCCCCAATGGTGAGATCCTTACCGACACCAACGTTGACGATATCCATCTCATCATAGTTCCGCATCAAAAACAGCGCGGCATCGGCCAAGTCGTCCACATGCAGAAACTCGCGACGGGGCGTACCGCTGCCCCAGACGGTCACATTCGGCGCGTCGGTGATCCGGGCCTCGTGAAACTTACGGATCAGCGCCGGCAGAACATGGGAATTGGCCAGATCGAAGTTATCGCCAGGACCATAGAGATTAGTAGGCATCAGACTGATGGCGTTGAAACCATACTGGCGGCGGTAAGCCTGACAGGTCTTGATGCCGGCGATCTTGGCGATGGCGTACCACTCGTTGGTCGGCTCCAATGGCCCGGTCAACAAGCTGTCCTCGCGAATCGGCTGCGGGGCCAGCTTGGGGTAGATGCAGGAGGAACCGAGAAACAGCAGCTTCTTCACCTCGTGACGCCAGGCGGCATGAATCACGCTGCTCTGAATCGCCAGGTTGTCGCGAATGAATTCAGCCGGATAACTGGCGTTAGCGTGAATGCCACCCACCTTGGCCGCTGCCAGAAACACATAGTCTGGACACTCGGTGGCGAAGAAGGCATCGACCGCCGCCGGATCGGTCAGGTCGAGTTCAGCGTGGGTACGAACGAGGAGTTGGGAATAACCGGCCTGTTGCAGGCGGCGAACGAGAGCCGAACCCACCAGCCCTCGGTGACCAGCGACATAGATGCGGGTATCGCGTTCCATGGCCCTACTCCTGACGATCGAAGGCGCGGTAGCCGGCTGACCTGACCAAAGCGTCGCATTGGGCTTGGCGAAGATCTTCGCGCGCCATCTCGGCGACTAGATCGGCAAAGGCGGTACGCGGGGTCCAACCGAGCTTTTCGCGAGCTTTACCGGGATCGCCGAGCAGCGTTTCGACCTCGGTGGGGCGAAAGTAGCGCGGATCGACCCGGACCACGGTACGGCCGACCAACGCCCGAGCGCTTTCGGACAGCCCAGCGGCATCGACAGCGGCGATCGTGCCCGTCTCGGTGACACCCTCCCCTTCCCAGCGCAGCGTCAGGCCGAGCGCGGCGGCGGCACGGCTGGCGAATTCACGCACGCTATGCTGTTCACCGGTGGCAATCACATAATCATCGGGCGTGTCCTGCTGCAGCATCAGCCACTGCATCTCAACGTAGTCGCGGGCATGGCCCCAGTCGCGCCGGGCCGACAAGTTGCCAAGATACAGGCAATCCTGCAAGCCGAGGGTGATACGGGCCAAGGCGCGGGTGATCTTGCGGGTGACGAAGGTTTCACCGCGCACCGGACTTTCGTGGTTGAACAGGATGCCGTTACTAGCATGCAGCCCGTAAGCCTCGCGGTAGTTGACGGTGATCCAGTAAGCATAAAGCTTGGCGACGGCGTAGGGCGAACGCGGGTAAAAGGGCGTGGTCTCGCGCTGGGGGGTTTCCCGCACCAGACCGTAGAGTTCGGAGGTGCTGGCTTGGTAGAAACGGGTTTTCCGCTCCAAGCCCAGGATGCGGATGGCTTCGAGCAGGCGCAGGGCACCGAGCCCGTCGGAGTTGGCGGTGTACTCCGGTTCTTCGAAGGAAACGGCAACGTGGCTCTGGGCAGCAAGATTGTAGAGTTCGTCGGGCCGCACCTGCTGGATGATACGAATCAGACTGCTGGAATCGGTCAAATCGCCGTGATGGAGAATGAAGCGGCGATCCGGCTCGTGCGGGTCCTGGTAAAGGTGGTCGATGCGGTCGGTGTTGAACAACGAGCTGCGACGCTTAATACCATGGACGGTATAACCCTTGGTTAGCAGGAATTCGGCCAGATAGGCGCCATCCTGGCCGGTGACACCGGTGATCAGAGCGATTTTGTTCATGAGTTCGAGAAGTCAAGGTGGCTGGCGTGGCAGGGCCAATGGGCGGCGAATCGACAGGGCGTTATGAACGCGATCGGGCACCTGATTACACAGGCCTTTTGGCTGTTCCGGACCATCAGTCCGGCCGGATAAGAAACTGCGGCAATTTTCGCAGGTTCTTCAACAGCAGCGCACCCAGGCCGCCGATCCGATTTTGGCGAAGAGCGCGATAGTCTTCACGGGACTTTTGCAAGAGATTTCGCAGTGAACGGTTACTAGCTCCACCAAGCCGCATGTGGACTAGAACTTCGGGAATGTAGGCGCAGGCGATTTGTCCTGCGCCGAGAAAGCGCAACAGGCAGTCGTAGTCGGCGGCGATGCGGTAGCCAGGGTCGAAACCACCAAGCCGCTGATAGATGGCACGGCGAGTGTAGAAGGTCGGGTGCGGCGGCATCCAGCCCCAGGCGAGACGGCGCGGCTGGTAGGGACCAGCCCGCCAGCAACGGACCACGCGGCCAGGATCGTCCCGACGGACGTAAAGCAGATCGCCGTAACAGGCGTCTACGGCGGGATCGGCTAGGGCGGCGGCCACCCGCGACAGCACCCGCTCGTCAGCGTAGCGGTCGTCGGCGTGCAGGAAGCCCACCACCTCGCCGCTGGCGAGGCCCAAACCCTTGTTGAGCGCATCGTAAATCCCCTGGTCCGGCTCGCTGACTACATGCTCCAGCCGCCTGGCGTAACGCTGGATGACCTCCTGAGTCCCATCGGTGGAAACGCCGTCGATAACGATCAATTCCAGATTGGGATGATCCTGGGCCAGCGCCGAATCGAGCGCGTCGGCCAGCGTGGCGCGACTGTTGCGCACGGCGGTGATGACGGAAATCTTCATGAGGCAGGCGCCGCGCGTCGCACCAGCCACTCGCCCAGCACCAACAGATCCATGTGGGTGCGCAGGAAACAGTCGAGTGCTTCCTCGGGTCGGCACACCACCGGTTCGTTTTCGTTGAACGAGGTGTTGAGCACCATCGGGACGCCGGTCAGGTCGCGGAAGGCAGCGATCAGGCGATGATACAGCGGGTTGGTGGCACGGTGAACGGTTTGCAGGCGACCGGAACCGTCCACATGGGTGACGGCCGGAACGAGCGAGCGCTTCTCCTCTCGAATCTGGAAGACCTGCATCATGAACGGCACCTCGTCCTCTTCCTCGAACCAGTCAGCCACCGCCTCGCGCAGGATCGAGGGAGCGAACGGCCGAAACGATTCGCGGCGTTTGATCTTGCGGTTGAGGATGTCCTTCATGTCGGGCCGCCGTGGATCGCAGACGATGGAACGGTTGCCCAGCGCCCGCGGCCCCCATTCCATCCGCCCCTGGAACCAGCCGATGACCTGTCCGTCGGCCACCGCCCGCGCGGTCAGCCGGCATCGTTCCTCCACGCCGGCGACCCGCTCGATCCGACAGTTCTGAGCGTTCAGCTCCTCGCGCCGCCGCTCCAGCGCCTCGCCGAGTTCGGCCTCGCCGAACCGTGGTCCCCAGTAGGCATGATCCATATGAAAGCGCGGCCCGGCGGCGCCGAGTCGGTGCCAGGTCACGAAGGCCGCGCCGATAGCTCCACCGGCGTCGCTGGCCGCCGACTGAACGTACACCTGGCGGAACGGCGTCATGCGCCGCACCTTGCCGTTGGCCACCGAGTTCATGCCGCAGCCGCCGGCGATGGCGACCGCATCGAGTCGATGGCGAGCGTGCAACGCGTCGAGCAGATGAAAAAACGCTTCTTCGTACATCGCCTGGACCGAGCGGGCGATGTCGCGATGGCGCGGTTCCAGCGACTGGTCCGGAGCGCGGGCCGGGCCGAGCAGATCTTCCAGCGCCGGGCCATACAGCCGGCCGACGGTCGGGGAGCCGTCGGACCATTCATAGTCGATCTTTTCGCGGTGATGGCGGAAGTAGTCCAGGTTCAGGCGGAAACCACCGCCGTCTTCCAGCCGGACGATGCAGCGCATGGCGTCCAGATGGCGCGGTTCGCCGTAGGGGGCCAGTCCCATGACCTTGTATTCGTCGCCGTAGTGGGGAAAACCGAGATACTGGGTCAGGGCTTGATAGAAGATACCGAGCGAGTGCGGGAAATAGATCCGGTCCTCGACCTCGATTCGCGCACCTCGCCCCACGCCCCAGGCGACGCTGGCGAAATCGCCGAAGCCGTCTACCGACACCACGACCGCTTCCGAAAAGGGCGCGACATGGAAAGCGGAAGAGAGGTGAGCGAGGTGGTGCTCGACGGCGTGGACCTGACCGGTAAATCGTTGGTCGGGGAAGGCGCGGGCCAGATGTTCGGCAACGCCGGCTCGTTTCCGCTTGTTGTGTAACCGGTCTAGCACCAGGCCAAGGTCGGGGCGATGAGCCAGGGTGTAGCCGATTTTCCGCCATAGGTGGGCTTGACGATCCTGATTGATGGCGATATGGCCCACGGCGTCCAGACCGACCCCGGTTTCGCGCAGGCAGTAGCGAATCGCCTCGCTGGGGAAACCGGCCCAGTGTTTGACGCGGCGGAAGCGTTCTTCCTCCACCGCCGCGACCAGTTGTCCGTCGCGTACCAGGCAGGCGGCGGAATCGCCGTGGAAAGCGTTAAGGCCGAGGATCAGCATGGGAAAATTTTCCTGCGATAAAACATCAACGACACCCCTTGGGGGGCCCTACAAGAAACCCACAATCACTAGCGGGAAAAACCGGGGTGAAAGTATCTTTTCAAAAACCTCGCTCAGGAGAGGGTGTGTAAAAACACCGCTGAGCTTTGCGGACAATTCTCATTTGAACATTTGAATTACTTTCTTACCAAGATTCATGCCAGGTGTTTCTACTATTTTATGAGTAATTATAGATATTAACGTAGTTAGTATTACTAATAGAAAAAACAGGGCAATAAAAGCGAGGTCACTGCCAAGGTCACTGCTGATAATAGAGTTTTGTCCTATTGAATTCTTGAGGATAATGATAGCCAGTCCATGCATTAAATACAGACTATAAGTTCCAAAGAATATAAATATTTTACTTATTATCCAGTCAATTTGGCGGCAGGTTAAAATAGGCACTATAAACGCGAAAGTTACTCCATAAAGCACATCATTTTTTATAATGTTTTTAAATGTTGTTGCATTAATAAATGCGATAACCATCAGCAAACAAAGGACTAGCAACCATTTATCAAAATTGCTCTTTCCTTTCTGTAATTTGTAAGAACAAAAAAAGTTAAAAAAATAAAAAGATAAAATGCCAGCCATAAAAATCGGCAACTGTGAAATCAACCAGTAATCACTATAGTGATGAAATGATTCGAAACCGATAGTTGGAAAAATTTCTGGCAGCGTGTAAAGAAGGATACGGCGCAGTATATTTTCAAGAATGATCGAAATAACAAACAATCTGAATACGCCAAAAATATTTCCAGCATATATGAAAACCAGCGGTAATATCATATAAAAACCTGTTTCAACCGCAATAGACCAACCACCCGGGACAACTTGCGATATCGAACAAGGATGCATTCCGTGTAAAAACAAAAATGCGGTAACGACCTGCCAAACTTCAATCTTTTCAAAAAAATATTATACCCGACAAGATATATAAACATATAAAGAATGATCGCGAACCACCAGAGTGGTGCTATTCTAAAAAATCTCCGAACAAAATACTTTTTTATCAGATGGCGTTCGCCCAACCTGCTATGCAACGATAAATAGAGACTGAATGCACTAATGACATAAAAAAGCTGAACACCG
The DNA here is from genome assembly GCA_035447285.1 of Candidatus Competibacter sp. Taxonomy (GTDB): domain Bacteria; phylum Pseudomonadota; class Gammaproteobacteria; order Competibacterales; family Competibacteraceae; genus Competibacter. Next base: position 6,020 of record DAOTGT010000124.1, read on the forward strand.
CGAGATCCTGTAACCGCAATACTCTTCAAGATTTCAGATTCGGGATGTATGCCTATCGCACCCGTATGTGTCATGATGACGCCGAGAGCAGCAATACCTCTTAATGCATCAAGAAAATCATATCTAGCCATCAATAAAATCAGCTCACATGTATACGATGGTGGCACTCACCCTTGTCGCACTGATTCAGTTCGGGTAACCCTGCTCTCAAGCATGGCCACTTATCCACACCCACGCCGTGCGGATGATCTCCTCCAACGCGGGAATGGCCGGCCGCCAGCCGAGCACGTCCCGCGCCTGGACCGTGCTGCCCACCAGCCAGGCCGGGTCGCCGGGCCGGCGCCGGTCGATCCGGTAGCGGATATCGACATCCGTCACCCGCCGGGCGGTTTCGATGACCTCCCTGACCGAGTAGCCGGCGCCGTTGCCCAGATTATAGGCTTCGGCGCCCTCCGTCCGATCCGCCATCAGTCGCTCGGCGGCCAGTAAATGGGCGGCACACAGGTCGGCAACGTGGATGTAGTCGCGCACGCAGCTACCGTCCGGGGTGGCGAAGTCGTCGCCATACACCGCCAGTTGCGTCGCGCGCGGGTCGCCGCCGGCCAGCACTCGCGCGGCTTCGCGCAGCACCAGCGGGATCAGATGGGTTTCCGGATCGTGCCGCTCGCCCAGGCGACCGGCGGGATCGCAGCCGGCGGCGTTGAAGTAGCGTAGGCCGATGCTGGCCAAATCGTAGGCTTGGGCGTAATCCCGCAGGATCTATTCGACGATCAGCTTGGTTCGGCCATAGGGGTTGACCGGCTGCTGGGGGTGGGTTTCGGTGATCGGCCGCTCCAGAGGTTCGCCATAAGTGGCGCAGGTGGATGAGAACACCAGGCGCCGAATCCCGCTGGTCCGCATCGCCGCCAGTAATTTAAGGGTACCCGTGACGTTATTGTCGTAGTAGCGCGCCGGGTGCTGGACCGACTCGCCGACGTAGGCCAAGGCGGCGAAATGCATCACCAAGTTGTAGTCGTGCGCGGCGAAGCAGCGGCGCAGATCGTCGGCGGAACGCAGGTCGCCCTCGATCAGTTCGGCCGACCCCACCGTATCGCGATGACCGCGCGACAGATTGTCGAACACCGTGACTTGATGGCCGGCATCCACCAGCACCTGCACCATGTGCGAACCGATGTAGCCGGCACCGCCGGCCACCAGAATCGAATGAGGCATCAACCCATTTCCCGTCCAGGTTCCGAGCGACACACGGTGACGATCCTCACTCCTCGCTCGCCGGCCCGCTCAGGACCGCCAGCCAAGACTCGCCATCGGCGCAGTCCAGCAGCGCCTCGCCGAGTCGCTCCAGGATCTCCAACGCCGTCACTCGCGCCAGCAACGGCGCGCTGCGCTCCGCCGTTTTCGAGCCGAAGCGGCGTCGCACCAAGCGTAATACCAGGTTGCGCTCGGATTGCAGGCCCTGTTGCAGGCCCTGTTGCAGGCCCTGTTGCAGGCCCTCTGTTGCAGGCCCTGTTGCAGGCCCTGTTGCAGGCCCTCTGTTGCAGGCCCTGACGTTTCCAGTTCTCCGACCATTCACGCAGGTTTTCGGACAGCATGGCGCGGATATCCTCCAAGTCGCTCAGTTCGGGTAACTCTACATCGGGCAGGCGGGCCTTGAAAAACACCCGCTTGAACCAGATCAGGAAAGAACGGCGCACCTCGGCCTGTTCGGGATCCCGCACCCAGTCCGCGAGGGCGACCAGCACCGCCCGCACCCGCCGGGGATCGTGGCTGTTCTCCAACCGGAACAAGGCCGCCACCAGGTTGCGCATGGTGGCCAGATCGGCGTCGGCATAGGCGCTTTCGTCGATCAGTAGGTAGCGCAGGCGGGGCTGATAAGATTCCAGCGCCGCCGGACCGGTATCGATCAATTCAGCCAGTTCGCGCGCGGCGGTCCAGCGCCGTTTGCCGTTGTAGAGCACCACCGGCAGAACCGGGGGCAGACGACGACGACGGCCGAGTTGCCGATTATGGATCAGATCTTGGTAGAGCAGGTTGACGTAATTGAACAGCCGCGCAGCCATGAAGGGATGCACGCCGGACTGGAATTCGAGCAGAAGATAGATATAGAGCCAGTCCGACCCCCAGCGCAACCGCCAGATGACATCGCTGCGGCGTTCATCGAGCCGGTCGTCGATGAATTCGGTGGGATATTTTTCCAAGGTGCCGAAATCGATTTCGCCGATCCAGTCCTGGCGGACGAAGCCGACCAGCAGGTCGCGAACCATTTCGGGATGGGAAAACAGTCGTTTGTAGCCGTGATCGTGGTCGGTCATGACGTTTGACGTTATAACTCCCTCGCCAGCCGCCTCGCCCGCTTCACTTGCGCGCAACCGCGACCAACGACTTGGCTAGAGGCGGAATCCGACCTACTCGAATGAACTCGATTTGCTGGAAGCCAACTCCTTTCAGAAAGGCTTACAAACAACGGCTATAGGCTTTGCAGCGCTCGCGATATCTCACATAACGCATTCTCATGCACTGGAAAAAAGCACGGCCAATTTCTCTCGCGGCACGGCCAAGGTGTTGAAGGCGCATACGTCGATCTCGCCCGCCGAAATACTAGTCTCTGCATCGAACAAAGCGTAATCAGCTCGCTGAAGTTGGGCGGCCACCTCGGTACGGTTAGTACTCGATACTTCGACAACCAACAACGGGCGCACCTTGGTCAACAGTGCTTTGCCCCCCTGCAACACCAACATCTCCGCCCCCTCAACATCAATTTTTACCACCGCTGGATCGCCGCTCTGAACCAATAAATCGTCCAGTGTCACCAAAGCCACAAAAGCGCATAACCGTGCTCCGCCCATCTGCGTGCTTCCCTCCAACCCTTCCAGTGCGTTGGCGGCACGCCCGCGTGCTGCAATGCGAAAGCGCCCAATACCGCCATGGTCAGCAACTGCTGCACACAACAAATCTACCGACAGATCGCTGTTTCGAGACTCGTTCAAAGAACGCTGCAAAAGCCCGGCTAGAACGGGGTCAGCTTCCACTGCCAGCACTCGCCCATTGACTGCACGGTGCGCCGCCGCAATCGTAAATTCCCCTACATTGGCACCGATATCCCATACGGTATTGCCAGGTTTCACGAATGATTCCACATAACCCAACAATTCTTGGTCAAAAGCTGCTTCGCCCCATTTCAGGAAACGCAAGCGTGCGTCTGGCGTTACCCAGATCGGTCTGGATCCAAACCGAGTTGGCAAACGTCGTCGCAGAATCCATCCTCTCGACCATCGCTCCAAAACAGCACGCGGTACGCTTAAGGTATTTCGGTTTATCATTTTTCTTTACCTTTTCGCTACAACCTTGGTACTTGCATCAGAAGCATGATCGGTCGAATTTGACTCTCCTTGGTGCTCCGTCTCCAAGAGATCTTCGACCGAACCCGAATGAGTGGCCAGCATCCACCCAACCGACTTCAGAAGGTCAGCATTTGAAAGCTTATAGTGCCGTAACTGATCGATCTTCCAATCCACCACCAGCCGAAGCCAGAACCCTTGCAAAGCGTGATAGAGAAACCCAGCCCGCCCATCAAGGAAGCCGCCGGTCAACAAGTAGCGATAAAAAAAATAAAGCACCGGTCGCAGAAACAACGGCAACGCCAACCAACGATCCCGCAGCCAGGAAAAACGCTCGTCGGTCGTGCCGAACAACCTCGGCACACCAGCCCAACCATGCAAGCCCCGTCGTCTTAACTCTTCCTCAACCGCCAAACGCAACGCGAACTTATCCTGTTTACGAATCCACACCGAGATGTCGTCATCGTTACGGTTGTACTCGGTCACTGCCTCCGGCCAGCGGAGCACCTTACCCTCGACCACAAAGCGAAAATCAACCAGATCGCCACTGTCGGGCCGGGCACGACCCCGGCGGATCAGCCGCAGCCAGAATTGCTTGGTTCCGCCAAAACGGATTAACCCACCACCGAAGATATATAGATCAGGGCTTTGAAGGTGGACCCAACCTTGGTAGGTTGAGCGCTTTACTCTTGGAAG
>DAOTGT010000125.1:0-10017 GCA_035447285.1 Candidatus Competibacter sp.
TGTGGATATTACAAAGACTCCTGCGTCCTTCAAAGTCGCTTTTGCGTAAGTCCTGTCCCAGTGTGCATTACTGGGGGACTATGTGGGATTGTCTCGATTGATCGATGTCGATTCTCTGACCCGATAACCGACAAACCTGCTCCGACATGCACCGTGCCCGGCGGGCAATGGCGTTTCGCCCTTGATTTCGAACCTCCCGTCATGAGCACTCGTACAACCGACGCCGCCTTGCCCACATCGGTCTGAAATTCGATGTTCCTCGGATTGGCTGCCGTGAGGTAGAGCATCCAACGTCGGGAATTTGCGCATCCAGCATCATCCCGGTCGATTTTCATCAGTCGCGCGCCGTGCTCATCATCGTCCATTGATCGTGCGGGCAATTTGGGAAAAGCCAAACGACGGCTATGCTTTAATAGATACTCAGCAAATAGATTGAGATCCGGCCGACGCCGGATCTCGCGTCAAACATTCAACGACAAGAATCCAGTTGCCAAGATCGGGAGCACCAACATGGGGGAACAACGACAATCGGCAATCCGCATCTTATTGGTGGGAGCGACCGGCTTGGTCGGAAGACATTGTTTGACCCAATTGCTGGCAGACGACGACATCGGCCAGGTAATGGTTTTTGCTCGCCATCCAATAGAACAAGCACACCCGAAACTCACCGTACACCTGGTGGATTTCGACCAACTGCGCGATCACGCCGGCGCCATCAAGGCTGACACCGTCCTGTGTTGCCTGGGCACCACCCACCGGGCGGCCGGTTCGCCGGAAGCGTTCGCCAAGGTCGACCACATCTACGTCGCCGAACTGGCTCGGCTGGCGGCGGCGCATGGCGTGCCCCGCTTCGTGCTGATCTCGGCGGTCGGCGCCGACCCCAGTTCGCCGGTTTTCTACAACCGGGTCAAGGGCCGAGCCGAGGCGGCGGTCAGCGAATTGCCATTCAAGACCGTTCACCTGCTGCGTCCTTCGCTGTTGTTGGGCGAACACCGCGAAGCCCGGCCGGTCGAAGACTGGAGCCAACGACTGGCGCCGCTCTGGACACCTTTTCTGTGGGGACCATTCAGCCGCTACCGGCCGGTGCCAGCGGAAACCGTCGCCGCCAAAATGGTCGAGCTGGCCAAAAGTGACCAGGAAGGCGTACACATCCATCATTTCACCCCCTGACCACGATCCGCATGCGTATCGCGCGAACACGCTTTCAAGCGCCGAGGCCGACGGCGATCGCGTTGTTGGCCTTGCTGGCCTTGCTGGAATCGCAACCGGCGCTGGGTAAAAAACTCTACAAATATCAGGATGCCAACGGCGCCTGGTCGTTCACCGACCGGCCGCCCGTCACCGGCGTGCCGGTCGAGATCAGTCAGTTGGCGGTTCGCGATCTACCGGCCAAAATCAGCATCCGCAACCGCAGCACCCCGGAAACACCGGTGCTGGCGGCGATCAACGACTATTACGGCCCGGTGGAGGTGGAAATCAGTGCCGAAGCACTGAAGAACATGCGCGCCGAGCCACCGCTACCAATGCGCGTGGTCGTCCCGGCCCGCACGGAACTCACGGCGGTCACGCTCAAGCCAATCGGCACGCGTTGGAGCTACGGCTACCAAGTACGAGCGGTGCTGGGCGATCCCGCCGCCACGCATCGACCCGAGCAGCCCTACGCGCCACCGTTCGCGCCAGGGCAACGGTTCCGCATCAGCCAAGCATTCGACGGTGGCTTCAGCCACCAACATCCGCAGAGCCGTTACGCGGTGGATATCGGCCTGCCGCTGGGCACTCCGGTGCGCGCCGCGCGGGCCGGGACCATCATGGAAGTGGCCGGCGATTTCTTCGACGGTGGCACCGACCCGAAATATCAAAGCCGAGCCAACGCGGTGCGCGTCCTGCACGACGACGGCACCATGGCGGTTTACGCGCATTTGCATCCCGACTCGATTCAGGTGGCACCAGGGCAGCGAGTGAAACGCGGCACCTGGCTGGCCAACTCCGGTAACACCGGTTTTTCCACCGGCCCGCACCTGCACTTCGCAATCCAGCGCAACGCGGGGATGGAGCTGGTCTCGATCCCCTTCGAGTTCGCCGGGTCCGACGGAGAAGGCATCACCCCGGTCGCCGGCATGTTGCTGACGGCGTACTGAGCCGTATGTCATCTCCCTACCGCTTTTTCGCCATGGTCTCGGCGTGCTCCAAAATGGGCGCGTGTCGCCCACGCCATGGTTTCTTCCCGATCGCCATCCGCGCTATCCCTCACGTTGGGCACGACCCCACCTGATTGCATTTTCGGTCATTGATCAGCAACTGGAGCCTCGCTCCAACCAACTGCTTTTGTTTGTTCAAGTCTCACTTAAGGAGGAATCTCATGTCCTTTCGCTGGCTAATCCTTTTGGTTCTTGGATTACCGATGCAAAGTCTGCATGCCCAGCCGACCACCACCCCCGCGGAAACCGTCCCCGCAACGCAGGCGCAGCCCACCGTCGCCGCTCCATCGCGGGAAGAGCAGTTACGGACATTGCTCGACACGATCCGGGAGGTCGAGAACGATCGCGCTGATCTGAGCCGGCAATTGAAACGCACCCCAGCTCCCGCCGAAGCGCAGCAACTGAACGAGCAGGTGGCACAAATCACCGGCAGACTGAAGGAGTTACAGGCATCGTTCGAGGAAATCGCCACCGGCGGCTCCAGTAGCGCCGAACTCCGGCAAGACACTGAGGCCGCCTTCGATTGGCAACAGGAAATCGAGGATGTGGTTCGGCCTCTGCTCGACGAACTGAAGCGGCTGACCGAACGGCCGCGAATGATCGAACGCCTGCGCAGTGAGCGGACCTTGTACGAAAACCGGCTGCAAACCACCGACGAGGCCATTGCCCATATCGAACATACCCTGGCGACGGTGAAGGAACCTCCCGTAAAAAAGGCATTGCAGACGACACTGGAACAGTGGCAAGACCATCGCGAGGAAGCCGATAGCCGCCTGCAGCGCATCAATGCCCAACTCGAACGACTGACGGCGCCAAACGAACGAAGCAACCAGCGACTCACACTCACGCTTCAGGAATTCGCCAGCGGCCGCGGTTTCAATCTAGTGCTGGCGATCGGCGGTTTTATAGTGACCTATCTGCTACTGAGCGGATTCGGTTTACTGGCCGGTCAGCTCACTGGCCGAGGTCGCCAACGGAAAACACGCCGGCTGGCACGGGTAACCGCGCTAGCCTTCAAGACACTCACCTTGGTGCTGGCTTTTTTCGTATCCACCTTCATCTTGTACGCCCGAGGCGATTGGCTGCTACTTGGTTTGCTGATCCTGTTGGCAATCGGCATTCTGTGGGGCCTGCGGCAATCGCTGCCGCGCTACATGGCGGAAATCCGCATCCTGCTCGACATGGGTAGCGTCCGGGAAGGCGAACGGATCGTCTATGCCAGCGTGCCTTGGCGCATCACCTCACTGAACGTCTATTCGACCCTGCGTAACCCACTGCTGCGCGGCGGCATCTTGCGTCTACCGCTCGATCGGCTGGTCGATTTGCAGTCGCGTCCTCATGCGCCGGAGGAATCCTGGTTTCCCAGCCGGGAGAACGACATCGTCATTCTGGACGGCGACATCTACGGCAAGGTGCTGGTACAGACCCCCGAGGTGGTACAGCTACAGGTCATCGGAGCGGTCAAGACCTTTACGGTCGCCGATTATCTCGGCAAGAACCCGCGCAATCTATCGCTGGAAGGCTTTGCGGTACCCGTCGTCTTCGGGCTGGACTACTGTCATCAAGGCGAAATCCTGAGCGAAATCGTGCCTCAATTGCGCGCGTATCTCGAAGAACACCTGGAACAGCAGCCATTCCGTTCCCATCTCAAGGATTTGCTGGTGGAATTCAACGAGGCGGCGGCATCCTCGCTCAACCTGTTGATCGTGGCGGTCTTCATGGGCAGCGGGGCCGAACACTACTGGCCCATTCGCCGCTTCTTGCAACGCACCACCGTCAGTGCCTGCAACCAATACGGCTGGACCATTCCGTTCGATCAATTGACCGTGCATCTGCCGTCGGCGCAGCCCTGACGCGCCTGCCGATCAACGAGCGCCCTCACCCCGGTAGCGGCCGCGGCGGCGACTCGCTGCTCGGGTCCTCGTGAATCAGCACGTCGGCATTGGGAAACACCGCCAGCAGGGATGCTTCCACCTCGTCGGCCACCCGATGCGCCTCCACCAGGGTCAGATGATCGTCCATCATCAGATGCAATTGGATAAAGTAGGTCTGTCCCGAACGGCGGGTGCGTACCTCATGCATGCCACGCACCTGCGAATGGGCGCGGATGATCTCCTTGATTCGGGCGTGCACTTCCGGGGGCAGTTCGTGATCCATCAGCAATTGAGTGGATTCGTAGCCGATATGGCCGGCGCTGTAAAGAATGTACAGCGCGATGCCAATCGCGAATATCGGATCCATGCTCGGCCAACCCAGCATCGCCAGTCCCAGCGCCACGATGGTGGCGGCGTTGGTCAACAGGTCGGTGGCGTAATGCAAGGCATCGGCGCGGATCGCCGTGGACTGCGTGCGGCGGATCACGTAACGCTGGAACAGCAACAACGCGCCGGTGGCGACCATGGCGAACAACAGCACGCCAACGCCGATCAGGGCATCCCTGATCGGCTGGGGATGTAGCAAGCGATCCACTGCGTTCAGGATCAGAAACACCGCCGAACCGGCGATGAAGGCCGCCTGCACCAACCCCGCCAGCGGTTCCGCCTTGCCGTGACCGAACCGGTGGTCGCGATCGGGGGGTTGCAGGGAGTAATGCACCGCCAGCATGTTGATAATCGACGCCGCCACGTCCATCATCGAATCCATCAGCGATGCCAGTACGCTGACCGAGCCGGTCAACAACGCCGCCGCCAGCTTGCCAACGATCAACATCGTGGCGGTAAACACCGAAGCGTAAGTCGCCCGCCGCATCAAGCGGGCGGTTTGGGCCGGATCGGCGGTCAAGGGTGTTTCATCGTGCATAAGCCTTCATTCCCGGTCATTCGAAAACGATTTATTCTAGCGAGCTTCCGGCCGACGCGCGGCGCGAACTCTTGGGGTCATTGGTAACCTTAGCCATATAAGGTGTACTCACTCACCCCGAAATCTTCGCGATCACGCCTCTCATGGAGCCGTCAACAGCTTGAACCACCATATAGCCTTATTCGGTTATCTCGCGCTATCGCAGTCCATTGCGGCGGCGTCCCTCATGCTTCGAACCGTTTCCAGCCGGAAGGAATCCCGCCACATGCTCGAAACTCTGCGCCGTATCGTTCAGGATGTCAGCGCCGCGCCGGATTTGCCCAGCGCGCTGGCGATCACGGTCAACCAGATTCGGGATGCGATGCACGTCGCCGCCTGTACTCTCTATCTGGCCGACGAAGACAATCGCGAGTACGTCCTGATGGCCACCGCCGGCCTGAATCCGCGCGCCGTTGGCCGCGTGCGCTTGAACCGCCAGCAAGGATTGATCGGGCTGGTGGCCGAACGCCAGGAACCGTTGAACCTGGAAGACGCGGCCCGCCATCCCCGGTTCCATCTGGTCCAGGACGTGGACAAAGAGGACTATCACGCTTTCCTCGGCGTACCGCTGATTCAATATCGCCGAGTACTGGGCGTGCTGACCATCCAGCATACCGCCTCTCGGCAGTTCCATCCCGCCGAGGTGGATTTCCTGGTCACCATCGCCGCCCAACTGGCCAGCACCCTCAATCACGCCATTCTCAGCGGCGCCACCCAGGAACTGCTCAACCCGCTGGCGACCGGCACCCGCGCCCTGCAAGGCATCGCCGGCGCACCGGGCGTGGCGATGGGCATCGTGACCATCCCGCACCTGCTGGCCGAACTCGACGACGTTCCCGACCGCCGGGCGTTCGATCCCGCCGCCGAGGAAGCGGCGTTTCGGGCAGCCATCGCCACCGTCGATGACGAGCTGCGCGTCGCTTGCGAACGGCTATCGCCGCTGTTGCCACCGACCGAACAGGCGTTGTTCACCGTCCACCGCATGATGCTGGGCAGCGACAACCTGATCGGCGACACCCTGGCCGGCATCCTCCAGGCCGGCCGCTGGGCGCCGGCCGCTTGGCGCGACGCGGTGCTGGCCAGGGTCCGGCTGCTGGAGCGGGCCGAGGATCCTTATCTCAGCGCCCGCGCCGAGGATATCCGCGACCTGGGTCGACGGGTGCTGCATCATCTTCGGGCGGGTTCCGGCCGACAAACCGAACCCGTCGCCGAGCGCTGCGTGCTGGTGGCCGAGGAAATGAGCGTGGCCCACTTGGCGGCGGTACCACCGGAACGACTGGCCGGTCTGGTCTGTCTGCGCGGTTCGGCGTTGTCCCATGTCGCCATTCTGGCCCGGGCGATCGGCATCCCGGCGATCATGGGTCTGGGCGACCGGCCGATCGGCCGCTACGAGGGCTGCGCCATTATCGTGGATGGCTATCAGGGCCGGATTTACATCGAACCGGACTCGGCGGTGCGCGAAGAATATCGGCAACTGATCGCCGCCGAGGCCGAATTGTCGGCCGAGCTCAACGCCTTGCGCGACCAACCGACCGTTACCCGCGACGGCCATCCGCTGTCGTTGTACGCCAAGGCCGGACTGCTAACCGACATCGCCACCGTCCGCGACAGCGGCGCCGAGGGCATCGGTCTGTACCGCACCGAATTCGCCTTCATGGTGCGCGAGTCGTTTCCCAGCGAGGACGAGCAATACCAGATCTACCGGCAAATGCTGGCCGCCCTCACGCCGCGACCGGTGGTGATGCGCACCCTGGATATCGGCGGCGACAAAACCCTACCCTATTTCCCCATTGAGGAAAAAAACCCCTTCCTCGGCTGGCGCGGGATGCGCTTCACCCTCGATCACCCGGAGATATTTCTGACGCAGTTGCGCGCCATGCTGCGCGCCAACGCCGAATTCAACAATTTGCGCATTCTGTTCCCGATGATCACCACCGTCGAAGAAGTGGAGGAGGCGCTGCGACTGCTGGATCAGGCCCATCGGGAATTGCGGGAAGACGGCTGGCCAGCGGCACGACCCCCGATCGGGGTAATGATCGAAGTACCGTCCGCCGCCTGGCAGGCCGCGCAACTGGCGCGGAAGGTGGACTTCTTGTCGGTCGGCACCAACGACCTGACCCAGTATCTGCTGGCGGTGGATCGCGACAATGCCCATATCGCCGGCTTGTACGACAACCTGCATCCGGCGGTGCTGAAAACCATTGCGCATATCATCGCGGAAGGGCATCGCGCCGATCGATTGGTCAACTTATGCGGAGAGATGGCGGCCGACCCCGGCGCGGCGGTGCTGCTGCTGGGGATGGGCGCGGATAGCCTGAGCGCCAGCACCGTCAGCCTGCCGCGAGTCAAATGGGCGATCCGCAGCTTCACCCGGGCCGAAACGCGGGAACTGGCACGGCAGGCACTGCAACTGGATACCGTCCGGCAGGTACGCCGGCTGCTCAACGATGCCCTCCGGCGCGCGGGTCTGGGCGAAATCGTGCACGAGATCCATTGATCGCGTCCGCCGCGCAAAACGCCAGCGCGGGCCGAAGCCCGCGCTGTTCCGTACTACCCACCGGGACACGGCACGTTACCGCGCCTCGCCGCGGTCAAATCAGCTTTCGATGGCGATCCGCCGCGGTTGCGCCGCTTCGCGCTTGAGTACGATCACCTCCAGCACGCCGTCCTTGCACTTGGCGCTCACCTTGTCGGCATCGGCCACATCCGGCAGCGAGAACCGCCGCAGGAAGGTTCCGCGCACTCGCTCAACCCGGCGATATTGTTCGGTTTCTTCCTTCTTCTCGGCGCTCCGCTGGCCTTTCAGGGTCAGAACCCCATTTTCCAGGGTGATCTCGATATCCTTGCTCTCGACACCCGGCAGATCGGCGTGGATGATGAATTGATTCGGTTCTTCCTTGATATCCACCGCCGGCGCCCAGTCAGCCAAAATATTACCGGACTCCTCGTCGCCCAAGCGACCGGTATCCAGCAGCCGGTTCATTTCCCGCTGCAACTGGTTCAACAGATTGAAAGGTTCATAGCGTATCAGAGCCATGGTCAAACCTCCTCTATAGTTTGGGTTCCGGCGTTTTATCGAACGCCCCTTGACTGTTACCGTTAAGATGGGGTCAAGCTCGCGCTTTTCAAGCGTTCCATGGGGGTATTTTTGCGCTAACATCCTCAGTGGATCCGACACCTTTCCGGAGTCGCACGATGGCCACCGCCTCCATCTTCATCTGCCATGCCCATGCCGATGCCGCCTTCGCCCAGGACTTGGCTCTGGCCCTGGAAACCTACCGTCTGAACATCTGGCGCGATACGCACGGCTTGCGCGGCGGCGAACGGCTGGCGCCCGGGATCCGCTGGGCCATCGAACAGGCTCGCCAAGTCATCGTGGTGCTCGGCCTCAACACCGGCGACCCAGCCTGGTTGCGCCGGGAGATCGAGATCGCGCAGGAAACGGAACGGCGGCGAGCGAGTAGCTATCGGGTCATTCCCCTATTGCTGCCCGGCGTTGACCTCGCCATCCTCAATCACTGGTTTACCCCGCCACCGCGAACCGCCCCGGTTCGATTGTCCACCGAAGGGCTGGGCGTGGTGATGCCGGGCCTGCTGACGGCGCTGGGCGAGCCGCTGCCCAGCGAAACCGCCACCGACCGCTCTCGTCCACCACCGGTGGAACTGGAACTCACTTTCAGTCAGAGCAGCCCACCAACTCCCGATGCCTGGCGGCTCGCCGCAAGGCTCAACCATCACCCCTTGCGAACCCCGACCATCGTCAGCACGAATGTCGGTTCGCTACCCCAGCCACCCGATCCACGCATTCTGCGCTGGTACCTACAAGATCACCTCTGCTGGCCAATCGATACCGTTCGCCAGCTTGCCCGCCATGTCGATACCTGCTTGGCCTCCTGGGGCCACACCCTCTATCAGGCCACTCTCGGTGCGCCGGACTTGCGGGACTTGGTGACGGCTTGGCGCGACGATCCGGACGCTCGCGACCACCGCTTGGTGGTGCGGACAGATGCCGCCCCGGCAACCGCTGCGGCGGTGCTCGGCCTGCCTTGGGAATTGCTGCGCGATGAGGCCGGCTTTCTGCTCCAAGGCAAACAGCCGATCCAGTTCCAGCGCCAGCTCTCCGGCGGCGGCGACCCTTTTTCGCCGGCTCCCCCACCGCTGCGCGTCCTGGCGATCAGCCCACGCCCCGACATTGAGCCGACCGGCCACCCCGATTACCGCCGCCATACCCTGCCGCTACTGGAAGCACTCGGCAATCTGGGTGGCCTGATGGAACTGCAACTGCTCAACCCACCGACGCTTGCGACACTGGAAAAGCGGTTGAACGACGCCTGGTCCACCGGACGACCCTTCACCGCTCTGCATCTGAATGGCCATCTTCGCCACGACTCCGATCAGAATGCCGCCGTATTCGGATTCGAGGCCAGCCATGATCTGTATGCACCGCTTTGTCGTGACATCCAGTTTGTCCCGGCGTCAGCACTGGCATCCCTGCTGGCTACCTACCGCATCCGCCTGGTCGTTCTGGCCTGTTCCAGAAGCGACACTGGCTCCACCGCCGTGTCCGAGCTGGTCTCGTCTCTGCTGGCGGCGGGTATCGCGGCCACGATCACCGTCTATCCCAGCACGCCGATGGAAACCCTGCGCCGGTTCTGGGCGGCATTCTACGAAGAGTTACTACGGGGTTCCCGTATCAGCCAAGCCATGTTCGCCGGTCACCGCCAGCTAGCCAGCGATAGCTACCGCACCGTCGGCTTGGGCGGCGGCGGGGTTTACTTGCAGGACTGGCCGACTTGTGCCCTTTACCTAGGCCAGCACGACCCCCGGCTCACCGTGCGCCCTCCGTTGGATCTCTGGCGCCGGCTGCTCGATCAACCCCAACCCGACCCACCGGAATCGTTGCCCAAGCCTTCCGCGATCGGCTGCATCGGGCGCGGGCGCGATCTATTGATTCTGGAACGACTGTTCGAAACCCACACCA
>DAOTGT010000126.1:0-9912 GCA_035447285.1 Candidatus Competibacter sp.
GAGGAAATTCTCGGCACCGAATTCGCCAAGCGCTCCAAGGACACCAACTTCGAGAGCGTGCAGAAGGAGATTTACGGCGAGTTCGAAAACACCTTCATGATGTATCTGCCGCGCCTGTGCGAGCACTGCCTGAATCCGGCTTGCGTCGCCTCCTGCCCCAGCGGCGCGATCTACAAGCGCGAGGAAGACGGCATCGTCCTGATCGATCAGGACAAATGTCGGGGTTGGCGGATGTGCGTGTCCGGCTGTCCGTACAAGAAGATTTACTACAACTGGAACACCGGCAAATCCGAGAAGTGCATCCTTTGCTACCCGCGCATTGAGGTCGGTCAACCGACGGTGTGCTCGGAAACCTGTGTCGGGCGCATCCGCTACCTGGGTGTGCTGCTCTACGACGCCGATAAAATCGAGCAGGCGGCCAGTGTCCTCGACGAAAAGAGCTTGTATCAAGCGCAGCTCGACATGTTTCTCGATCCTTTCAGCCCGGTCGTGCAGGCCGAGGCACGTAAAGCGGGTATTCCCGAGCCGTGGCTGGAAGCCGCTCAGGAATCGCCGATCTACAAGATGGCCATCGACTGGAAGATCGCCTTCCCGCTGCATCCCGAGTACCGCACCCTGCCGATGGTCTGGTACGTACCGGCGTTGTCGCCGATTCAGGCTCGCGCCGAGTCCGGCCAAATCGGCATGAACGGCATCATTCCCGATGTCGGCTCGCTGCGGATTCCGCTGAAGTATCTGGCCAACCTGCTGACCGCCGGCGATGAGAAGCCAGTCAAGCGGGCGCTGGAGCGGATGTTGGCGATGCGTGCTTACATGCGCGCCAAGACCGTGGACGGCGAGATACGAGAGGACGTATTGCAAGCCGTCAAGCTACGCATCGATCAGGTGGAATCGATGTATCGCTACTTGGCCATCGCCAATTACGAGGATCGCTTCGTCATTCCGACCAGCCACCGTGAATACGCCAGCGCCACCTACGACGCTTTCGGCGAACGCGGCGGCTGCGGCTTCAGCTTCGGCAACGGCTGCTCGCCGGGAACGGACAAGACCAACCTGTTCGGTGGCAAGAAGGTGACGACACGCCGGGCGATCCCGATCCGGGTGGAGCCCACGAAGTAGGGCGGACTTTCAGCCGATGGGGTGGGCAATGCCCACCCTACCTCCACAAGGAGAAATTGCACCATGAAAACCCTGAAAGTGCTGTCCACGCTGCTCTGCTACCCGCAGTCGGAACTGCAAGCCGCGCTGAGTGAAATGATCGAGGTTCTCGACCAGGAAAATGTGTTGCCGGAGCGCGAACATCGGGCGCTGCTAGCGCTGATCGACCAGATACGGCGGACCGATCTGATCGAGTTACAGGAGCGGTATGTCCGGCTGTTCGACCGGGGTCGGGCGCTGTCGCTGCATCTGTTCGAACACATCCACGGCGAATCGCGGGATCGCGGTCAGGCGATGGTCAACCTGCTGGACGTATATCGCCAGCACGGTTTCGAGCTGGATGCCCGCGAATTGCCCGACTACATCCCGCTGTTTCTGGAGTATCTGGCGCAACGGCCGATGGGCGAGGCGCTGGACATGCTGGCCGATGCCATGCACGTCATGGCCTTGCTCGGCGCTCGACTGGCTGAACAGGGCAGCGATTATCGCGTCGTGTTCGACGCGCTGGTCGCCTTGGTCGGTGAGCCGGCGGACATCGAGGCGATTCGCCAACAAGCCGCGACCGAGGGTCCCGACGAGACGATCCTTAACATGGACAAGATTTGGGAGGAGGAGGCCGTGACCTTCCTGGCGAATCAGGACGGTTGTGGAGAACGCCAAGGTGATCGCGCCACGGTTCAACCCGTGCGCTGGGTGTCTCCATCCGGTTCAACGCCACAGGCCGCTCGTTCCCTATGATATTTCCTCCGCTCAAGCGAGGGAGGGGTAGGGGTGAGGGTTGCCCTCGACACACACTTGAGGCACAAGAACATGAGTTACCTGAATACCTTGTTATTTGGCGTTTATCCGTATCTGGCTGGCGCGGTATTCCTGCTCGGCAGTCTGGCGCGCTTCGACCGCGACCCGTTCACCTGGAAAGCCCATTCCAGTCAGATGCTCAGCAACAAAAACATGCGCTGGGCCAGTAATCTGTTTCACGTCGGTATCCTACTGCTGTTCCTTGGGCATTTCGTCGGCCTACTGACGCCGCCGGAAGTATTTCACGCCTTGGGTGTTTCCGCGGGCGCCAAGCAGATACTGGCCATCGTCGCCGGCAGTGTCGCCGGGTTGATGTGCTTCGCCGGTTTGACGATGCTGGTGCGGCGGCGTTTGAACGATCCTCGGGTGCGCGCCACCAGCACCCGGATGGATATTTTCATCCTGCTGCTTTTGTATGTGCAGCTCATTCTCGGCTTGTTGACCATCCCGCTGTCGTTGATGCACCTGGATGGCGGCAACATGTTGCTGCTGATGCAATGGGCACGAAATGTCGTGACGTTCGATCCGGCGGAAGCGGTAGCCGCCATCACGCCCATTGGGCTGCTGTTCAAGCTGCACATTTTCCTTGGCTTAACGGTGTTTCTGGTCTTTCCGTTCAGCCGGCTAGTGCATATCTGGAGCGCGCCGGTGACCTATCCGACTCGTCCTTATCAGGTGGTGCGGCAGCGCTGATCCGGTCGGGCGGCGATGAAAGTGCTCGGCATCAGCGGTTGGAGCGGCTGCGGCAAGACCACGCTCATCGTCGCCCTGCTGCCCCGGCTGCGGGCGAGCGGGCTGACCGTGTCCACGCTCAAACACGCTCACCACGATGTCGATCTGGACACGCCCGGTAAGGATACCTGGCGCCATCGCCAGGCCGGTGCCCATGAGGTGATGCTGGCGACCGGTCGCCGTTGGGCCTTATTGCACGAGCTGCGCGAGGAGCCGGAGCCCACGCTGACCGAGTTGCTCGCCCATCTGCAACCGGTGGATCTGGTGCTGGTCGAAGGTTGGAAGACCGGCGTATATCCCAAGCTGGAAGTTTGGCGGCCCCTCGCCGAGGACAAGCCACCACGCTTTCCAAGCGACCCGAGCATTGTCGCCGTCGCCTGCGAGCCGTTGTTGGAACCGGTGGTGTACGGTCGTCCCGGCTTGCCGGTATTCCCGTTGGAGGACTTGGACGGCATCGCCGGATTCGTGGCGGATTTCGCCCGGTCCTGAGGTTGAAAACCGCCCGGCCTTTCCCAGAGGCTCTCACTCTTGAGAAGATGGAGCCATGAGAAAGCCGGGGCGGTTCACGGCTCGGTGTGTTCGAAAACCTGGATATTGGGCACCACGAAGCGTCCCTGCAAGGAGGTCAGTTGCGCCCGGTGCAGACGCGCGATCTGTTCGACCACCTTTTGACCGTTCTCAAGCAAGTGGACCTTGATCTGGCGTCGATCTTCCGATGAGCGGCGACGCTCGACAAACCCCAGCTTCTCACAGCGCGAAATCAGCGCCACGACACCGTGTTGTTGCGTCTGCAGGCGCTCGGTAAGCTCGCCCACGGTTGCCCACTCGCGACCGGGATAACCCTTGATATGCAGCAACATCAGATACTGCAGGGGCGTAATGCCATGTTGGCGCGCCACCTCTTCGCTGAAGCGAACAAACTTCCGTATCTGGTAGCGAAAATCAGACAGTATTTCAAAGTCATGCTTGGTCAAAGGCCAGTCATCATGTATCGGCACGGGTGTATCCATCGATCACGGTGTTGGGTGCGTATCGTCTCATCCCGACGCAGTCCGCCCTGGAAGCGCGAGGCATGAGGCGGGTCAGCGAGTCGGGGACGACCTGCGGGATGGATATGAATAAACCTACACGTGCGGGAGCGGCGGTAGGTATCGGCGCGTGCGCATGGGTGAAGTGGTGGGGAGGGTATATGCACGCGCATCTGGCAGCCGTGATGCCCTTCTTCGTAGGGATCTGGCTAGGCGCGCGTCGCGCCAAAGCCGTGGCCCCGAAGCAAGGCATACCGGGGATCAAAAGGCGGTCACCGAGCGCGGGACGAAAGACGGACTGGGATGCCCCCATTCGTCCCCCGAGGCACGGCGACATACCGACCTCAATGCATCAGTACGATTTGCACGAGCACCAACCAGGCGAACAGTCCCGCGCCCGCGATGACCGTCGCCATCTGTAACGCCTGAAGATTCTCGCGCATGTGAAACAGCGCATAGACCCCATGATAAATCAGTCCAGTCGAACCGAACAGCGCCAGAATCCCAATAACCATATTGATGAGCAGACTCGGTACGAACAGCGCCAGCGAGGAAAGCCACAGCGGAATCGGGGCAATGGCCGCCAGCGTGAAGCATTCGTGATAGCTAGCGGTAATACTATACGTTTTTGTGACGATGAGGTGAATCAGCCAAGCCATCGCCGGAACGGTTAGCAACTGGGCGACAAAGAATATCCCCGCCGCAGTGTGCCACTGTGTGGGCGAAACCCCTGGCGCAAAGGCATCGCCATGGTGCCCTCCCGCATAATAGATCATCGCCGGCGGTAACAGCGATAACGGCAACACCACCCATGCAAACAGGTGGGTTACTGATGGATGAATGCGGATTATTTCGTCCCAACCCTCATGAAACGAAAAGACCATCTTCGGGGTTTGCAGCAAGTTCATGACGGACTCCTTACACATGACCGATCCGGCCTCGACCGGACTGATTGGACCAAACCACAAGCTCGGATACGCGTACCTTTCGACTGAATATATCATATTATGATGTATATTCAAGGAGAGGTCTGACAAGTAACGAAACGAGTATGGAAAGCGTTTCTACTCGATCCAATGAAGGGTTCGATGCCCGCTTCGGCCAGGCGCTCGGCGTAGCGGATCGAGCCGTGTTGCAGGCCCTGATCAGAGGGGTGAATCAGCCGATCCGGGCGGATGGAACCGCGCCCGTCCAGCAACTGCTCCAATGCGTCGGGCGCGAAGGCCGGGCGCGCCGTGGCCGACACGCGCCAGCCCAGGATCCAGGGCGAACCCATCGATCACGAAGGTGACCTGGACGCAGCCCCGCCAGGTCGAGACGTCGGTAAGGTTCGACACCCACAGCCTCAAACACGTCACCTGAGGAACACACCTCTTTTTGGAAATCCCCACTAAATGCTAAACGACTAAATGCTAAGTGACCCTTTCAACGTCATCCTGTTGCTCGCCGCTGCCTGCCTGGCCGGCGCATTGAATGCCGTCGCTGGCGGCGGCAGCTTCCTGACGCTCCCGGCGCTGGTGTTCACGGGCATGCCACCTGTTATCGCGAACGCCACCGGCACTGTTGCCCTGTTACCCGGCTATGTTTCCGGAGCACTGGGCTTTCGTGAAGACCTGGAGGCTCCACCCGGTTTGTCGTTGCGCACCCTGACCGTTCTGAGCCTGATCGGGGGTGCAATGGGCGCCGCCCTGCTGTTGGTGACCAACGACCATGCCTTCAACCAGATTGTGCCTTGGCTGTTGTTGATGGCAACGATACTTTTTGCCGTCGGCCCGATACTGCTTCGCAAAGTCAAAGATAGCCACACCGGCCACGCCCCGGTGGGGAAGTCCGCCGTGGGCATGCTGGCCGTCTCCATCTATGGCGGCTACTTCAATGGTGGCCTCGGTATCCTGCTGCTGGCGCTGTTCGGCTTACTAGGTCAAACCAACCTGAATGCGATGAATGGCATGAAGAATGTAGTTTCGGCATTGCTGACTGTGATCGCCGTCGCGATCTATGCCTGGGGCGGCGTCGTGGCCTGGCCCCAGGCAGGGGTGATGATGATGGCGGCGACCGCGGGCGGTTATTTTGGCGCGCGGCTTGCTCGGCGGATACCGGCACTCGTGCTGCGGGCCGGAATTGTTGCCACCGGTTTAATCATGACCACGCTGTTCTTTCTTCGCGGTTGACCCTGGATACCGCTGGGTGCCCGTCGCGGCGCGCGCTTCGCGTACGGTTTTTCCGTTTTCCGAGACGGCCCCCCCTAGACGGTCCAGACCGGCATCTTTCAAGGTTTGTTCCAGTAACCGGCGGATCGCTTCCGGCTTCTCCAACGTAAGGGCTTGCCGCGCCAGCGACGCCATGTGTGAAAAATCCACGCTTCTAATCGCCCACTTGACCCGCGGGAGCACTGCGGCGCTCACGCTCAGGTGACGGAATCCCAACCCCAACAAGAGCAGAGCACCTGCGGGATCACCGGCCATTTCCCCGCACACGGCGACCGGCTTGCCGGCTTGTCTGGATGCATCCACCACGTGCCAGAGCGCGCGCAGCACGGCGGGATGGAGAGGATCCAGCCGTTGCGAGACGTGGAGGTTACCGCGGTCGATGGCCAACAGATATTGAGCGAGGTCATTGGTGCCGACGGAAAAAAAGTCCACCCGCCGGGCCAGCTCTTCCGCCTGATAGACCGCCGAGGGCACCTCGATCATGAGCCCAACCGGCGGGCGAGAAGACGCGATACCCTCCTCCAGAAGCTGGTGATGTGCTTGGTCGATCAGGGTGAGCGTTTCTTCCACCTCGGCGACCCCGTTGACCATGGGCAGGAGGAGTCTCAGATTTCCCAGCCCGACGTTCGCGCATAGCGCGGCCCTGAGCTGGGTGAGAAAGAGCTCGGGATGATCCAGGGTGAGACGGATGCCGCGCCATCCCAGCATCGGGTTCCGCTCTACGAGGGGCAGGTAAGGAAGCGGTTTGTCACCCCCCACATCCAAGGTCCGCAGATTGACTGGCAGCGGCGCGACCGCCTCCAGCATTTGCCGATAAACCTTCATTTGTTCCTGCTCGCTGGGAAACCGGTCGTAGCGCATGAACAGCAGCTCGGACCGAAACAGTCCGATGCCCGCCGAGCCGACGGCCATCATCAAGGGTACATCCGCGATGAGGCCCACGTTGGTGTGGAGGAATACCTCCATGCCGTCTAGTGTTTTCGCCGGGAGGTCCCGAAGGGTCTTGAGATCGCTCTCGAGCCCCCACTCTTCGCGGATTAGACGCTCGATCTCCTGGCGTAACGTGGGATTGGGCCGCGGGTATACCCATCCGCGGTTGCCGTCCACAACAACCTCCTGGCCATCCAAATGCTCCAGGGGTATACGCCCAATACCCACCACCGCCGGTATGCCAAGGGCACGGGCAAGAATGGACAAATGGGACAGTGAAGAACCCTCCGCCGAGATCAGGCCACGCACCCGGTCGCGAGGCGCGAGCCCCAGGTCGATGGCGTTGAGCTGGTGACCGATTAAGATGATGCTCGACGGGTCATCACCCGTGGTGCCGGACCCACCCCGCAAGTGCGCGAGTATGCGATTACCAAGCCCCCGGATGTCCGCGCCCCGTTCCCGCAGGTACGGATCTTCCATCGCGTCGAAGTGCCGCGTATACCCCTCGATGGTTTGCCGCAACGCGCCGGGCGCCCAGTTCTCCTGGTGGATGCGCGCCACTGTGGCTTCCACGATTTCTGGGCTGTCCAGAATCAACGCGTAGGCATCGAACAGCGCCCGGTCCGCCGCGGAGAGCGTACCATCAAGGTCCGCGCTGAGCTGCCTGATCTCCTCTTGGACCCGCGTCACGGCTTGGCGCAGGTGTTGCTCCTCCATCCTGGGATCTTCCGGCTTGCGGTTGGGCACCGCGGCGAGGTCGGTCGACGAAAAGACCACGACCCCCGTTCCCATGGCGATCCCAGGTGCTCCCGGTAGCCCTTCAATCCAGCCCCGCTCCGCGCCATCCGGGCGGCATAGGCCGCAGAGATCGCCACTAGCCCTCGCATAGGCGATCGCGCCACCCAGTTGGACGGCCAGGGTGGTCAGGATCGCGGTATCGGCATCGTCGAAGCGGCGCACGACCCGCTGACGCACGACCAATACACCCAACACCTCGCCGCGGTGGGTAATCGGTACGCCGAGAAACCCATGGAAGGGTCCGGAACCGGATTGGCGGACGAACTCCTGATGCGGCGCTTCGGGAACGTGCTCCAGGTTGATGGGCAAGGCGCTCTCGGCCACCCTCCCAATGAGCCCCTTGCCAAAGCCGAATTGAACCTGTCCGACCACGGTCGGGGCAAGGCCAGCCGTGGCTACGACCACATGCCGTCGGCGCTCGTGTTCGGTGAAATAAATACTGCAGGCATCCACCGCCATCAGCACGCGAGTGCGCTCCACCACGACCCGCAGCGCTGTCTCCATATCTGGCGCTGAGTCCACTTCACGAATCAACCGGGCGAGCGACGCCAGTTTGGAATGCTCGCCGCCCGTTGGCCTGTCATGCATATCCATACTCCGTACCGGTTGATCGATGAGAGGCTTAGCCTGGCTTTCCGTCGATCCGGGGTTGCATCAGAATGGGGGTATGGTGAATGACAAACAGCGCAAAGGCGCTCGACCATAACAGCCCCGCCACGATGAGCCCCGGCAGGTAAAATCCCGGTACCGCGATCGGGATCACCACGCGTATGATCGCGCTCGCGTTAATGAGGATAAAAGCCGCAATGATAGGAGTGCTGGCCACAATAGTACGGCCAGTGTGACCCAACGCGACGCGACTCATCATGCCCAACGTCAGGCTGCCGATCGCACCGACCGTCAGCGCATGAACGGCCGCGCTGGGCGTGACTACCGGTACCATGCCGGCGAGTCCCTTCAAGGCAAGGGCGACGACTATCCATGCATAGCCGAGATGCAAAATCCACAGCATCGGCACGCGCCGCGTGGCCAGGGATCGCCAGCGCCACATACGGATGAGGTTCGCCGCCGCCGCCAGTAACGCCACCGGCCCGGTAAGCGCATACAGAAATGGGAAGAGATCGATCGCCAACACCAGGATGACCAGACCGACCGCGAGAACATCCGCCCAGACCAGGCGACGGACCCGGATCTCGGGCAGCGCATTGGCGGTAAATACGGGAATCACCCGACCGCCGATCACAACCAGGATAAGAGTGACCGCATTGAGGGTGAACTGCAGCGCGCGATCGCTTCCGGAGGCGAGCATGCCCAACGCCTGGAGATGGATGACCAGATTAGCGCCCGCCAGCGCCAGGAGGATAAACGGGAACACAAGGTTGCGGCGATTGCGCGATCGCCATAACGGCGGCAGCAATACCCCGGCAATGGCCGGCAAGAAAGAGACATCAATCGCCGCCACCAGCCATACCGGTACGAGGGCGGTGGCGACCAGCATGAATCGGGCGGAAAGCCATAGTAATGCCAAGCCAGCGAGTAACGGCCCCGAGGGAGTGGGGAGGCCGGTCCAGTTGCGCACCGCCGTCAAGAGAAAGCCCGCAACAACCGCCATCGTATAACCAAAGAGCATCTCATGGGCATGCCATCCCACGGACCCCAGATAGGACGGCGCTGACCCTAGCCCAGTGAAAATAACCAACCAGAGCGGAATGACCAGGGTGGCGAAGGCGCCCGCCAGGAGAAAGAGTGGTCGAAAGCCCAGGTTGAACACGGAGCACCGAAACGGAGGCCCGCTCAACAGCGCGTGCGTTCGCCTGATCACGCGCGCGCTGACCGTGGCGATTCTTTGCATCTGCAAGGTGTCCTGTATTGTTGAACCATTCAATTGCCGCCGCCGGGTTTCTGGCGAAATGGACTTCGTGCTTGCCGTGGATCAAAGGGTCTTGGCCGAAAGGATATTCAAGGTCTTTTGGCCGTATATGCGCGTGGGCGCGCGCCGATCTCGCCGCGCCTGGCCCGATGGTTGGCTTCGGTGGCGCGACCGATAAACCGCCTCGCATCCGAGCCCACACGAATCCCCTGACCGTCATCGCGCGGAGCGGATGGCTCACCGCAGCGCCTGTTCCAAGTCGGCGATCAGATCCTCGACCGCTTCCAGACCGACCGACAAACGCAGCATGCTGTCCGAAATGCCGCGACGAGCCCGCTCCGCCGGCGTCAGTTCGTGGTGCGTCGTCGTGCAGGGCTGGGTGACCAGG
>DAOTGT010000127.1:0-9854 GCA_035447285.1 Candidatus Competibacter sp.
CGAAAGGGGCCAAAAACAGCCATTCTTGAGGTGCGTTCGAACCCCTGATTTCAGTGCGTTGGGGTGGCGCCATTACGCCGAAAATCGCCGGCGCCATTACGCCGCAAGTTGACAGCGGGGCATCCTGAGCGTTTTCGTGAAGTGTCAACAGAGCCTAGCCGCTTGGAAACAACCATCGACAGCAATAGACGCACCAACCTCTCCAGCCGAACCGGGATCGCACTCTTTGCCTTGATTGCCTTGGCGCTGTTAACCGGGGGCTATGGATACTATTACATTGATGTAGAGCACATCCGCCAGGAAAAATATCATGGTATTGCTGCCATCGGCGCGCTGAAAGCCGACCAGATTCAGCAATGGCGGCAGGAGCGTCTGGCGGATGCCCGCCGATCCGTGGAAAGTCCTTTCTTTCGGCGGGGTCTGGAGGCATGGCGACAGGATCCTGACAACCCTGGCATACAAGCGGACTGGCAAAAGCGCTTGCGGCTGGAACAGGAAGGCTATGGTTATGTGAATGCCCTGCTGCTCTCTCCGGATAAGAAACTCCTGCTCGCCGCCCGGGAAGATCCTAACCCCGTCGATCCGTCTACCTGGCAAGCCGTCGCAACAGCCATCACCGATCACGAGGTGGCGCTGTCCGACCTCTATCGCGATCCTCAGGGAAACATCTACCTGGACACGGCGGCGCCAGTACTCGATACCGAGGGGCATCTGCTGGCGGTGCTGATCCTGCGAAGCGATGCGGCCTCATACCTGTATCCCCTGATTCAATCCTGGCCGACGCCCAGTCATAGTTCCGAGACGCTTCTGGTTCGTCGGGAGGGAGGTGCGATTGTTTTCCTCAACGAACTGCGCCATCAGCCTGACACGGCTCTGTCCCTGCACATTCCATTGAACCGCAGCGATCATCTGCCGGCAACGCAGGCGGTGCTTGGCCAACAGGGGCGGTTCCAGGGTCAGGACTACCGCGGTGTTGATGTCTTAGCGGATCTGCGTCCTATTCCCGGTTCATCCTGGTTTTTGGTGACCAAGGTGGATGCTAATGAAATCCTGGCCGAGGCGCGCTACCACGCTGGCATGATCACCCTGTTTGTTATTCTGGGCGTTCTCCTTGCAGCAGCAGTGATCACCAGCGCCTACCGGCAGCGGCAGGTCGCCCTCTATCATGACCTTTATCGGTCTGAGCAGGGGAGGCGATTGGCTCAGGAGGAATTCCGCGCCACGCTTTACAGTATCGGCGACGCTGTCATCACCACCGATACCGGGGGCCGGATCCGGCAAATGAACCCGGTGGCAGAACAATTGACGGGCTGGCTGGAAACCGAAGTCCGGGGTCAACATCTCGATAAGGTCTTCCATATCGTCAACGAAGAAACACATGCCGTAGTGGAAAACCCCGTCGAGCGCGTCCTGCGCGAGGGGATGATCGTAGGGCTGGCTAACCATACCCTGCTCATTGCCCGAAATGGCGTCGAACGCCCCATCGCTGACAGCGGCGCTCCTATCCGGGACGAGAGCAGCGCCATCACCGGGGTGGTGCTGGTCTTCCGGGACCAAACCGAGGAACGCAACGCCGAGGCCGAGGTGCGCCGCAACGAAGCGCGTCTGCGCAGCCTGGCCAGCATCCTGCAACATCCAAGCGATTCGGTGCAGACCTTCCTGGATTACGCGCTCAAGGAAGCCATCAACCTAACTGGCAGCAAGATCGGCTATCTCTATCATTACCATGAAGATCGTCGGGAGTTCGTTCTCAACTCCTGGTCGCGGGACGTGATGAAGGAATGCACGATCGTCAATCCTCAGACCTGCTACGAACTGGACAAAACCGGCATCTGGGGCGAAGCGGTCCGGCAGCGCCGGCCGATTCTAGTTAATGACTTTCCCGCAGCTCATCCCCTTAAGCGAGGTTATCCGGACGGCCACGCCAAGCTATTCAAGTATCTGACGGTGCCGGTCTTTAGCGGAGGCAAAATCGTTGGGGTGGTCGGGGTAGCCAACAAGGCCACTGATTATCACGAAACCGATATTCTTCAACTCACCTTGCTCATGGAGGCCGTTTGGAAGGTCGTGGAGCAGAGGAAAGCGGAAGACAAGGAACGTCAGGCCGTGCGCTCCCTGCGCATGCTTAGCCAATGTAACAAGGTTATCGCTCTGGCGAAGGAAGATGCCCGGCTGATGCAGGAGATTTGTCAAATCCTGGTAGCCGATGGCGGTTGGCGGCTGGCCTGGGTGGGCTTGACCGAGGATGGGCCTGGCAAGCGGGTGCGTCCAGTAGCCCAGGCCGGCTTCGAGGATGGCTACCTGGAGGCGATTGAAATCACCTGGGATGAGACTCCATCCGGACAAGGTCCTACTGGTGCCGCCATCCGAACCGGCAAACCGGTTATTTGTCAGAACCTCATGACTGACCCGGCCTTCGCCCCTTGGCGCGAAGAGGCGACTCGGCGCGGCTACGTTGCCTCCATCACCCTGCCACTGGCCCACGAAGCGGGCGTGTTCGGCGTACTGAACCTCTACACCTCTGAGCCGGACGCCCTAAATCCGGACGAAGTGGAACTGTTGCGCCGGTTGGCCGAGAATCTGGCCTATGCTCTGCGCGTGATGCGGATGAAGGCAGCCGGCGAGCAGGCGTTGCGCAAACATGATGCCCTGGAAGCGCAACTCCAACAAGCCCAAAAAATGGAAGCTGTCGGGCGGCTGGCCGGCGGCGTAGCGCATGATTTCAATAACATGCTGGCGGTGATTGCCGGTCATGCCGAGATGGCCCTGGAGCAGACGGCGCCCGACAGCGCGCTGCACGCCGATCTATTGGAAATTCAAAGAGCTGTACAATCTTCAGCCGACCTGACCCGCCAGCTTCTGGCCTTCGCGCGCAAGCAGACCATTGCACCGCAGGTACTCGATCTCAATGTGACCATTACGAGCATGCTCAAGATGCTCAGACGCCTGATTGGCGAAGATATTGACCTGCTGTGGAAACCGGCTGACTCTCTGTGGCCGGTAAAGCTGGACCCGGCCCAGATCGATCAGATTCTAGCCAACCTGGTGGTCAATGCCCGCGATGCGATCACCGGCGTTGGCAAGATCACCATCGAGACCGGCCAGGTAACCTTCGACGAAGCCTATTGCGAGAACCACGCCGATTTCGTCCCTGGCGCCTATGTCCTGCTGGGGGTTAGCGACAATGGTTGTGGTATGGACAAAGAGGTATTGACGCAACTGTTTGATCCCTTTTTTACCACCAAACCGCTGGGGCGGGGCACCGGTTTGGGTTTGGCGACCGTTTACGGCATCGTTAAGCAGAACCAGGGATTCATTAACGTGTACAGCGAACCGGGGGAAGGCACGACCTTCAGAATCTATTTGCCCCGCCACCATGCATCGGACCGGGCTGATACAGGCGCCGCCTGGGCGCCCGTGGTGGCGCCAACCGGTAGTGAGACCGTACTGCTGGTCGAGGATGAGGCCGCGCTACTTAAACTCAGCAGGCGATTGCTGGAAAGACTGGGCTACACGGTGCTGGCCGCCGAAACGCCAAATCAGGCGCTGCAATACGCCGAGGCTTACCAAGGGGCCATTGATTTGTTGCTGACTGACGTGATTATGCCGGAAATGAGCGGCCACGCCCTCTGGCAGCGACTCAGCGCCATGCGACCAGGCCTCAAATGCCTCTTCATGTCCGGCCACACCGCCAACGTCATCGCCCATCACGGCGTCCTTGACGAAGGCGTTCACTTCTTGCAGAAACCGTTTTCCAGAGAAGCCCTGGTCATGAAACTTCGCGAGGCTCTCTATGCATCCTCGGGTTAAGGGAGCATCGCAGTGATTGACTCCATCTTCAAAGCCCTGATCAGCTAAAATGTCCTCAAATTGCAGCTTCGCTCCCAATGGGCCATGATGGTGCGCGTGACGAGATTCCACTCGGGGCTCAGGTCGACCGGGATCACCGGTTGGATGTTCAAGATGTTCTGTGTTTTGTCGTCCGGCCCCACGTTGAAATTCGTGTTGTTCTGGAAGGGCACGCTGATCATGGCCGCGATGGGGTTCTGCGCCGCCTTGGCAAGGTTGGCAGCACCATTCTCCGCCTGCGCCACCTCGGATGTGGCCAAGCTCGTCGCAAGGGCAAATGATGAGATCCAGGTTGCTTGTACCACCGCCATACGACCAAAGCGTCTGGTGAAAATCATGTGATTGAGCAACTTAAAGCACCTGCTCGCTGTTCCTGGTCTGGATAGGGTTGAGTTGGAGCAAACCCGACGGTGAAGCCGGGTATTCCTGACTGAAACCGCGACGGGTCAATTTTGCCAATATTGATGTTGTATTCTCATACATTTTTCTGAAATTGATAATGAGATGAGTTCATATACATTTTCAAGGGAAAGTTCTGACCTTCGCATCAAAACAAAATGGCCTTCTGAAAAACGATCGTTTTCTGGATGACGCCCATCGGTCGGACGCCGCCTTGCGAACCGGCGTTTTGTGGCGAGGCTGGCTCGAAGCGGCTGGATAAGGGAGCGGGGGAATGGCTACTTTTTAGCCACAAATTGACTCGTCGCGGTTTTAGTCAGAAATACCCACAATGCCGTTCCGGCTTAGAACCCCCACTAGCCGACGGGAAAGCCTTGTCGGCGGCAGACCCGTTCTATTCTCTGGCAGCCTCATTGCGCCTGTTGGATGTTCCCGGCTGCGCTGATCGGAGAAAAACGCAACAGAACCCAATGACGTCCGTTGTCTCGAATATATCGCTGATCCTTCATGCCGCCTGGTGCTCAGGTTTCCATTGACCCCCAATGACTCATCATATCCCTATGCAACGTCTTATTCGGTATAGGATTCGTCCATGTCTTACTCATAGGGTAAGAAGGTCTGATAAGCAAAGGCCTTGCGTTCTTTTTCATCGAAAAGGATTCCTGCCAACGGGAACGGGGTTTGGTATTCCGCAACAATCTGTTGGGTCTTGACATCCATCAGCGTCAACTTTTGTTGATAGGGCGTTGAGACTACGGCGACCGAATCGCTAGGATCAAACGATGCGCCCAAGGTCCAGGCATTGAAGAAGTGGCCCACCGTTCTATGTTGCACCATTTCGTAGCCGTTTTCGGCATCGAAGATGACCAGTCCTCCCCCGGCGTACACCGCGTAGATTTCGCGTTGACCCGGCGCATACCCGGCCCAGCCGAGGTGACCATCGGTTTGCGAAGGCTTTTCTTGTGCGAGGAGGGTCCAGGTTTCCGTTGAAAGGCGCGCCCAGTGGCGGTTCACACCATCGACGATCTGACACAGTAATTCATTTTCAGCCTGGGCAAACACCCGTTCCACCACGGCCTGTTCCATCGCCTCGATGCGGATGTTTTCGGGATGCGTGAGCGGAATGGTCATTCGCTGCGAAGCGAAGACCTTCTGTGCAGGATTCCAACGGTGCACGAAAAGCCACAGGGTCGTGGGCGGTTGTGTGCTTTGATCCAGCACCCCGGTCCATTTATAGTGGCGGGGACGGCCTGCTTCCGTTTCCTCTCCCATCGGAATCAACCGCTCTTGGAGGTCAATGAAGTCTTGTTGCGCGAGGTCGATATAGCCAATAAATGGGCCACTCCCTTGATAGGGCAAGGCGAATTTTCCATCAGGAGACCGCAAAAACTTATGATCTTCCAAACCGTCCTGAAGCGATTCATCCAGGTCTTTAATTGGCGGTCCCTTCGGAAACCAATAGGCACTCGGCACATGCGCATGCAAGGCGGGGGGTAAGGATGGACGCACCACGATTTCATAGGTGACGCCACCGATCGTGAGGTGATCGGGCAATGGGATGTGTTCTGGATTCGTTGCCGCCTCTCCTACGCAGACGGAGGAAACTAGAAGGAGTCCGATCAAACCGATCCTTTGCTGGACGTGCATCAAGGTCTCTCCTGTTGTGTGGAACGCGATCAATCACCGGGGCATTGTCAAGTTGAACGTGACCAGCGAAGTCAGTAGGCTTCGTGGCCATGAACGACACCCAGAATTCCTATGCGGGCTACCGCTATCCGGCGGTGATCATCAGCCACGCCGTCTGGCTCTCTTTCCGCTTCACCCTGAGCGATCGCGACGTCGGAAATTCGGCCAAGACTTCGCCAACGAGCTGCGACGCCGCGCTTTCTCGCCGCCCACGGCCCGATCAACCCTCTGTTCCGCCCCCGTCGTCATCGGAGGGCTGCTGGCGACGATCGTGCCGCTCACGCCGGAGCGTTTGATACCTGGCAGCAGGTGACGTGCGCTCGGAACGACGCCTAACGGCGGTCACAGCCCCCATTTACGGCTTCACAATGCCCTCGGCTCGACAACTTGGACAATACCGCTGACCGTGCGCAACGCCGGACGGGTCAGGTGATCCACCGGCCATTCAAAAAACACCCGGCGGGTTTCCGGGTGGAGGACCTTGTGCAGCAGAGGGAGTCTGTCATCGGGCAATAGAGATCAGGGATGGGCAACACGGGATGGGGTTAAGCCTTCGTTCCTGTTCAGTTTAGCCTACAGACGGTAACCGGAGGAGTAAAAAAGCGATGAATTTGACAACGCCTGTCGTGCTGGTCACTGGCGGAGCCCGGGGGATCGGTCTGGGCATCGTGCGCCGGCTTCTCGAACGACACTATGCGGTGGTCATCGCGGACCATGACGTTGAGGGCGGAGAAAACACCTGCGCCGCTGGTCGATTGCTGGGGCCGGTCGAGTTCGTGGCGACCGATGTAGCGGATGAGGCGGCGGTTCGGCACAGTGTGGCGGTCGTTACCCAAACCTTTGGCCGTCTCGATGCGCTGGTGAATAATGCGGGAATCGCTGACCCGCCCCGCCAGCCCGTCGACGTCCTGGATCTGGCGCTCTGGAATCGGGTGATCAGCGTCAATCTGACCGGCAGTCTGCTGATGGTCAAGCACAGCGTCCCGTTGCTGCGAGCCAGTCGGGGCGCCATCGTCAACATTGCCTCGACCCGCGCCCTGCAATCCGAAGCGCACACCGAGGCGTATGCGGCGTCCAAGGGGGGCCTGGTCGCCTTGACTCATGCGCTGGCGATCAGTTTGGGGCCGAACATCCGGGTGAACTGCATCAGCCCCGGCTGGATCGATGTGGGGCACAGTCCGTTGCGCCCGGCGGATCATGCCCAGCATCCGGTGGGGCGCGTCGGCCAGCCCGACGATATTGCGGCGCTGGTGGCTTTTTTACTATCCGCCGAGGCGGGCTTTATCACCGGCCAGAATTTCATGGTGGATGGGGGCATGACTCGGAAAATGATCTATCGGGAAGAATGAGAGCTTTCTGTATCGGGTGGAATCCCGGTTTCAGTGGCAGATATCCAACAAGTTACCGAACTTTTTATGCTGGCGCAGTATGTCCTCCACGTAAGCGATCCGTTCATGCAAGGGGCCACGGACGTTGAAGAAAGGCACCCGTCTTTCCGCCAGATCACCGACGATCTGTTTCTGGAACCATTTCCGCTTCGGGTCGCCGCTGCGATCCCAGGTGTCCGCGTAGGGAATATCCGTATCGCAGAGAAAGAAAAGGTCGTACCGTTTTTCGGCTTCCCGCGCCAGCCGCGTCAATACCGGACCGGCGTCGCCATGGTAGTCCTTGGCGAAGACGTAGGTGGTGATCGGGTTCGTATCGCAGAAGAGGTAGGTACGGCTATCCAGCACTAACGCATCTTCCCGGTGGTTGTGTTCGGGGGCGATCGCCTCGAACTGCTCCAGCGTGATCCGCCGGTTCACTTGGCGCTCTAGCCAGTACTCTGCGCCGTATTCGGGCATCCACGCCGTCTGATGCCGCTCCGCCAGGGTTCGCGCGAGGGTGGTCTTGCCGGTCGACGGCGCCCCCATAAAACAGACCTTGGTGATCAGGTCGGCATAGACCCGTGGCGCCATATACGGCCGGCCTGCGAAGGGATCGGCGCGCAACGCGGTCCCGCTGATAGGCACGGCCCGACGCGCCTCGTCAACCCGGCGGTCCACGGCGCCCAGCGCCCGGCTGACATGATCGCCATAGAATTCACTCGAATAGAAATGCGTGATGCGCAACCCTTCAAGCTTCTTGAGTATATAAGTCTCCTGTTCGCGGCGGATTTCTGCGGTGTCGCCGTAGCTCTCGGGGCCGTCCCAGGCTTCGATGATCCGCACCGTGGGGTACAGATTCTGTATCCAGCCGGCGCGAACCTGGAGCGGCACGTCGGTCACGTCCGTGGCATAGACCATGACGACCAACTCATCGACCTCGGCCAAAGCGGTTTCCACCAGCCGTTGGTGTCCGCGATGGAACGGCACGAACTTGCCCAGCGTTAAACCGCGTCGCATACGCGCTCCGCGGTGTTGTCGGTGGTTTTCAACGCCGCTGCCCGTTTCGTCCCTTGATGCCACCGCCAATATCCGAAAAGCGCATTGAGCAGAAAAAGCGACCACATCAGGACCATCAAGTCACCGGACTCGCCCCCGGCGCTGACGCGCAGGCCCCATAGGCCGATCGTGATGACATTCAGCACGATGTAGAGCAACCACTGCTCCTTGTATCGTCCCATCATCAGGAAGGTGGCGACGACCGAAAGAACATTGGTGCTGGCATCGATAAAGGGCGTATTCTGGCTCGGGTTCAGTTGCAAGGCCTGTCCCAGCGCCACAGTGCAGACCATGCAAATGGCCGCGATGAGTGCTCGTTGGAACCCGCTCAACGGGCGCATCGCCACCGTCTGGCTCGCGGTCGTGTGGCGCCGCCACAGGAGATAGCCGACGATGCCGGTCGGGACAAAGAAGAAGAGATTGAGGTAGACCTCGCCATATAGGCCGTTGCGGTAGGCCAGAATCGCGTAGGCGAGGCTGTTGTAGAGGCCGATCAAGTACCCTTCCCGACGTCCGATGGCGATCAGACCGACGCACAGGATCCCGGACAGGAAGACGCTGAGGTCGAAGACGCTCGTCGACAGGACGGTGCTCAGTACGCTCCCGACGCTTATGAGAAACAGCAACCAAGCCAGGTCAATTCTGGCGTAGGGCGATGTCTTTGGCATCATGGTATTCCCTTTTAGGGTCCATCCGGGGTGGACGCAGGACGTTCCTGGCCTCCAGGAGGGACGCCAGGCCCATTGTGTGCCGTTTTCGGCGATGAACGTGCCGTTTTCGGGCGGAGCGCTGCACCCTCGTTGTTATTGTCATTGTCCGCGTCGCCGGTGAACCCGGCGCGCATCCTCAATCACCGAAAGCGCGCGGGCGAGGACGAGGCAAAGCGCGCGAGCCTGGACGCGAACCCGTGAGGGGATTGCATCACCTTCCCCACAGGACCGGTTTCAGCCCCAGGGGATTGGCCAAGACACGCCAAAGCGGTACTCTGTTTTTATGCACGACGTACACGCTCCCATCCGCTTCTCCCCAACCGCTGACCGGGTTACGGCCGAAAGGACCGACCCAGAACGGGCCACCTTGGCCGCGCCAACCGACAAGACCGAGGCCCCGCCATGACGTCCGACCGCATTCGCCAATGGCATCGCCTGTTCGGCATTACCCTGACCGACGTGTTCCGCGCGACCCCGTGGCGGGTGGAACTGGAAAAGGAACTGGCGTTGCAAAGCCAACTGCTGGACGTGGTGATCATCGAGCAGGCCACCGGGGAACCGGCGTTATCACCGCCCGGCTGGGAACTGCCCGAGGGCCTGGAGGGCTTGCGCGCCCATAACTTGCTGACCTATAAATCTCAGCACGAGGCATTGGACGCCTGGGCGCTGGATGAATTGATCGGGCATTACGTGAACTACCGGAAACTCCTGAGCCGGGGCACGCCGTTGCCGCCGGAAGCCGACTTCCAACTCTACGCGGTCGCCACCCGGTTTCCGCAGGGATTGG
>DAOTGT010000128.1:0-9808 GCA_035447285.1 Candidatus Competibacter sp.
ACCTCGTTGGCTTCCATCATAAGTGAGGTGTCCACGTAAGGGGGGCAGGATCAGTGAACATGATGACGCTAACCCGAGTCCGTTTCGCCGGCCATGCCTGGACCATCGAACACGATCATCGTGGGATCAAACCGTATTGGGGCGTGGAACGCGCTCAGGTTCACGCCGCCCGTGCTCAACGGAATCACATCGGTTTGGCGCTGCGTGCCTTCCCGCGTCTGGAGCAACATTGCCATCACGTCGGGATCAGTGGGTTCGAAGCCAAGACCACCATCATCCGATCCGCAGTACGGGCCTATCTGGCTAATCCACTTTACATATTACCCGCAACTGTGTAACTCCTAACTGTAATAGAAAGCGGCGAGCAGCGCCCAAACTGATCGAAGCGATCACCGGATTTCGGCCAAGTTCCAGCTCGTCGTCGCTGTGCTAACCCATGCTGTCCTGGCCATCGCGATAAAGGTTGCGCAATACGCCCTTTGCCGATCGGTGTCTTGATATCCTGCATCGGGGTGTCTATCGTCTCTGAAAAGACCTCCCTCACAGCTCATGCGGGCGTAGGGGCTTCGGTTCCCGTTGTAAGCCGTCTCATGGCGACCGTGGCCGGTGGTGTCACGGGAACCACAGACCGGGTAAACGGGCATGGTCCGCGTTTTCATCGCTTCATGTAGAACTCACCCAACGGCCAGACACCAGGGTCAATCCAGTGGTTCAAACCCAGTGCCACCTCGCGCGAAGCCGATGAAAACCAATCTCATCGCCCCGATCCCTCTGCAATCCTGAAAGCAGACAGCGTCGCACCCCGACCGACCCGTACGATCGACTCACAAGGCGTTAACCCCAAAAGTCGGTCGCGAGCGTTTATGGTTATACCGAACCCGCCCACCATTGGAGGTCGCGACCGATGAACCGAATCCCGCTGCTGTATCTGCTTGGCCTTCTGCTGCTGCTCGGCGCCGCGCCAGCAGACGTGCTGGCCCGTATCAAGCTCACCACGCTGCCGGTGCGTGAGCGAGTGGAAATCCAGCTCGATCACCCGCAAATCGCCCTGGTCGAGGAAGAGCGCATCGTGCCCTTGGTCAAGGGCGTCAATCAGGTGGATTTTTCCTGGGCCAACACTCGCATCGATCCCGACACCCTAGTGCTGCGCATCCTCGCTCCGACGGACGCGCAAGCACTGGATGCCAAGGTGCTATCGGTCAGCTATCCGCCCAACGAAACCGCCCTGGTGTGGTCGGTGGCCGCCAGCGCCTCCGGCGCGGCGCGCATGCGAATCAGCTACGTGCTGGGCGGACTGAGCAAGGAGTTCCACTACCGCGCCGTGGCCGACCGCGACGAGAAAGCGCTCAACTTGGCGCAATACCTACGGGTCGGCAACGCCGCCAACGAAGCCTACGACGATGCACGATTCTGGGCCGGCGTCGGCGAGCGCTTCGAGAAACCACTGGGGTTGAACGAAACCAAGGAAGTGCTGCTGGAGCGCTTCGCCGCCGTGCCGGTGCGCAAAACCTATACCTGCGACCCCGTGCAATTCGGCTATCTGGATCGGGCTCAAGATAAGCTCAATGTGCCGATGCACTACGTGGTCAAGAACGCCGGCGGCCC
Source organism: Candidatus Competibacter sp. (assembly GCA_035447285.1). GTDB lineage: Bacteria > Pseudomonadota > Gammaproteobacteria > Competibacterales > Competibacteraceae > Competibacter. The sequence continues at coordinate 1,606 of DAOTGT010000128.1, forward strand.
CTTGGGTCGGGAACCGCTGCCGGAAGGCAAGGCACGCATCTTTCAGGACGACGGCCAAGGCGGTAGTGCTTTTCTCGGCGAGGATCGCGGCGCGTTCACCCCACCCGACGACGAATGGGAACTCTATCTGGGCCTGGCCCGCGACATCGGCGTGCGGCGCACCGTGGATCGCAACGAGCGCCAGCGCATCGCCGGCAATCTGTATCGCCACGAGGTGACGCTGAAATACGAGATCGAAAACTTTAAGGACACGCCGGTTACGCTGGATATCGTCGAAAGCATGCGCCAGATTCGCAATGACCTTCGCGGCGACAACGGCCGCGACCCGGAATGGCGACTGGGCGATGGCACCCTGCGTCAACCCGATCCCGAGAAGAGCGACGCCGACCAACTGCTATTCCATGTGGATTTACCCGCCCGTGCCGCCGACGGCCAGGCAAAAAAGCAGATCCACACCCTACGGCTGACCCTGAATAACGAATGGTGAGCGCCATGACCCCTCATCCGACTCTGCGTGCGCTGCTCTGCCTGTGCGGGCTGTTGCTACCACTGACGTTGCCGGCTCGCAACGTCGATCTCGCCACCGTGCCCGAGCGACGCACGGTGCAACTGACCATCTACAACTCCGAGGATCTGACCCTGGTGCGGGAAACCCGGGTGGTAACCTTCAAACAGGGCATCAATCCCTTGCAGTTCTCCTGGGCCAACACCCTGATCGACCCGACCTCGGTGGACCTGCGTTTTCGCGAACCCAGAACCGGGCTGGAAGTACTCGATACCACCTTCCCGCACGACAAGCCGCAAACCCTGTACTGGAACGTGCACAGCGACGCCGATCGCGAGGCGACCATCGAAATCAGCTACTTCACCTCCGGCATTAGTTGGGCCGCCGACTATCTAGCCATCGCCGATCCCGATGAACGGCATCTACGACTGGAAAGCTTCGTGCGGGTCCGCAATCAATCCGGTGAGGATTACGAAAACGCCCAGGTGCGGCTAGTGGTGGGCACCATCAATCTGGTGGAAAAAATCGCCGAGCTGGCGCAAGTACCGGTCGGCCGGCTCAACGAACTCAAGCGCGAGGAATATCGCGATCTGCGCCAGAGAGCGGCCCGCAAGGCCATGGCGCCGCCCGCGGCGCCGGCGATGGAACTGTCCACCGGCGCGATGGCCGCCGACATGGCGGAGATGGCGCCCAAGGAAATCGTCAAGGAAGGGCTGAGCGAGTACTTCATTTACACCATCGAAGGCACCGAAACCGTGCCGAACGGCTGGGCCAAGCGGCTGCGCAGCTTCAAGGCGGACGCCGTGCCGATGACGGTCGAGTATCGTTACCGCCCCCGTGAGTACGGCGACCCACTCACTCGGCTGTACCTGCTGAAGAACGACACGGCGTCAAAACTCGGCGGCACGCCGCTGCCGGATGGCCTGATCCGGGTGTTTCGCGCCAACGGCCACGAAGGCTTGAGCTATCTGACCACCCAGAATCTCAAGTACGTACCCATCGGCGACAAGATCGAACTGAATCTGGGCGTCGATCCAGCGGTGGTGTTCGAACTGGTCAAGCAAAAAGTCTACCGCGACAACTTCTGGCTACGAATCAAGGGCGGCAACCTCTATCGCAAACTGGGCGAGGACGGCTTGAAGCTGGAACTGGACAGCCAGGTGGCGGGTTGGGACGAACACACGGTTTACCGGCAACGCATCCGCAACTACAGCCGCAAGCCGATCGCGGTCCAGATCCGTCGCGACTATCCGGGCGACGTGGTATTTCGTAGCCGGCTCAATCCCACCCTGCACGACTTCCAGACCGTGCAGTTCGAAGCCAAGATTCAGGCTGGCGAAAAAGCCGAACTGGATTACGAGATCATTCTCCGGCAGGGCTACAACCAGAAGCAAAACCGGGTGGAACTGCAAACCGGGGAACCGGGACGCTGAAGATAGTCGGATAACACCAGGAACGGCGACAAACCGTTCCCGGACGCGCGACTTAGCGCAGCATCAGCACCAGCTCCTCCTGGCCGCGCAGCAGATTGAGCAGCAACCCATCGCGATCGATCATGAGTTGCCTCAATTCGGCGGTGCTGGCGATGGGGCGGCGATTGACGCCGATGATAATGTCGTTTCTGCGCAGACCGGCGCGGGCGGCGGGACTACCGGAATCAACATCCACGATCAGTACGCCTTGTACCTTCCCGGCCAGCGGCGAATTCGGCCCGATGTCCTCGAAGGTGGCTCCCGCCAACTGCGGATGGAGCGCCTCGCCTTCCGCCTTGGCCGGCACGTACTCGCCCACCTTGGCATCGAGGGTGAGCGGCTTGCCATCTCGCAGGATTTCCAGCCGCACCGTCTCGCCTACCTCCAATAAGCCGATAGCGTTACGCAGGCCGCCGCCGTCGCGAATCGATCGCTCGTTGACCCGCAACACCACGTCGCCCTCTTTCAGCCCGGCCTTGGCGGCGGTGGAACGGGGGCTGACCTGAGCGATGACCGCGCCCTGACTGGTGGGCAGATTGAAAGCCCGCGCCAAGTCCGGCGTGAGATCCTGCACCGACACCCCCAACTGACCGCGCCGCACCGACCCATGGTCGACGATCTGCTCCATCAACCGCGCCACCATGTTGGCCGGAATGGCGAAACCGATGCCGACATTGCCCCCGCCGGGCGCGATAATGGCGGTGTTGATGCCGACCAGCTCGCCGCGCAGATTGACCAACGCGCCGCCGGAATTACCGGGATTGATGGACGCATCGGTCTGGATGAAATCTTCGTAGCCCTGGATGCCCAGGCCGGTGCGGCCCAGGGCACTGATGATACCGGAGGTCACGGTCTGGCCCAGGCCGAACGGATTGCCGATGGCCACCACGAAATCGCCGACTCGCAGCCGGTCGGAATCGGCCAACGGCAGTGCGGTGAGGTTGCGAGCAGGCACTTGGATCACCGCCACATCGCTCTCCGAATCGGAACCGATGACCTTGGCGTCGAGCTGGCGGCCATCGCGCAGGGTGACGGTGATGGTGTCGGCGCCGTCGACCACATGGTGGTTGGTGATGACGTAGCCGCGCCGGGCGTCCACCACCACCCCGGAACCGACGCTCTGCGCCCGGCGCTCGCGCGGCTGGTCGGGGACATTGAAGAATCGGCGGAAAAACGGGTCGTCCAGCAACGGATTGCGGCGCAGTTGCACCCGACTTTCGGTGGCGATGTTGACCACCGCCGGGGTGGCTCGTTCCAGCATCGGCGCCAGGGTCGGCAGCGGCTGGCCCTCCACCAGGGCGGGCAAGGCCGCTAGCACCGGCGGCGGCACGGCGGCGGCAAGACCCAGCACCAATAGGGCCACCGGCAAGAGACGGCGTTGGTTGTTCATGCGACAAAAACTCTCTATCTTGACCGGCAATCGGGCAATTTCAGGCCAGGGAACGACCGTCGTCTGGAGCCATGTTACGACGGTGTCAATGTTTCCAATGAGCGCGCGGATCGAACGGAAGTTCCCGCTCCATGCGTCGAAAACATTCGCGCGCTTCCTCGGTATCGGCCGGCGGATTGACGATGCGCAGCACCGCCAGTTGATCGCCGGGCGGCTGACCGGGCAGACCGCGGCCGCGCAGCCGCAGCTTCTGGCCGTTGCGGGCATTGGCCGCGATGTTCAGCGTCACCGGACCACCCAGCGTCGGCACTTCGACCTTGCAGCCCAGCGCCGCTTCCCAGGGCGCCAGCGGCAGTTCCAGCGTGATATCGCGTCCCTTGACCTGATAGAGCGGATGCGGCCTGATCGTCACTTTCAGATAGAGATCGCCGCCGGATCGGCCGCCGCCCTGACCGGCCAACCGGATCTTCTGCCCGGTGGTCACGCCGGCGGGAATCCTGACGTTCAAGGTTCGGGTTTGAGTGCTGACCCGCCCGCTGGCATCCATCTCCGGCGCCTGCAATTGCAAGGCGCGTTGGCCACCGTGATAAGCCTCTTCCAGACCGATCTCCAGCGCCACGCTCCGATCCTCGCCGCCGGGCTGCTGGAACCCGCGTCCGCCGCCGTGAAACCCACGCGCGCCGCCGAGCCCACCGAGTCCGCCGAGCCCACCGAACAGCGATTCGAAAAAGTCGCTGAAATCGCCGCCGCCGAACCCGCCGGCGGCGGATGGCCGTCCACTCTGCCAACCGGGCGGCGGCCGGAACTCCTGACCGGCCCGCCAGTTGTTACCGAGCTGGTCGTAGGCGGCGCGTTTTTCGGAGTCGCGCAGCACCTCGTAGGCCTCGGCGACCTCCTTGAAACGGTCCTCGGCGTTGGACTCCTTGCTGACGTCCGGGTGATATTTGCGAGCCAGCCGACGATAAGCCTTCTTGATGTCCTCTTCCGAGGCATTGCGGGCCACGCCGAGGATCTGGTAGTAGTCCTTGTATTTCATGCCGGCTCCGGGCGGTTTGGACGGAAGCGACCGGCGGGAGCGCTCCCGCCGGTCATGGGGTTCAGCCTTCGACCTTGATGGTCCGCGACACGGTCTGAGTCAGCTTGGGAATGCCGATTTCCAGCACACCGTGCGCGCTGCGGGCGGCGATCCGCGCCAGATCGGCGGTGTCGGGCAGGCTGAAACGACGATAGAAGCTGCCGCAAGGCCGTTCGACCCGGCTGTAGCCGGCGCGGGTTTCGCGGGTTTCGCCCGGCCGATTGCCGCGAAGGGTCAGGATACCGTTTTCGGCGATAATCTCGATATCCTTCGGGTCCACGCCGGGGATATCGGCGCGCAGCACATAACGATCCTTCTCTTCCTTGATATCCACCGCCGGAATCCAGTCGCAGGTCGCGATACTGGATTGATCCTGGTCGGCGTTGTAGGGTTCGAACAGCCGGTCCAGTTCATTGCGCAGGTGGTGCATGCGCCGCCAAGGTTCGAAACGGGTTGGGTTCATGGCGGAAAGCCTCGCATAAGTAGGTTGTCGATGATTTTTAAATGCGGTCGGCCGATCGGATTTCAAGCGATTCCGGCCGGATTTTCTTCGAAGCAGCAAGGAGTGTCCGTCATGAACGAATGTAAGTTTCTGCCGCTGGCGATGGCGGTGCTGACCGTGTCCGATACCCGGACCCTGGCGGATGACGCGTCCGGTCAAACCCTGGCGGAACGGCTGACCGCCGCCGGTCATCGACTGGCCGACCGAACGATCGTGCCCGATGATATCTACCGTATCCGAGCAGTGGTGTCGGGCTGGATCGCCGATCCAACGGTACAGGCGATACTGATCACCGGCGGCACCGGCATGACCGGCCGCGACAGCACACCCGAGGCGATCCGGCCGCTGCTGGACAAGGAAATCGATGGTTTCGGCGAATTGTTCCGCATGCTGTCCTGGGAAGAGATTGGCACCTCCACCCTGCAATCGCGGGCGCTGGGAGGACTGGCCAACACGACTTTCATTTTCTGCCTGCCCGGTTCGACCGGAGCCTGCCGCACCGGCTGGGACCGCATCCTGCAAGCCCAACTGGACGCCCGCACCCGGCCCTGCAATCTGGTCGAACTGTTGCCACGCCTGCGGGAAGGGCGGGAAGGAAGCGGTGGCCATGCGGTTGCGTAAACCTCGGCTCGGCATCGCCCTCGGCAGCGGCTCGGCCCGCGGCTGGGCGCACATCGGCGTCCTGCGGGCCCTGGAACAGGCTGGCATCGTCCCGGATGTAGTGTCCGGGACCTCGATCGGCGCGCTGGTCGGCGCGGCCTACGCCAGCGGCCGGCTGGGTCCGTTGGAAGAGTGGGTCGCGCGAATCGACTGGTGGGAAATCATCCGCTACATGGACATGAGTCGCGGCGGCGTGGAAGGCGAGCGGCTGATGCGCGCCTTCGGCGAGCGGGTCGAGGATGTGCCGATCGAAACCCTGCCCAAACCGTTCGGCGCGGTGGCCACCGATCTGCTGACCGGTCGCGAGGTGTGGTTCCAGAACGGTTCACTGCTGGAGGCGGTGCGCGCCTCCATCGCCCTGCCGGGACTGTTCAGTCCGGTGCGGTTTCAGGAACGCTGGCTGGTGGACGGCGGGCTGGTGGACCCGCTGCCGGTGTCGTTGTGCCGGGCGCTGGGCGCGGAACAGGTGATCGCGGTGAATTTGAACGGCGACATCATTGGCCGACATCTGCTCGGGCGATCGACGCGTCGGCCGGCCTCGAATCCACTGCTGGCACGGCTGAGCACCGGCTGGCAGACGGTGTTGGGGAACCTGCACGATCGCTTGTCACCGCCGGAAAAGGAGGAGGACGAACCGCCGAGCCTGTTCGACGTGATGGCCGGCTCGATCCATATCATGCAGGACCGCATCACCCGAGCGCGGATGGCGGGCGACCCGCCGGACGTGGTACTGGCCCCGCGACTGGCGCATCTGGGGCTGATGGATTTCGACCGCGCCGGCGAGGGCATCGCCGTCGGCATGGATTGCGTGCGGCTGCACCTGCCGCTGCTGCGCGATGTCCTGAACCTGGCGGAAAAGCCGGAGTGACGAGCGACGATTTCGCCTACAATCCGCCCTCTTTCGCGCAACCCTGCTGAAATCGCCATGCCCATCCTTCGCTATATCCTGACCATCGCCTGCCCTGACCGGGTGGGGATCGTGGCTGCCGTGTCCGGCGTGCTGGCGGCCCATCGCGGCAATATCGTGGAATCCAGCCAGTTCAGCGATACCGAGTCCGGTCGGTTTTTCATGCGTCTGGTGTTCGACCTGGACGAAGCGAGCGAACCAGTGCTACTGGAGCATTTCACTCCACTGGCCCAGCAGTTCGAGATGGACTGGCGTCTGTACGACCAGCGCCGGCCACCCCGAGTGATGGTACTGGTGTCCAAAGCCGAGCATTGCCTGAACGATCTCTTGTATCGGCACCGCACCGGAGCGCTGCCGATGGCGATTACCGCCATCGTTTCCAACCATCGCGAGTTGGCGCATCTGGCCGACTGGCACGCAATTCCCTACCACCATCTGCCGGTGACGGCGGCGACCAAACCGGAACAGGAGCAGCGGATCCTGGACCTGGTCGAGCAGACCCGAACCGAACTGGTGGTGCTGGCTCGCTACATGCAGATCCTGTCGCCGGAGCTGTGCCGGGCGCTGGCGGGACGGGCGATCAACATTCACCATTCCTTCCTGCCCGGCTTCAAGGGCGCCAAACCCTACCATCAAGCCTACCAGCGTGGGGTGAAGCTGATCGGCGCCACCGCCCACTACGTCACCGCCAACCTGGATGAAGGGCCGATCATCGAGCAGGAAGTAGAGCGTGTGGACCACGCGCACGGCCCGGAACACCTGGCGGCGGTCGGCCGTGACATCGAGAACATCGTGCTGGCCCGAGCGATTCATTATTACCTGGAACGGCGGGTGTTCCTGAACGGTGGCAAGACCGTGGTGCTGCGCTAGGAAGCGGTGGAATGGCCATCGATCCTCCCTATCTGGCCGCTTTTTTGATCGGTCTGAGCGGCGGCGCGCACTGCTTCGGCATGTGCGGCGGCATCGTCGGGGCACTAACCCTGGGCCTTCCAGCGGTGCCGGGACATCCACTACGTGCCCGTCTGCCGTATTTGCTGGCCTACAACGGCGGGCGCATCATCAGTTACATGGTCGCTGGCGCGCTGGCCGGCGGCGTGGGCGCCTGGGCCACGCATCTGCTGCCCATCCATCGTGCTCAGTTGGGACTGCAACTGCTGGCCGGACTATTCATGATTTTGCTGGGCTTGTATCTGGCCGGTTGGCAAACGGTGCTGGGCAGGCTGGAACGAGCCGGCGGCGTACTGTGGCGACGGATCGAACCGCTGGGCCGGCGCTGGCTGCCGGTGCGCGCGCCGGCGCAAGCATTGGGCATCGGCCTAGTGTGGGGTTGGCTACCCTGCGGCTTGGTCTACAGTGTCTTGGTGTGGGCGATTGGCGCGGGTGGAGCACCGGAAGGCGCGCTGCTGCTACTGAGCTTCGGCCTGGGCACCCTACCGGCGCTGCTGGCGATGGGCACGGCCGTGGTGGCGTTGGCGGAATTTGCGCGGCGACCGGCGGTGCGCCGCCTGACGGGCAGCCTGGTCATGTTATTCGGAGGGTATGAGATCGTGCTGGCGACACGGATGCTGATGGGTTGAGAGCAGGGCAATCGCGCTACCTGATTAGCAAGATATAGTTTTCCTATACAGATTGTGGAATATTTATAGTCATTCCGTATAATTTCCATAACACTTAATGATTTCGGCAAGAGCG
>DAOTGT010000129.1:0-9800 GCA_035447285.1 Candidatus Competibacter sp.
AGACCCTCGCCCGCAAGCCACCCCTCCAACCTACCTTCCAGTTTTGTAAAGAACAAACATCATAACTACCTGGCGAACTCTTCCATGAAGAGAAAACAGATAGACCATAACTTGCCGCAACTACTTACCAAAGCGGCTTGTTACCCGATCCGCGCTTATCGAAACCGCGCCCTTGATCAACCCTGTTTATCCTTGCCAGTTCCAGCGCCTTGGCTGGAAGAGGGGCGTATTATAAGGAATGAAATTCGATTGTCAACACACTTTCATCAAGCATTCACACTCCCCTACAAAACTTCGACTCTCGCCACACGTCGTTTGCCCACCTGATATACGTGCTTGCTGCCAGACGCCAGTTCCAGATTACGATCACCGACACGCTCGCCGTCGATACGCACCGCTCCTTGCTGGATGAGGCGTAGCGCTTCGGATGTGCTGGCCACCAACCCAGCCTCCTTAAGCAGGCTGGCGATCGCCAGCCCGCCATTGCGGGATAGCACCCGCATCTCGGCCAGGTTTTCGGGCAATGCTCCCTTCTGGAATCGCTCGATAAACGCCGCTAACGCATGCCGGCCAGCATCGATGCCATGGAAACGGGCCACCAACTCTTCGGCCAGCTTGAACTTGACATCGCGCGGATTCAGCCCGGCCGTAGTCTGTCGTTGCCACTCCGCGATCTCGGCAACCGGGCGGAAGCTCAGCAACTCAAAGTAACGCCACATCAGCTCATCGGAAATGGACATCAATTTGCCGAACATCTCATTGGGCTCGTCGCGGATACCCACATAATTGCCCAGTGACTTCGACATCTTCTGTACCCCATCCAACCCCTCCAGGATGGGCATGGTCAGTACAATCTGCGGGGATTGGCCGTAATGCTTCTGCAACTCGCGGCCAACCAGCAGGTTGAACTTTTGATCGGTCCCTCCCAACTCGACGTCCGCCCGCATGGCAACCGAGTCATAGCCCTGTACCAGCGGATAGAGAAATTCGTGAATGGCGATCGGCTGGCCACTGGCGTAGCGCTTGCCGAAATCATCTCGCTCCAGCATGCGGGCGACAGTGTGTTTGGCCGCCAAATGGATGAAATCAGCTGGGGTCATCCGGTCGAACCAAGTCGAATTGAACAGCACCTCGGTCTTTACCGGGTCGAGGATTTTGAATACCTGTTCCTGGTAGGTTTTGGCGTTTTCCAGGATTTGTTGGCGGCTGAGCGGCTGGCGAGTCAGGTTCTTGCCGGTCGGATCGCCGATCATCCCGGTAAAATCGCCAATCAGGAACATCACGTGATGACCCAGATCCTGAAACTGACGTAGCTTATTGATCAGTACCGTGTGCCCCAGATGCAGGTCGGGAGCAGTCGGGTCGAAGCCAGCCTTGATTCGAAGCGGCCGACCAGTTTTAAGCCGTTCGATCAGCTCCTCCTCAAGCAGCAGGTCTATCGCTCCGCGTTTGATCTGTTCCAGCGATTCTTCAACCGGGCACATACTCATTCCTCAAAAAGTTCGGACTTTCCCGGTTGCTGGCCTGAGCCGGGATTGAAGGTGATTCACGCCGAAAAATGGGACCCACCGCTCTTACGACCACCGGTTTTGAGCCCCGAAAAGGTTTCTGGAATTATCGAATATCATGAAAACCGAAGCGAGCTGGCAAAAGAATCCATGATTCGCCCGATCGATAAATTTTCGAGAACGCTCGCGCAGGCAGCGACACCAACCTGCTTTTGGCTATCAAGAGGTGCTGGGGCGTGAAATTTTGGGGATGGAGGGAATTCCGTGAGCGGGACCCACGGTCCCGCCAGGCGGCAGGCGTTATTCAGGCGGAAAAGGACGAACCGCAGCCGCAAGTGGTGACGGCGTTGGGGTTGCGGATGACAAACTGCGCCCCCTCCAGCCCCTCGGTATAGTCGATCTCGGCACCGACCAGATACTGGAAGCTCATCGGATCAATCAACAACTTCACGCCGTGATTTTCCACCACGGTATCGCCGTCGCTCAGCGCTTCGTCGAAGGTGAAACCGTATTGAAAACCGGAGCAGCCACCACCGGAAATGAACACGCGCAACATCAGGTTGGGATTCGCCTCTTCTTCGAGCAATCCCTTGACCTTCAGCGCCGCAGCATCGGTGAACAACAGTGGATCATCGGTAGGAACAAACGTTTCGACGGTTGCGCTCATGGCTCGATCCTCTCTCAAAAAGATGGATTAACTTGGATTGATTGTCCGATTGTTGACCCTGGAGGTCAAGAATAGTTTGGTCGCGCCGCAGCCAGCGCCAATCCACCCGCTTGATTTCTTCCCGCCACACCTGCTGCTCCAACCACAGCAAACCCCCATCGATAACTAATCATGATTCCGGCTTCAAGGCAACAAAGCAATACCGTCCAGACCAGCGGTTTCCGGTAGGTCGAACATCAGATTCATGTTCTGCACCGCCTGTCCCGCAGCCCCCTTGACCAGATTATCGATCACCGACAACACCACCACGGTCTTGCCGTTCCCCGGCCGATGCACCGCCAACCGACACTGATTCGCCCCGCGCATGCTGCGGGTCTCGGGATGTGAATGTGGCGGCAGGACATCCACGAACGGCTCTGAACCGTAACGCTGTTCGAAGAGTGCCTGCAAATCGGCATCGGGAGTGGTCAGGGTCGCATACAAGGTCGCATGAATACCGCGGATCATCGGTGTCAAATGCGGCACGAACACCAGATCCAGCGAATCGCCGGCCACCGCCGCCAACCCCTGGCGAATTTCCGGCAGATGGCGATGGCCCGACACGTTATAGGCCTTGAAGTTATCGCCCGCCTCGGCCAACAAGATACCGATCTCGGCCTTGCGCCCGGCGCCGCTGACCCCGGATTTGGCATCGGCGATCAGCGATTGCGGATCGACCAGGCCGGCTTCCAGCAACGGTAAAAATCCCAGTTGCACGGCCGTCGGATAGCAGCCGGGATTCGCCACCAAACGGGCGGAGCGGATTGCGGCGCGATTGACCTCGGGCAAACCATACACGGCTTCCGCCAGCAAATCCGGGCAAGCGTGTGGCATGCCATACCAACGTTCCCAGTCTTCGGTCCGCCGCAATCGGAAATCGGCGGCTAGATCGATGACCTTGACTCCCGCTTCCAGCAGCGCCGGCGTACTCCGCATGGCGGTACCGTTGGGGGTAGCGAAAAACACCACGTCGCAACCCTTCAGCACAGTGTCGTCCGGTTCGACGAAGGCCAGATCCACCCGGCCGCGCAGGTTGGGAAACAGTGTGCTGACCGGGAGGCCCTTTTCGCCGCGCGAAGTAATCACTGCCAGTTCCACATCTGGATGCACCGCCAGCAACCGCAACAACTCGACGCCGGTATAGCCCGTCCCACCGACAATGCCTGCCTTGATCATGTCTCAGTACCCGCAATCGCTTTCTGAACAACGCGCATCATACGGGGTTGGCCATCCCGCGCAAACCCGGTACGCTCTGGCATAATGGCGTCGTCACTTTCGACGGCTGCGGTAGTCTCATCCTGGCACTGGTTCGGCATTTCGACCAGCTTCCACCGCAACCCCATCATCGCGGGAGATCCTTGCCGTGAAATTGCACAAAGAAACCGCCATCGCCGGCCTTGCGCTGGTGGTGGTTCTGGCATTCGCCGCAGTCTGGTTCATGCCCGCCGGCCTACGCGAGGCGCCGCCGCTGGTCGGTCAAACCCTGGACGGCCGTACCTTGACTCTGGAGCAGCTACGCGGCAAGCCGGTACTGGTCACGTTCTGGGCGACGACCTGCCCGTCCTGCGTCGAGGAAATACCGCATCTGACCGAATTGTATCGGGAGTTGAACCCGAAAGGCTTGGAAATCATCGGGGTCGCCATGGCCTACGATCCGCCAGAGCAAGTGCGCGCCATGGTACGGCAACGACAAATTCCCTACCCCATCGTCCTGGATAGCGAGGAGCGCATCGCCCGCGAATTCGACAATGTACAGCTAACCCCCACCTCGGTGCTGGTCTCGCCGGAGGGACGCATCGTGCAATATCGGCTGGGCTTACTGGACATGTCCGAACTGCGGAACACGATTGCGGGAATGTTGTAGTGCGTGGAGACAAGGGGGTTGAAGCGGATGCCGCTCCACCCCCTCCTTGACAGATTCGTTCAGACGAAACAAGCGTTGGCTCGCTCCAGGTATTCGCAGGCCTGGTCGAGATCGGCGTGGCAACGCATCACCCAAGCATCGCCCCAGAAAAAATTGCAACTGGTTTCCGCCCGCAACACCCGCCAGTGCGCGTCCTCCAGCAAATCGAGCAACTCCGGACTGCGCGAGCCGATATAGGCGGCGTTGCGCAGCGCGGCTTGTACGGCCTGGCTGATCTCATCGACCCGCGTCAGCGCATCCTGCTGCGCCTGCGAACCCTTCCATTGCAGGAAATCACGACCGTCATGCCAGCCGGTGTTCCACGCGCCCGGTCCGACCGTCACTTCGCCGTCGGCGCCGAATCGATCAAGATAATCCTTGATGAAGGTTGGTCGGATCGCGTGCTGGCCGGCTCGCGCCGCATTCAACAGCGGTTTGTAAAAGGCGTCCCAGAAGTTGCTGCCGGGGGTGACGTTGCGAAACCAGCCGCCATTCCCACCATCGGTGCAGGTCGTCACCAGCGGTGCGAAATCACACTCTTTCGCCCGCTCCTGGACCTCCCGCACGAACCACTCCAGTTCCATGCCCGACTCCTGGGCATTCGACAGCTCCCGATCCCGCACGATCACGATGATTTCTTCACCGCCGAATCGAGCGATGTGTGGCCGGTAGCGCAATTCCTGCCAGCTCATCGGCGTGACGGGTCGCACATGCTCGCAATCCACCAGTACGAAACGGTAACCCAGCCGGCGCAGCAAGGGGATCATCTCCATGCAGAACCCCATCTCCGGCGGCCAGAACCCCTGAAAATTGCCGCGGAAGAACAAATGGCGGGCCATCCGTTGCCAGCGGTCCAGGTGAGCCTCCCAGTCGGCGGGCGGGATCAGCGGCAACACGGGGTGATAGTAACCGGTGCCGAGAATATCGATGACCCGGTTATTTTGCAGATACCAGAGCAGCGAGCCGCAATCCACGGCTCCGTACACCCGGTTTTGAAAATCGGGATTCGACAGCACCTCCAACAAGGTGCCGGACAACGCCAAGTGAATCCGGCCGATGTCCTGGTAATCCCACAGCGAACGGGGAATACGGTCCATGGCAAACAGAATCTCCCTGGCCTCCCATTCGTTGTGCTCCCACAAATGCTCCAGATTGCCGGGTGGTTGGTGCAGATTCAGCACCAGCGCGTGATAGAAGGTGTCCGCCATGATTCATGCCTCCTTCTGTGATTCGTCGGCAACCGGCGCCGGGAAGACCTCAACGCCGGTCACGACCTTACTTTTTATAATGATAAATTGGAAACCAACACGGCGGAATGGCCTGGATGGCTAAAAGTCGGTTTCGGCGATGCTGCTGGCCCGTCGACAGATTTCGCGACCGTAATCGGTCCACAGTCCTTGCCCCCAGTAGCGATAACAACTGGTCTGCGAGCACATCAGATGGAACAGCGCATTGCGAAAGCGCGGATCGCTGGGGGAAACCTTCTTCGGCTTCAGCACCTTCTCGAAGAATTGCGAGCTGGCCTTTTCCATCGGCCCAAGCACGTTGTCGTAGCCGCGCACCCAGGAAATATCGTTGGTCCAACTGCCGCCCTCCATGTGGAAACGTCCATCTTCCTGCTTGAGCTCGGCGATGACCTTTTCCAGCTTCTCCGGCCCACCACCTGGCTGGAAGCGGTCCCAGATCCGTTTCTGGAACTGCGGTTGGAGCGTCGGCAGGTCGGCTTCCTTGATCCCCAGGGCAAACAGATGTTCCAGATACTCGGTGGCATTCATGAACGGCGTGTCGGACCCCGACGCCTCGCGCACCGAATCGAAGAACTTGCCGGGGAACTCGTTCATCATCACCCCGCCGTTCTCGCCGTCGGCGATCTGAGTCACCAGCGGCGGCACCGATTTTCCCGCCAGTTCCCAGCGCGACAGGCTCTTGGCCTCGTAGTAGGGCTGCATCTGCGCCACCAGCTTGGTATCGCTGCCCTGGGTCTTGACGATGGCGATGATGCTGACCGTTTCGCCCTTGGAATTGGTGCAGACCAACCGGTGCGGTAGGTGTTTTTTCTCCGGTCCCCAGCCGTTTTCCGGCTGCTCCACGGTATGTTCCTGCACCAGCAGCCATTGATAGCCGCAGTCCACCAAAGTCTTGATGTACTCGTAGGCCGTATCGGGATGGTTGGGCAGGGCCATTTCCGAGGGCGAAAATCCGCGTACCCGCCCCAACGCCTCCAGCCCGAAGATGGCGGCGAAATGGTGTTGCCAGGCCTTGACGTGGAGGCGGAAATCCTGCGCCGGCGTCGAAGGCGCCACCGCGTGACCCCACGGACAACCCAACCATTCCACCCCGCGCCGGTAGGCCGGATTGCAAGTTACGTTCTTGAGCGCATCGAGCGCATCGTGCAGACCCATGGCGCGTAAGCCGTGGAACAGGGTGCCGGAATACTCCAGCATCACCCGCGGCTCCTTGCCTTCGTCGATCAGTTGCGGGACAAATTCGCCGATGCGCTTGTAGCACCAATGGAACACCGGCGCGTTGTAATTATCGCCAATGCCTTGGTTCTCCATCATGTATTGGAGATTGCTGATGATGGCTGCGGTGTGCAAGTCACCGCCACCCGCCGGAATCAATGGTTGATGCATGTGCAAGGCGATGGCGCAGGCAGCGCGGATGTGACCGAAATCGACGCGGCTTTCCGGCAGGAACACCGGGCGGGCGCGACCGGCGCGCAAAGTCTCTTCCACGAGCGGCTCCGAACCGCAGATGTTCGGCAAACCGTCAACGTACTCTGGAAGCTGGCTCATGCGTGGCGTTCTCCTGGACAATGGCTGGATGAATCGGGGATTGGCTGCTGGTCCAGCGCCTGGACCCCGTGCAATCTCGGACGCGACCTCCGACGACGGCGATGCGCCCGATCATTTACTTGCAACGGATGTGCTCGTAGATGTTCAGGTAATCCTGGCCGGGCCGAGCCCACGAATAATCGTAGCTCATGCCGTGGATCATCATGCGGCGGAAATCGTCCGGATAGTTGTGCCACAAGGCAATGGCGCGGTGCATAGCCGATTCGATGCCAGCGTGATCGGCCCCCTGGAAGACATAGCCGTTGCGCTCCTCGAACGGCTTGTGGGAGTAATCCTTATCGAACACCGTATCCTTGAGGCCGCCGACTTCGCGCACGATCGGCACCGTGCCGTATTTCAACGAAATCATCTGGGTCAACCCGCAGGGCTCGAACAGGCTGGGCATGACCACCATGTCCGCCCCGGCATAGATCAGGTGCGACAACTCCTCGTCGAAGCCCAGCTCCAGGTGACAATCCGGACTGTCGTTGAGATGTCGCTTCAAATTCCAGAAATGATGGTTGATGTGCGGGTCCGGACTGGAGCCGAGCAACACGAACTGGGCGTTGTTGCGCAGGGCGTAAAAAATGGCGTGATGGATCAGATGGACGCCTTTCTGGCTGTCGAGCCGGCCCACATAGGCGATGATCGGTTTGAACTCCTTGCTCAGCCATAGCCGATCGCGCAACGCTTCCTTGTTGGCGTATTTGTCATCCAGGGTTTCGATATTGTAACGGCTGGGAATATGTGGGTCGATTTCCGGATTCCAGATATCGTAATCGATGCCGTTCAGCACCCCACCGAACTTGCTGTGATGCACGTTCAGCGTATGGTTCAACCCGCCACCCTGATCGGTGAAGCGCGCCTCGTGCGAGTGGGTCGGCGACACCGTGGTCACGAAATTCGAGTAGACGATGCCGCCCTTCATCAAACTGACGGCGGTATGGTTTAAGTTATCGCGCAAGCGGTCGAAGTTGAAATAGTGAGCGATATTGGTCAGGCCGGTTGCCCACAGCACGTATTCCCCGGTCAGGCCCTGGTGCTTGAAGTTGTGGATGGTGTAGCAGACCCGCTGCGAGTGCAGTCCACCATGCGCGTACTGCTCGAACAACAGCACCGGCACCAGCCCAGTCTGCCAATCGTGGCAGTGGATGATATCGGGGCGACGGTTGTCCTTGAGCAGGAATTCCAAAGCCGCCTTGCTGAAGAACGCAAAGCGGCTGACATCGTCCGAGAAGCC
This sequence comes from Candidatus Competibacter sp., assembly GCA_035447285.1. GTDB lineage: Bacteria > Pseudomonadota > Gammaproteobacteria > Competibacterales > Competibacteraceae > Competibacter. Next base: position 8,192 of record DAOTGT010000129.1, read on the forward strand.
GTAGAAGTGCCCGCGGTTGAAAAAATTGTCCGGGGAATGCGGCTCGATGAAGAAACACTTTCGACCATGGACGAAGCCAAACCAGACCGAGCAATGCACGGCGCCGTTGTACCAGGGGACCCACAGATCCTTCATGGTGACTTGCAGGCCCCAGATCTGGTCGTAGCGCATGCAGTCGTACTTTGGCAGGATGATCTGGACCTCGTTGCCGCGAATTTCCAGCTCCCGGCTCAGGCCGAAAATCACGTCCGCCAACCCGCCAACTTTAGCCACGGGTGCGCATTCAGTAGCAATTTGCACGATATACATAAACTGCCGTCCTTCGTTATCTCGGGTTCCCGGGCCGGACGCGGCAGCCCAGGCCACCCTCTATTCCAGAATGAAGATTCGAGCCGCGCCCGCGCGCCTCTTCCCGTTAAGCCGGCAGATGATCGCGGCTGGCGACCATCACGAAAGCCTGGCCCGGTCGCAAATCGTAACCGAAGGGTCGGGGAATATATTCCAGGGGGTATTCCGGCGACACATCCAGCAACGGAGCGCCGGCCTGGATGTAGGTACCCAGGTTTTCGGCGTAGAAGTACTGATGGTTCCAGGGATCTTTGTTGAGAATGATCAGCGCTTCTTCGTGAGTGCGGACCGACGCTTTCCACATGAGCAGAATATTGGGATTCTGGTAGGGCAGAATCGTGGTTGGAGCCTCCTCCCGGAAAATGGCGTACTGACGCTTGATTGCATTGACGGCGGTAATGAACTCGCACAAATCGGTGTTGGGTTGTTCCCAATCGCTGGAGCGGGTGTTGACCACATGCAGCCGGCGACGGAACCCGTACTCGAACCCGATCGGCATCATGACGCCGGCGGAAAACAGGGCGGAGAACAGATAGCGCTGCTTCATCGCCGCCACGTTGCCGTTGACCTCCTGAAACAGCCGATCGGTATCGTGACTCTCGGCGAAGCTGATGGACGGCGCAATGTCGCGGACCAGTTGATACTGCTCCAGTAACCAAGCCCCGTGGAAATCCCACCACTTGGAACTGTTGAATACATAGTCGAAACCAGCTTGGGCGGTCTGCTTGGTCTGGTCGGCGGTGCAACCCAGGGTCTCGGCGGTAAATACCGTATCTGGATATTTCTGCCGAATCTCGCGGATCAGCCGGCCCCAGATATGACCGGGAATCTGATAGGCCGCATCGCAGCGGAAGCCCTTGAACCCCAGCTCCAGCAAGAATTCGACAATCTGGTAAAAGTAGCGGTACAACCCTTCCGGATCGGAAGTATGCTGGTGGTTGAAACGCGCCAGATCGCCCCACACCACCTTACGGCCATCCTCCATGCAGGATGGATGAGCAATATCACCGTTTTCCTGCATGAACCATTCGCGGTGCTGGCGCGTCAGTTCGGAGTCGAAGGCACAATGGTTGATCACCAGGTCCACCATCACCTTGAGACCCAGCCGGTCGGCGGCGGCCAGCGCTCCCTTGATCTGCTGCTCGGGGGAAAGCTTGGAAGCCGGGTCCACCATCAGAGGATTGAGTTTGAAGTAGTCGGCGATGGAATAGGGCGTAACCAGTCGAGCGCGCCCCTGGTTCAGGCGACGAGTCGAAGCCGG
>DAOTGT010000130.1:0-9755 GCA_035447285.1 Candidatus Competibacter sp.
GCCGGGTCTATGACCTCATGCGCACCGTCGGCGGGATCGGCGTTCCGGGCGAACCGACCCTGCGGGCATTGCAGGACCGTGACGCTCCCACACCGCAAGTCCTGTCGCGGGATGCTTATCTGCTGGCGCGTGCTGGGCTGAAACGTCCACGATCGGCGCGGCGCTGACCATCCCCATGGCCGCCCGTCCGCGGTACGCGCCCAAGCTCGATCCGGTTGCGGTCGCGCGGTTGCGGGTCGGTCGGGTGCCAATAGACTGGTTGAGCGGCGGGTACTGTGTTCAATGTGGTCCGGTGCTGCTGCCGGGAAAGCGTCAGGATTACGGTGAATTGCCTACTTGTCCCTGGTGTCTGGTGCGTCAAGCCGGTGAGCGAATACCGGGTGTGAATTTCGTTCGCGCGCGACTGCGGGAATGCTGGCCACAACTGCCGGAGTATTTTCGGGTCGCGCGGCCCACATCGGTGCGCTCACCCGATTTTGAGCGATCCACCGTGACGACACCGGTGATACCGGTGACATCGGCAACCCTAACGGCAGCGAGCGCATCGCAGGAAGATGCCCAGATCGATCTGGAACCGCCATCGGATTTTCTGGATCGCTTCGAGCCTTTTGAGTCCTTCGAGTCCTTTGAACCTGTTGTCGATCCAGAGATGGGTTCAGCGTCCAGGCTGGACGATGACTGCGTTGGTCATGTTGAAGAAATCCCCCATTTTCCTCTGGATCGGGTTTGGATCGAAAAGCAAATCGCTCGCTTTTCCGATCCTCGCCGGCGCTCGGATTTACGACGGCGCTATGGGGAGGTGTACCAAGCGGCTTTCGACGCCGAACCGGTCGTGCATCGCAGGGAAGGGCAGGCGCGTTTCGCGGCCAATACCGACCTGCGGGAATTCAGAACAGAAACAGACCTTCCCCGACCAAAAGGGTCGTAGCCAGACTACGATAGCGACAACTTATCCAAAAATCGCGCGCAACCCGCGACGCTTGTCCGGCACTGCGCCAGAGAAGAGCCACTGTCACCCTGCTTGTCGCTGCAAGATGTCAGAAACTAGCATATTATTTCTCTTTTCCAGAGATGCCCCATGAACACGCTGCCCGAGACCATCCTGCAACAAGCACGATCTCTCCCCGAGGGAGGTGTGCTGTCGCCCAAGGAGTTCCTGCACCTGGGAAGCCGATCGGCGGTGGATCAAGCGTTCTCGCGGCTCGCCAAGACCGGCAAGCTGTTGCGCGTGGCGCGTGGTGCCTATGCCGCTCCGGTTTCCGGCCGGTTCGGCTCGCGCCCGCCCGCTCCCGAGAAGGTCGTCAAGGCGTTGGCCGAACAAAGCGGTGAAGTCGTCGTACCACACGGTGCCAGTGCGGCCAATGCTCTGGGCCTGACGCAGCAAGTGCCCATCCGCGAGGTCTATCTGACTTCCGGCCGCACCCGGAAGCTGAAGCTCGGGTGCTCGGAAGTGTTGGTCAAGCATGCACCGCGCTGGATGCTGGCACTGGGCACGCGGCCGGCCGGCGCAGCCGTGCGCGCACTGGCCTGGATTGGACCCACGCACGTCGGCAAGTCGCTGGCGTCGTTGCGCCGTACCCTTCCCCACGCCGAATGGCAGGCGCTGGCTTCGGCGCGGGCGGCGCTGCCCGGCTGGATGGCACGGGCCATCGGCGAGGAAGCCGCGCGTGGCTGAGTATTTCTTCGACCTGAGCAAGAAGGATCAACGCGAGGCGCTGGAATACGGGCGGGCCAAAACCGGCCGCCCCGTCCACCTGCTCGAAAAGGACGTGTGGGTGGTGTGGACGCTGCGCGCCTTGTTCGAGGCGCCGCTGGCGGCCGATCTGACCTTCAAAGGTGGCACCTCGCTGTCGAAGGTCTACAAGGTCATCGACCGCTTCTCCGAAGACATCGACCTGACCTACGACATTCGCAAGCTGATCCCGGACCTGATCGGCGAAGGTGGCGAGTTGCCGACCAGTCGCAGCCAGGCCGGCAAGTGGACGCAAGCCGTGCGGCATCGGCTGCCAGACTGGATCACGCAGAACGTGCAGCCAGTGCTTCAAACCGCCTTGACGCGCGAGCGCCTGGCTGCCCGGCTCGAACTTGGCGGGCAAGAAAACGACAAGCTGTTCCTGCACTACCCAGCCCTGACGCAGGGAACGGGCTACGTGGCGCCTGTCGTCACGCTGGAGTTCGGTGCGCGCGCCACCGGCGAGCCGCACCAGGTATTCCAGGTGACCTGCGACATCGCCGCACACTTGGCCGACCTGTCGTTTCCCAGTGCCTCACCACTGGTCATGAGCGTCGCGCGCACCTTTTGGGAGAAGGCCACCGCTGCGCACGTGTTCTGCGCACAAGGCCGCATCCGCAGTGAACGCTATGCCCGGCATTGGCACGACTTGGCCGCGATCGCACGAAGCCCTCATATCGCCACGGTCATTGCCGATCGCAAAGTGGCAACGGTCGTCGCCCGCCACAAGTCCTACTTTTTCATCGAGAAGGACGCCGACGGTCAGGTAATCGACTACTTGCCCGTAACCACGGGGCATCTGAAAATCGTCCCCGAAGGCGAAGCCAGAGCGGCACTCGCCAAGGACTACGAGGCCATGCTGGCGGACGAAGTGATGGTAGGCAATGCCGTATCCTTCGACGAGCTATTGGAAGCATGCACCGACCTCGAAGCCAAGGTGAACAGGGCTGCCGTGTAGCGACAACAAGATCAACAAGGACTGCTTGGGGGAGCCATGCGTGTTTCACGGTTGCAGATAGAGAACTTTCGCGGCATCAAGAAGGCGGAACTTCACTTCTCAGGGCATACGCTCCTGATCGGCGGCAACAACGTCGGAAAGAGCACGATCTGCGAAGCACTTGATCTCGTGCTTGGGCCAGATCGCCTGAATCGAACACCTCCCGTTGAAGAGTTCGATTTCCGCAATGCTGGCTATCTGAACGAAGACGGCGAAACGCCCGTTCCTATCCACATCGAAGCTGTCCTCGTCGATCTCACCGACGACATTAAAAAACTCTGCGCCGCCAATTTGGAGTTCTGGCACAAAGCCGACAAGCGGGTTCTCGGCGAAGGCGAGATTGGCAACGCCGACGATCCCAACGTGGAACTCTGCCTTCGCTTGATTACCGTCGCCCAATACGACATCGAAGAAGACCAGTTCTTCGCCAAGACGATCTATGGCCGAAGCGACGACGATGACGCCGCCGATCCCAGGTCGATTCCCACCAAGGTCAAGCGAGCGATAGGCTTCCTCTACCTGCGCACCATCCGCACCGGCTCGCGTGCGTTGAGCCTAGAGCGTGGCACGCTGCTCGACAACATCCTGCGCATGAAAGAAGCCCGCAAGGGGATGTGGGAAAGCATCCGCCGGCGGCTGGCTACCCTTGATCCACCGATAGACGCCGATGCCACCGAGTTGGGGCCGATCTTGGATGAAATCGAGGCACGGCTGTCGGAATACATCGCGCCCGGTGGCGAGGGCCGCTCGACCCGTCTGTTCGTCTCCCAACTCACGCGCGAGCACTTGCGAAAGACCATCGCCTTCTTCCTGACGATGGGTCGCGGCGAGGACGCCGTGCCGTTCCAGCAGGCGGGCAGCGGAACGCTGAACACGCTCCTGCTGGCATTACTGACCTTTATCGCCGACCTCAAGAAAGACAACGTCATCTTTGCGATGGAAGAACCCGAGATCGCCCTTCCACCCCACACTCAGCGGCGGATTGCGAACTACCTTCTTGAGGAGACTTCGCAATGCTTCGTCACGTCCCATTCTCCCTACGTCATCGAACGCTTCGAGCCTGATGGGATACTGAAGCTCAACCGCGACGAGCAAGGCACATTGACCGGCACGCCGATCAAGCTACCCACCGGCATGAAGGCTAAGAACTACCGACAGAACTTCCGCCGAGCCATCGCGGAAGCCATGCTTGGCCAAGGTGTGATCATCGGCGAAGGCATCACTGAACAGGATGCCTTGCTGGTGGCCGCACAGAAGATGGAGGACAACGATCCTGCCTTGTTTCCCCTGGACGTGGCTGGCCTGTGCGTCATCAACGCTGACGGTGATGGGAACCTGGAGAAGCTGGGTGCCTTTTTCAAGGAGATCGGCACGCCAGCCTTTGCATTCTTCGATCGCAAGAAGCGCACAGATGCGGAAGTCACTGCCCTGCAGGGCAGCTACGTGGTAGCCAAGGAAATCCAGCAAAAGGGTGCCGAAGTTCTGATGGCCGAGGAAGCGCCCCTGGATCGTCAGTGGCAATACTTGGAGGCCCTGCGCGCCGAGGACACTGATAGCCGGTTCGGGATTCCGACCGCCCGCCCCGCTGACAACGAACTGCGCAAACTGACCATCTCCACGCTGAAGGGCCTGAAGGGCGAAGGCGGAGCGGCAAAGCTGCTACAACTCTGCGCTGTAGCCGAGTTGCCCAAAACTATCACTGGCTTCCTCGCCGACATCTATCAACGCTATCCGAAGCCAAAGCGCAAGGAAGTGCCTGCCCCGCAAGCCGATACCAACGCGGAAGCGACCGGCGGCAACGAGGCTGCGGCTGAAGACCCCGAGGAACTCTAGATCGTGGCCCTGGTCATCTGCGCGCAGCGGCAAAGCATACTCGACAAGGACGGTGCCATCCTCGTGACGGGTGGCCCAGGCAGCGGCAAGACGACCATCGCTTTGGCCAAGGCCAAACTCGTCATAGAACGAGGTCTGTCACCTGGTCAATCCGTCTTGTTTCTCAGCTTCTCGCGTGCTGCCGTTGCGCGTGTCGCCGAAGCGAGCAACACACAGTTGCCGGCTGCCCTACAAGGAAAGCTCTCAATCCAGACGTTCCACTCGTTCTTCTGGCGCATCTTGCAGGCTTACGGATACCTACTGGGCGCACCAAGATCACTGCGGTTGTTGATGCCTCACGATGAGGCAGCAATGCGGCACGAGTTCGAGAACAACGGCGGCGATTGGAACGTCGAGCGTGAGCGCCTTTTCCGTGAGGTCGGCAGGGTCGTGTTCGACCTGTTCGCCCCGAAAGCTCATGAACTACTGTCTCGAAGCGCGCGCCTGCGAGAACTCTTCTCGTCGTGCTATCCGCTGATCGTTGTAGACGAGGCCCAAGATACCGCAGAAGACCAGTGGCAATGCGTCAGGCTGTTGTCCGCTGGCACACAAATAATGTGCCTCGCCGACCTGGACCAGCAGATTTACGATTTCCGACCGGGCGTCAGTTCCGATCGGGTAATGCACATCATGGCCGCCCTGCAACCGTTGCGCGTGGATCTGGCAGGCGAGAATCACCGAAGTCCTGATTCGGAGATCATCGCCTTCGCCAACGACGTACTGCTGAATACGCCGCGCAGGGCGACTTATCGCGGCGTATCACGCCTGGACTATCGGCCCAAGGCAAACCTACGCGACAAAGCGATTCGCCAAGCTGTCGGAATTGCCTATAGGAACGCGAAAGCAAACGCACAACACGATATCGAAAGCCTAGCCGTCCTGGCGACATGGGGGCGTGGTGTCAACGTCATCTCCCGCGCGCTGACCGGCGATGGCACGAACCTGATCCGACATCGGGTGATGATCGACGAAGCATCGGTGCTGCTTTCCAGCCGCATGGTGGCGTTCATGCTGGAGCCGCGTAGGCCAGCAGTGGAGGAGCTGTTGGACCTGGCCGATGGACTTGATCTTGCTGCGACAGTTTTTCGGGCACGCAGCGGGAATACCAACCTCGCCACCGCGCAGCGGTTAGCAACAAGCGCACTACAGGCCCGCGCCGGGACTCATCCGCGTGCCAATGGGGTGGCATCCAAACTCTTGGACGCGCTGCGTGCATTGCGCACCAGAGAGTTCACAGGAGACCCGAAACGAGATTGGCTAAACGCCCGTAGCGTCCTCCGAAATGCAGGAGCCAAACCACTCCAAGACATTGCGGAAGACGCCGAGCAGCTTGCCGCTTTTCAGCGCGGTCGGCGCATTTCCGCTGCACTGACCGAACTCTGGCAGACGCAGGGAGCATATCGAAACGCGCGCGGCGCACTCGATACAGCCATCGCGGAAGATCAACTCTTGTCTGGCGGAAATGACCTGAGAGGAATCCACGTCATGACCATCCACAAGTCGAAGGGCAAGGAATTCGACGTGGTGATCATCTTCGACAACTCCCAAAGCAGCCCACTGCTTTCCCCTCGTGAGTTAGCACCCCACCCTCGCAGTCGCAAGCTGGTGCGCGTTGGCATCACCCGCGCCCGGCATCATGTGCTGATGCTCTGCGACATGTTCACTCCTACCGCCCTACTTCAAGACCATCGGCTTTAGGAACGTCTTTCGACCGCAGCAACACGACTACTTCTGCTCTGACGGCTTCCGGCGAAAGCCCCGATCCCCTGCTGCGTATTCCAATCGATTCGGCCACCCATTTCGAGATGATTCGGCCGCCGGTTCCGGGCCATTCGGCCGGATCGACCTCGTCATGGTGGAAGAGGGTTCGACCATCGTGGATGTTATCTTGCGTCGTCGCGGCCCGTCGGGGTGGCCGAATGTCATCGTGTCGAAACAATTGACCACGGACTAAGGACGCGGATTTTCGGCCAAGAATCTCCGCCACATGCTCCGTTTTGCCGAAGCATTTCCGGACGAGGAAAAAGTCTCCGCACTGCGGAGACAATTGAGCTGGACTCACCTCAAGACCTTGATCTATCTCGACGATCCGTTGAAACGCGATTTCTACATCGAGCTTTGCCGACTGGAAGGCTGGTCGTCTCGCCAGTTGCAGGAACGCATCCAATCTATGCTGTTCGAGCGCTCGTCCATCTCCCGGCAACCGGAAGAAACCATCCGGAACGATCTGCAACAGTTACGCCGCGATCAAAAACCTTCGCCCATCCTGCTCCTGAAAGACCCTTATATCCTCGACTTTCTCGACCTCAACGACCGCTATCTGGAAAAAGATCTGGAAGACGCCATCCTGCGCGAAATTGAGCAATTCCTGCTGGAACTGGGTGCGGGGTTCACCTTCGTTGCCCGGCAAAAGCGGCTACAGATTGACGCACCGGAAAAAAACAGGAGCAGATCGGACTGCTGGAACTGGACAAAAGCGGCATCCATGTCGCCGAATACCTCACCGTGCTACCGCCGCGTGAAACTTTGCAGGGAGCTATAGTCAAATCTGGTGTATGGCTGGTTTGAATCAGGCGGCGATATTCTGCTGATCGTTCTGGGCTTCGCCGGGTGGATCGACGACGGCGATACCATCCTGAAACCGGACGCCCCGTACCACCTCGGGCAAGCGCTTGAAGCCTCCCAGCTTGCGCCAACTTTTCTCCGCCGTCAGCGCCAATTGGAACACCAGGCCCAGTAAGGTATTCCGGGACACGCAGTTCTTGGTCCGGGTGGTGCGGTGCCGGATGGTGGCGAAGCTGGATTCGATCGGGTTGGTCGTCCGGATGTGGACCCAGTGCTCGGCCGGAAAGTCGTAAAAGGCCAGTAACTCCGCTCGATCTTTGGCCAGGATGGCGACCGCCTTGGGGTATTTGGCGCCGAAATCCCGCGCGAAGCGGTCGAAAGCCTGGTTCGCTTGGGCCTGGGTCTCCGCCATCCAGATTTCATGGAGGCCCGCCTTGGCCTTGCCCTGAATGGATTGGGGCAGTTCGTTGAGCACGTTGGCGGTCTTGTGCACCCAACAGCGCTGACCACGGGTTTGCGGCCACGCCTCCGCCAGCGCCGCCCAAAAGCCCAGAGCGCCATCGCCGATCCCCAGCGCCGGTGGTGCGTTCAAACCGCGCGCTTGCAAGTCCTGGAGGAGGGCGAGCCAGGACGCTTTGGATTCCCGGTACCCATCCGACAGCGCCAGCAGCCGCTTCTCCCCGTGTTCGTCGACCCCGATCAAGACGAGCAAGCAGAGGCGGTCGTCCTCGCCGCGCAGGGTCGAATAGATGCCATCCGCCCACACGTAGACATAGTGCTCATCCGAGAGGTCGCGACGGTTCCAGGCGGCATGCGCCTCCGACCATTCCGCCTTGAGGCGGCTCACCACCGCCGGCGACAAGCCCTGGGCCTCTGCGCCCAGCAACACGGACAGGGCTTCTTGCATGTCCCCGGTCGAAATCCCGCGCAAGTACAGCCACGGCAGCGCCGCTTCCACCCGTTGGGCTTTCCGGACATAGGGTGGCACCAGCGCCGAGTTGAACTTGATCCCGCTCCCGGAGCGGTCGCGGACTTTGGGAATCCGCACCGGCACCGGTCCCAGCCCGGTGAGGATCTCCCGCTCGGGCAAGTGACCGTTCCTGACCACCGCTTGGCGTCCTCCCAAATCGGTCACGTTTTCATACTGATCCAGCAGCCCCCGCAATTCGGCTTCCACCGCCTGTTCGATCAGCCCTCGGGCACCCCGCCGCAACAACTCCGTCAGCGAATCCTGGATCGACCCTGGCGTTCCCAACCATCCCGCGCTATTTTCATTCATGGCGTACCTCTTCGTTCATGCTGAAACCTGATCTCGTCCATCTCATTTCAGCAGGGTACGCCGCCTTCCTTCAACCCGCCCGTACACCAGATTCCGTTATATCTCCTTTGCAGGCCAAGCTGCGCGAATCGATCGAACGTGCCCGCCAACGCTTGCAAATTCCCAAGGACGACCCCTGATGCCCGCACGACCCCGCTCCAAGTGTCGTGCCCAAAACCGCATCATCGTCCTGTTCACCGACCCGGCGTGAACTGGTCACTTCGACGATCGCTATCTGGGATTCATTGAGTGAGTCTGCTCGATGCGGCTGCCCGGCTGGCGGCGGTGATCGAGGCGATTGAGCGCTGCAAGAAGCGTTGAGCGTCCGGCGATCAGCCACCACGACGGGTTTGCCCAGTCCGCGCCGGTTCGATCCTTCCTGGGAACACCGAACCGAGTTCCAATCCGGCGTACAGGGCCGGCGCCAGCTTTAGGGCAGAGACATAGCGCGACTGCGGTTCCCCCGGCCCGGTCACGAACAGATTCCAGATCCGCTGACCGCCGTGCGTCACGAGCAAGTCCCGCTCGTCCAGCATGCGATAGAGCCACTTGCGTTGTTCAGATCAGGTTGCGTAACTACCTTGTGATGGGCCTTGCAACGCATCGGAGGCTTCCTGTTTTGGGCTAAGACTTTCAAAAGGGCAGCAATGAAAGCACAATCCCATAACGCCTTGGGACAGGCGGGTTTGTTAGTGGGTCGAGATCATCTATTGCGTATCGACGCGCCAGAGTCTGACAAACCTATAGAGATGGATGACGTTCGCAGAGCGATCTCCGAGTTACCCAATATCGCACATGCCTTAGCGGATGCATCGGGACATAAAGTCTTTGAAATGCTTTGGCTCGAAATGCTTCAGATCGATTCAAATCGGTATTGACATCCTCCCCACTTGGAAGGACGGGAAGGATGTCAAGCAATCCATGCTGAGTCTTTTGAAACTCCGACGGAGGACATCATGGCCAGTATTACGATTCGCAATCTTGATGACGGTCTGAAGCAGCGCCTGCGCCTACGCGCGGCCGAACACGGCCGGTCGATAGAAGAAGAGGTGCGCGAGATCTTGCGCCTCGTGGTGGGGGAACCCGTTCCACCGACCAATCTTGCCACAGCGATCCACTCGCGGATCGTCGCGTTTGGCGGTGCCGATCTCGATATTCCCCCACGCGCGACGATGCGCGAACCACCGGCACTGGATTAGAACGTGTTCACGATCTTCTGCTGAGTCTGCGAACATCGGGGGATGCGTACGAAGAGATACCCCAGTGACATC
>DAOTGT010000131.1:0-9588 GCA_035447285.1 Candidatus Competibacter sp.
AGACTGTCGGGCGTTTGCGCTATATCGACGGGTGCAGCGATACCTTGTTGATTTGTCCGCCCCGCATGGGTGAGCCGTGTCTGAATCATCTGCACATTCCGCCGCATACCGACCAGACGCCTCATACCCATCCTTCGGCGCGGATCGGGGTCATTCTGCATGGGACGGGCGAGTGCCGTACCTCGGATGGCGTGGTTCCTCTGCGGCCGGGCATGGGCTGGTATATCCCAAGCGGTTGCCTGCATTCCTTTTTCACCGAGGAAGTGGCGTTGGATGTGGTCGCTTGGCACCCGGACAGCGATTTCGGGCCGCGCGACGACGATCATCCGATGATCAACCGTACGGTGATACCGTTGGGCTGATAAGAGTTCATGATGATTCATGAACCATGTCAGGCCAATCAGAGCGAGAGAGCTCCTCCGCCGTGCTGAGTAGCCAAGGCGCTTGAGGGGACTGCGGGCGAAAATGGGTCAGGTCAACTGCGAGATTCAGGGTCGAATTGTGCGGAAGGTGCCTAGAGGCTGCCGCTGGCGCTTTGAAGATATCTGTTGAGTTTGTCGTCGAACGTGAAAACCGATTCCTTCTCCACGACGTGATAGGCCCAAAGCAAGGCATCCACAAAATCAAGTCTGCTGTTACTGTAGCATTCAAGCCCTTTCAAGAACACCGCCGGCTTTTCCATGCTGACCAGAGTTTCATTCAGCAAAGCACCGAGTTGTCGCTGAATGTCCTTTCGCTCGACCGCATAGACCTTTTGCAGCACGTAGACCACCTCGCAGGCAGCTTCCATCGGCAAGGTCACCGCCTGCAGTTCGATAATCTCCGTCGCCTTGGCGGAGAGTTCAGCGTGGTCGTCCAGCAAATAGCGCAGCACCACATTGGCATCAACGAGACTCATGTTTCTCGCTCGCCGCCGTTTGCCAGGCGTGTTGTTCCTGGGAAATCAGTTCAGGCTTGGCGTATTGCTTCAGGCAACCGCGCAAGCTTCTTCCAGTCGCGACGCGTTGCGAGTCTTCTTGTGGCGCGCTCAACACGATGATTTCCACCTCTTGGCCCCAGAACTGCTCGGGTAACCGGAGATGGACCTCCCCATTTTCCACGGTTTGAATTTTGCGAATGGCTTCCATCATTCAAGCCTCTGTTCGGTGTCGATGAGATCACTCATCAACTTTCAATTTTCGCAGACACTGACCAGATATTCATCACTGACTTGGCGCGACCCGTGGTTTGCGCCGAAGAGTTTGCATAGGTCAGTAGCTATTTTGGTTTCCAGGCATGTTGTAATCGAAATAACATATTGATTTTAGTTAGTTTATAGGCTGGTTCTGTGGGCAATTGATTTTTAAGGAATGGCTAAAGTCGAGATGAGGTGGTGTCGCTGAATTGTTGTTCAGAGCGACGCTTTGTGGGGCTCCCCTTGGTGGATGTCGCTATGGTGTTGCTGCTATAAACCAACCAGTCCATTTTCCTGAATTTACAATAATTACTATATAATTATTGAAATAATTTATTGGTCTAACTTTTCCTTCAAAATAGCATGTACGCGTTCAATGCAATTTTCAAAGTCCTTCCGAACTTCATGTTGCCATAATCGGATGACTGTCCATCCCATTTCACAGAGGCGTCGGTCGTTCCCAGCATCCCGTTCCCGGTTTTTGGATATTTTTTCTTTCCAGAAATCAGAAATCTTGTTTTCCCATGCAGGGAGGCGGTATCCATGCCAGAAGTCACCATCCACGAAGACAACGACCCGAGCCTTGCTGAAAACGATATCTGGCTTGCCGGGCAGTTCCTTGACATGTTTTCGGAACCTCAGGCCTTTCCTGTGAAGGGCGGAGCGCATTCGCACCTCTGGGCTTGTATCCTTTCCCTTGATGCGGGACATGCAGTAGCTGCGTTGCTCGGGTGTCAAGTTATCCGACATCATCCGATCCTTGATATAAGCTGAAGGCTCTAGCCATTTCCGTAGTAGCCCCAGGCAAATGCAATGGCGGTGGTGCGGGAGTCTGCGAAGCGAAGTCCTGCGGTGTTCTCAGGCAGATTATCGAGAAATCGCATTTCACACATTTCTTGTGATGGGGTCGCATCGGGAAATCTGATGCCAAAATGCCTTGTACTGCCCATTTGATATTGGCCAGAGCTGCGTCCACGGCATCTTGCGTGATAGGAACCTCGATCCGTTGGTTGTCTTTCAATAGATGAACGCTGCCGGTACGGGCATTCTCCCCCAACACTTGTTCGGCGGCGTGAGCGTACAATTGGACTTGAAGAGACAGTTCCGTCCAATCTAGATCCTCATTCTCTTCCGGGTTTTCTTTGCCCTCCATCGCCTTGAAATCGACGATAGCAGCGTCCACGATGTGTCCCTTGGCATCCTCGCGGAGCAAGAGGTCGATGGCACCAGTTATTACACAGTTTGCAGCGGGTATTTCGAACGTGGCTTCGAGTGTCCTCTCCTGTTCGAAGTCAGGCCCATGATCCTCAACGTATTTCTTAGCGATCTCCACAGCGCTGTTCCTTGCCCTTTCATACCCACCCGGTCGATTTACAGGATCATTGCTCTGAGGTACGTGCTTAAGATGAAATGTGTCCTTAACAGCTTGCTCCGCATCTGGTAAGCCGGGGACCGAATCGGGGAACCTCTCGTGAAGCTTCTGGATCGACGTGTGAACAGTCCTGCCGTAGCCGAACATGGCCGGCACCGTTGGATTCAAACCGAATCGTTCACGGAACTGGTAGCTCTTCGGGCACTGCAGGTAGTAGCGGACCTCGGTGAAACTCGTCGGGTAGTCGGTATCTTCGATTCGGCGCCGCTGCGGGGCGTTCGCGAGGTTAGCGGGAAGGCCGTTGGGATCTTGGTCTACCGAAGGATGATTGACCAGTTGGAGCGAGTACGGCGACTGCCTGCCTAATGCTCTAGCGGCTGGCAGATTCGCCGCTGCAGTGATGTATAGATACCGCTCCGCGCGAGTAATTGCAGTGTAGAAAAGTCTCGCTTCTTCCTCCGGGGTACTCTGATATGCGCCGCGGTTGATCGCGTTAGCCATCGCACCAGCAGGGAGCCAGCCGGAGTACTGGCTGCGTTTCTTGGGGAATCGGCGTGCTTCAGCATCAACGACGAAAACGCATGGGAACTCAAGCCCCTTCATCTTGTGGACCGTGGCCACGGTCACTGCATCGGGACGCTGTATTAGGTCGTCCGTAGAAACGTCGTAGCCGGTGTTGGCAGCATTCGACAGGAAGTTGAGTACCTCCGAGAATCTGGCTCTTGAGTCGACGCTCATATAAACAGTCTCAACATCCAGTATCATCCGACTAAACAGCCCAATATCCCGCATGACGTCGCTTGTGAAATTCGACTGCGCGACGTTGAAGGACCCGAGTAGGTCGTAAACGAATTGCTGAGGGTACAGACGTAGCCGTGTGGATCCTGTCGGTCGGTGGATACGTTGGCCCCATTGGGTTAGAACGCGAACAATAGCGTTGAAATCCGCGTGGGGATAAGCTGGCTTGATGATGTTGTTAAAATGTTGTTGCACCGTGTTGCGGTCCGGCGATGCGTTCCTAAGCAGTTCGAATGTGCTACGCAGAACGTTCACCTGAGAGCGGTCAAACGGTCCGCCGCCAGCTTCCAGGCTGAATGGGATGTGTAGCAAATCAAGGGCGCTGGTGAACGCAGCGTGTCGGGGATTGCTATCCTGTTCTTCCTGGCGTGTCGAACGCATCAGGATGGCGAAGTCGGCTGGTGTCAGTCCTCGCACTGTTCCATCGGCATCTTCGTAAGCGGTTCCCAGCAGAGCCTGAATGCGTTCAGCGACCCATGCGGCTTCTGTCGGCCGATCTGGGAACCAGAGGACGCGGAAGTCCTGTGGCCGCCGGTTATGCACAGCCACCGGGTTCTTTGATATGCGGCTCGGCCCCAAAGTAGCTGCCACGAAGGCGTCTGATGCCTGGATGATCGGCTCGGTACTCCGGAAGTTCTGAGCGAGGGTATGAACCGCGCAGTTCGGGTATCGCTGCTGAAACTGGAGGATGTTGCTGACGTCCGCTCCTCGCCATGCGTAGATCGACTGGTCGTCGTCACCAACGACGAACAGCGTTACGGATCGATCATGGAGTAGCCGAATCAATTCTTCTTGGCAGGGATTGACATCCTGGTACTCGTCACACATCAGGTGGCGAAGGCTCTCAATAGCAGCTTCGGCGACTGGGTTGTTGCTTTGCAGGCCTTCCACCACGCTTCGGATCATCATTGAGAAATCGATGTACTGGTCATTGAGTAGACGGCGCCGCAGATGTATCAGTAGTTCGCCAAGCTCCCGGTCTTCAGCAGATACTTGGTCCAGATTAAGCAACTCGTCATTCGCAGTCTTCCATGCATCTGAAACCTGTTTGATCGTGTCAAAGTAACCCCCAGGTTTTGTGGCGGTGGCTCCCCTAGCTCGCCGCTGGAATGAGTGAAGGCCAAGGTCTGCATACCGAGAAATCAGGTAAAGCTTGAGTCGGTTCTCGTCAAGAACGTCAAACTGGCGGTAAGTTGCGTCCATATCACCCAGCACATGCTGGCAGTATGCGTGGATCGTCCCGATATACATCGCACCCATTACTGTGGGGTCTAGACCAGCCGTCAACAGTGCTTCGGAGACACGACGTTTGATCGATTCCGCCGCCTTCTCGGTAAAGGTGAAAGCGACGATGGATTCGGGGGGGTTGCCCTCGACGAGTAGCCGAGCGATACGGTATGCAAGTGTTCTGGATTTGCCTGATCCGGCGCATGCCAGACACAATACTTCCTGCGTGGTATCGACCGCTCCAGCATATTGCTGTGGTGTCAATTTGTTCCTTAAGACCTGGTCGATGCTCACGTGCAGTTCAATCCCTCTTGTGTATAGTTACGCCCCAGCGTTGTTCTGCAGGACCCGTTTGATACTCTTGCCGTGGGCCGCGATGAACGGGGGCGGTAGCGCGTTGCCGATCATCAAGGCCACGGCGGACTTATTGTCGGTGGTCGGGAACTTGTAATGGCGGGGAAAACCCTGGAGAAGCGCCGCCTCGCGCATAGTGATCGCTCGGTTCTCTTCTGGATGCAGGAACCTACCTTTGGACGGGTTGAAGCACCCGCTGGTGATCGTTGGGGCCACATTATTCCAGGCCATGCGTCCGTAAACGTCATTGAACCCAGTACATTTTTTGTGACAATTGAGACGGAGCTCCTCCGGCAGATCTTTGCGGCTTCCTCCGTCTTTTGGAATACGTCGGATGATTTCCAAGACTTTCGGGGTTCGATTCTCGGGCATGTCATGCACGGGATCTCCACTTTGTCCTGCCTTTGGTAGACTGTGAATCGCGTCCTTGACCGTTTTCTGTCTGCCACTCTTTTCAGCGAACGGAATATCCATGCCAACACCAGCCAGATAGATCAGCCTGTGTCTTCGCTGAGGAACACCGTACTCCGCAGCGTTCAGAACGCGGTGGTCGCCAAGGTAACCAAGCTCTTTCATTTTCCTGCAGAAAGCTCCGAATCTTTTGTCATCTGCCAAACCGGGAACATTTTCCATCATCACAGCACGTGGACGGAGAGCCTGCACGAACCGCTCGAACTCCATCAATAGATCGTTTCGGGGATCATCGACCCCGATAGCTCTTCTCAAAGTCCGCATTGTCGAGAAACCCTGACATGGCGGACACCCCGCCAAAAGATCAAGTTCGCCCTGTTTCAACTCTAGGCTGTCAAGTAGTGTCTTCGGCTCAAGTTCTCTAATATCTGTTTTCCATAACGCGACGTTGCGATGATTTGCTTTATAGGTCTTCATGGATAACGGATCGATGTCCACTGCAGCCAAGACTCGGAATCCGGCTTTCTTCAAGCCTACAGTCAGTCCTCCACAGCCACAGAATAGGTCGATAGCAGTCGGCCGTTCCATATTTACCTTGAGTTCCCAAAAGGCATCTTGCTAATGTGTTTCACGGTTTAACGGAGCGGCGGATAAGCGGCGAAGGTGATAATGCCGTAGGTTTTTTCACAGGGAGTTTGTTTGAATCCGCCATTTCATTGACTTGGGCTCGAAGCCTCTGTGACAATTTTCGCTATAAAAGCTCTGCGAGAGATATGGTTGCCTACTATGGAGCGGCACTCCTTTCAATACCTCTCGCTTTACTTCAAAGTAGACGCCTCATTTGATTAATCGTGGGCAACAAATGGGATTGGCGTGATGTCTTGCTCTATTTTGTCGAAGCCTTGGGGATTGTTTTTCGGCGCCCTGTTCGGAATACTCTCCCAAGACATAATCATGACAAACGCTGCTGTAACAATACAAGCCCATTATTTTATAAACTAAATTATTACCGAAGTATTGAATAGGTACATGACTCTATTTGATCTTCTTGAAAATGACTCTTCACTGTATCACTTGCCGTTGCTATTCCCTGGCCCTTAATTATTCAAGATATAAGAGAATTTTCCACCATCTGCTCGTGCCACAGCAGGAAAGTAACGAGCATCCATAGCTTCAAGCCATGGCGCAGGCCGGGGACGCCTTCCATTTCGTAATTCAGTAGGCGTTCCACATAGTCCGGGTTGAACAAACCGCCACGCCGGATTTGTGAGCGGGATAGCAATTTCTTCCCATAACGGCGCATGTCGCCCTGAAACCAGAACCGCACCGGCACCATCATCCCCGATTTGGGTCGGGCGATGATCGCTTCCGGCACCCAATCCCGCACGGCCTGTTTGAGCACGCTTTTTTCCACCGCACCCGCCAGTTTCCTACCCGGCGGGCAGGCCATGCTGGTTTCGATGATCCGTCGCGAGAACAGCGGTGGCAGCGCCAGCAGGCCATGCGCCGAACTCATCTTTTCCACCTTGACTAGAATCAGATTGGCGCCCTTGAGCCGGATGTTGATGCTCATCAACTTGTTGACGAAATCCAGCGGTTCGGGCTCGCGGAAATACGGTTCCAGCAAGGCAATCAGCGCCTCCTCGCCGCTGGCTTCCCGCAGCAGTGCCGGGTCCAGCAAGGCGCTCAGATCCTGATAGCAGCGCTGGAACGCCCGCAAATAATTGCGTTCCAGCCAGCCGGCGGACGGTTCGCCCGGCAGGGGACCGTACAGCCGGGCCAGCAGCATGGGGATGTTTTTCGGACCACCGAAACAAGGATCGCCGCCTTCGCCGTTCAAGACCACGTCCGCGACCTGGGACGCCGCTTGCGCCAACAGATAATTGGGCACGGTTACCGGATCACCGATGGGATCGTCCAGCCGCCAGATGATCTCCCGCAGCCGTTCGAGAAAACCGCCGGGACGGATTTCCAGCCAGTGGTGATCGGTGCGGTAACGATCCACCATCAACTGCACGAACTCGTTTTCCCGCGCGTACTCCGCGCCGAAATGCGCCGAAAAGGTCGGGATACGGACCTCCGGCAATTGTCGGGCGGCGACCGCCAGCACCGCGCTGGAATCAATGCCCCCCGACAGGAACACCGCCGGCGGTTTGTCTGGGCTGACCGCAAGGCACTCGGCCACCGAGTGCTCCAGTGCGGCGCGCACCAGGGCGGGATAGTCTTGCGGGGGAGCATCGGGCGCCGTTTCCAGCGTTTCGAAGCGGAAATGCCGCCGTACCCACGCTTGGCCATGGCGGAAGCACAGCAGGGAGCCGGGCTGTAATTCCTCGATACCCTCGAACATGGTGCCGACACCGGGTACGAAACTGAAACTCAGGTATTCCGGCAGCGCGCCGGCTCGCATCCGGCGGGGTAGGGTGGGATCGGCGAACAGCGCCTTGATCTCGCTGGCGAACAGCAAGCGGCCCTGGTGGACGGTCCAGTACAACGCTTTGACGCCCGCATGATCGCGCAGCAGGTAAAAGGCATCGCCCAAGCTCGCGGCCAATACGAAACAGCCCGTCAATTGTTCGAGATGGGGCTCGGGTGCATGACGTAGGCTCGGTTCCGCCAGCAGGCGATTCGCGCCATCGGTCGCGGCATCGCCCGGCGTCGCCGGTTTATCCAGATTGAACAGCACCCCGCCATAACCGAGCAGGTCGTGGTCACGCCGGGCAAGCTGGGATTGCTGGTTCCAGGCGGCGATGCCGTGACCGATTTCCACCCGATCCCCGGTAACGGTCGCGCCATCCTCGCGCTCCCAGCCCAGCGGACAACGGTGGACCAGCAACGCCGCCATGCGTGCCAGCAGACCGTCCGCCGGTGGTCCGCAATAACCGAACAGGCAGGCCATGTGCTAACGGCTTTTCGGAGTTTCAGCCATAGTCACTTTCCACCTCGGCGCCCGCCGCGCTCAGAGCCTCCGGCGCGAGCAGCAGCGCACCACCGACCACCGCCGCGCTCAGCAGACCGATTAGTGGTTTCGGACCGACGTAATCGAGCGGAACCCGGTAACCGGCACGCAGCATTTTCGCGGGGTTACCGCCAAAAGCACCGTTGCGCTGGAAGCGGCGGGTTGACAGCCAGGGCAGGGTGGCTCCACGTTGCAATGCCGCCTTGGAGATGCCCAGATCGCTCAGGCGCGCGCGCGCGAATCGCCATTTCGACTCGTCTGCCAATTGCGAGGCCAGCGCGAACCCTTGCGTGGAGGCATCATGAACCAGTTGCACCGGGGTATCGGGATGATTGCGCAGGAATTCCCGGCAGGCGGCGAACACCGGTTCCGGGTAGCCGGTGCGGCTGACCACCACCGCCTTGGCGGTCAAGTGGAAACGGTTGCGGATCAGCATGTCCACCAGCTCGTCCCGTTCCACCACCAGAATCCGTTCGGGCGCATAGTGCGGGTCTTGCAGGTTGAGTGGCGCGGCTTGGCGCCGGAATGCGGTGCCGTCCGCCAGGGCTTGGATCGGATGGGCCTGATGGTATTGGTCGACGATCTTGCGGGCCTTCTCGAAGGGCAGTTTGCCTTTCTCCCGCCGGCCCAGCCAGATCGCCAAGGGCAGCAGCACCGCCAGGATCAGCGCGCCACCCCACCAGCTCCAATTGCTGAACGCAAACAGCCCGGCGATGGCGCTTACGATAAGCGCGATGACGCCGCAGCCAACTGGCCCCAGCGTTTTTTTGCGCCAAAGCCGGCAGATGGCCAGGGCAAGCTGGGTCGTGGTGAACGCTTGCTGCCCGTTGTCGGACAGGCGCTGAACGGTCTGCCTCAGCGCAAAGTCGCTGATCCGGTCTTCCTTTTTGCGGAATACGAACTGATAGCGACACTTATTGCAGCGCGTACCGTCCTTGTGGCGCTGGTTGTGTTTGCACTCGGGGCAGCGCATCGGTAACCCTCTCGGCGGTGGTGGCTATAGGGTACCGAGTCTAGTGCGCTAAGCTTTCAACTTCTCGATCAGCAAGTCATTCACCTGCTGCGGGTTGGCCTTGCCCTTGGACAGCTTCATCACCTGGCCGACGAAGAAGCCGAACAGCTTGTCCTTGCCGGCGCGGTACTGAGCCAGTTGCTCGGGATTGGCGGCGATCACGTCGTCGATCACTTTTTCAATGGCGGAGGTATCGGTGATCTGCCGCAGGCCACGCTTTTCGATGATGGCGTCGGCATCGCCTTCGCCGGCCCACATCGCCTCGAACACTTCCTTGGCGATCT
>DAOTGT010000132.1:0-9112 GCA_035447285.1 Candidatus Competibacter sp.
ATTGACCATCGCCAAGTGCTTGTAAGTAAAGATGGTTTATTTCAAGACAGCTTCTGAAGACGCTGACGATGCGGGTTTGCCCGGTCCGTGGTTCCCGTGACACCACGGGCCACGGTCGCTCTGAGACGGTTCACAACGGGACCCAAAGTCTCCACGCCTGTACGAGCTGTGGGGCGGTCTTTTCGGAGATGACGGGCACCCCGATGCAGGGCATCAAGACGCCGATCAGCCAGTGGTGGCGGCGCTGCGGTGGCGCGGCGAAGGGCTGAGGTTACGGGCGATGGCCCGGATGCTGGGCACCCACAAGAACACCATCACCGAGTGGGAACGCCGTTTTGGCGCGATGAAACCCACCTTGATGCTCTACGGGTTGTGCCCTGCCTTCATCCAAACGCGATCCCCAAGCGACAGCCGCTCAGTCCCTCTCTTCCCTTCCCGCCTTATCTGGAAAGGCGGCTTACAATGGTTTGAGCCCAGTGCCCGGCCTCCGGTTTCCACAAGAATCGTCGAAGAATTCTAAAGGTCATATAAAGTTGGAGTGTCCCTACGGCATGGGGTTCCAGCTTGGGTTCGAACTCGCAACCCGAACCTCTTGACTGGAAAAGGAAATAAAGCCATTTATACTGGACGCATAGTGATTTGCTAGGTAATTCGATTTGTCTTGGATTCGACTTGTGTGCCTCACAAAAGAATTCAAATTAAAAATCAATTAGCTAACGATGAAACTTGTAAGTCATCCCTCCAAGACAGCATCAGAACCGACCGCCCAGGAGAAAAACTGTCATGATCAAGGCTCGCCGCAACTACTATACCGACCTCGCCGCCGATTACTCATGCCCCGGTTTGGTGTCGGAAGCGCTTAAAGCCCAGTTGATCGCCGCCGGGGAACGGTTCGTGGCCATGAAGGAGGCAACGCTGCCGGCCATTGGTCCTGAGTATCCCCTCAGCCAGATCGAACAGGAAAACCGGGAATGGTGGCCCACCCACTGCGAAGCACTGCGGCAGGGGCGCGGTGATATCCTGACCGGCGAGTACCGGGATGACCTAGTGTATTTCTGTCAGGATGGACCGTATCACGGCATTGAGCAGCAGCAGGAGCGCGAAAAGCACTGGTGGGCGCTCATCGCGCAACCGGGCGTCACGATGACTTGGCCCATCGTTATGTTCCACGGTGAATTCGTGCATTTCGAGTGGGTCTGTATGGATGACAACACTCACGAAACCATCGCCAAGGGTAGCGTGTGCTGGGTGCGACGCGGGCACCGCGGCGGCTGCCCCTTCAAAAGCGAACAATTGACCTTCTATCGCGATGTATTCGCCAGCGCCGAGCTGCTGGCGCTACTGAAGGCATGAGCGTTCTCGCAACGTCGCGGTGCTCCTTTTCATCGATTGAGCAGGAAACTATTTACTCATGGCGAGCATCCCTACCGGATGTCCGTCGAAGGTCATCTTCATTTCCAAGGGGCATTACTTCCGCCCGGCCATCATGGCGAAAAACTTCCAGCCCCCGCACCGCACCGCACCCGAACGGGCGCAGTCCTATCGCTGTACTTCATCCCAGGTTCCACCCTACTCAAGGAATTGTGCCATGACCGAAACTTCCACCTGCCCACCGCTGCGCGGTATCGTCGGTGAACCGCGCAAGGGCAAGATCGGCGTCCTGATCGAAGAACACTTCGATATGACCGAGTTTCGCCGTTTCAATGAGCTGTTCCCCCAGCACGGCTATCAGGTGGTCTATCTCTCCCATTTATGGGGCAACTCAACGCTCACCTTCGGCTCGAATCCAGACAACGGTTGGGTGGAGGAACATATGGTGGTGGAAACCGAGATCAACTCGGTCGATCCGACGGACTACAAGGGCGTCATCATCATCGGGGCCTACGCCAGCGACCGCCTACGCTATCAGCGTCACTCCCCGGAAAGGGGAACCCAATCAAGCCCCGGCAGTAGCTTTCATCCGCCGGGCGCTCGCCACCCCCCCAACGAAGATCGGCACGATCTGCCACAGTCTGTGGCTGCTGTGCGCCGACCGCGCGCTCCTGGAGGGTCGCCGAGTCACCTGCGCTCATAACATTATCTGCGATGTGGAAAACGCTGGCGCGGAAGTGGTGTATGGCCCCGAAGGCACCGTCAATCTGGTTATCGATGGCAACCTCATCACCGGCAAGCACCCGGCGGTCACCGATCAGTTCATCGCCACATTCCTGGCCGAGATTGAAAAGGTGGATTGAATCCGCTTGTTCCGCGCCAGCCAGCACGCGTGATTTCCCAATCTGGGGCAGCCAAAACCACCCCCGCAACGGGGTGGTTTGTTTTTGTGCATTTCGGCTGAAGGGTGTTTGATGCGCTCCCTGTTTTCCGTTGCGGAGAATTACGATCGATACTTTTCCAGCCAGCTCTATGACCAGCGCTATCCTAGCCCGAACCCATCGAGTCTCGCCCTCGTTGTTCACGAAATACCCAGGATGGGGGGGAGAATCCTGGACTTCGGTTGCGGCAACGGCCGCTATACCATGCCGCTGCTGGAACGAACCGACGCGACGGTCATCGCCTGCGACATCAGCCAGGCCGCGATCGACGAACTGTCCTTGCGCTGCTCCAGGCATATCGAGACGGGCCGATTGCGGCCGGTGCTCGGCGATCTGTCGGTCCTGACCGACACGATGGGCCGGGACGAGGGTTTCGACCTGGCGATCCTGATGTTCGGGGTACTGGGTCACATTTTCCCTCGCGCGCTTCGCCAGGAAACGCTCGCGACCCTCCGGGGCCTGCTGCGGCCCGGGGGACGGATCATCGTTACGGTGCCCAACGCCGCGCGACGTTTTTTCAAGCGGCAGGTCATGGCACGGCGCTTGACGCGAGAGAAGCATCTCGAACCGGGTGACATTTTTTACGAACGAATCGCCGATCATGCGGTGATAAAAATGTATTACCATCTATACACTATTGAAGAGTTCGTCCAGGAACTCGAACAGCAGGGGTTCCGCCCAATCCATGTGGGCGCCGAGAGTGTTCTGCCGGAAAGCAGCGTCGTCCGATCGACGCCCTTGCGCTGGATCGACCGCCTGTTGGCGGCTACCATGCCGCTGCGCTGCGCCTACGGTTTTCTGGCTGTAGCAGAGGTTGCCTCCGAGCCAGATCGGGTCGCACGGCTCCCTAATGCTCTCGATCCCGACATGCCGGGACAGGCCAGAAGGCCATGGGCGGCGGTCTGATCTTCCGCATCGCGTGCGTGTTGGCGGTGCTCGCCATTCTGGGTGGTCGGGAGGCACTGGCCGACCGACTTGACCTGATCCAGAAGCGTGGGGTTTTGATCGTTGGCGTCAAATCTGACTATCCGCCGTTCGGCATGCTGGATGCCAACGGTCGGTTGATCGGCTTCGAACCGGATCTCGCCGCCGAACTCGCCCACCGCCTCGGCGTCCGCTTGCAACTTGTCGCCGTGAGTTCCACCAATCGCTTGCAAAAGCTTGAGGAGGGCGCCATCGACGTGGTGATCGCCACCTTGGGCGACACCCCGCAACGCCGGCGGATCGCCACCCTGATCGAACCCAACTACTACGCCAGCGGAGTGACGGTCGTGGCGCCTCCCGGCAACCGGCTATCCAGTTGGGCCGACCTGCGTGGTAAAAAGGTATGCGCCACCCAAGGCACATACTTTAATCGACCGATGGCCCAGCGCTTTCTGCTTGATCTGCAAGTCTTCAACGGCACGCGCGACACCAAACTGGCCTTGCGCGATGGACGATGTGTCGCCTGGCTTTACGATGATACCGGTATCGCGGGTATCTTGAACGATCCAGAATGGGCGAACCATGGAACACCGCTACCTTCAATGATGATCTCGCCCTGGGCCATGGCCATCGCCGCTTCGGAGCATGGATCCCGACTCGAGCGTATCCTCTCCGATACGATCGCCGACTGGCATCGCAGCGGCTGGTTGCTCGAAACCGAGCAGCGTTGGGACATCAAGCCAAGCCGGTTCCTGGCCGACGCGCACGAACTCTGGACCCGTGTCCGTTCCGACGGCGATCCGGTTTGTACCCGTCTGGCCAGCGGCGAATGGCCGACCGAGTGCCGGAACAAGCTCCTGCTAACCTCCACCAATGTTGTCGGTTTGTACTACATCGGTCTGTTGATCAAGGAACAGACCGGACTCAACCTAACGATTCTCTACGATGCCTATGATCGCGACCTGTTCCTGTCCGGCCTCTGGATGACGTTGCACCTGATGATAGCCTCCATCGCGGGCAGTCTGTTCGTGGGCTGCCTCGGGGCGCTGGCCGCCGAATCCGGTATCTCCTTCCTCCACGGCTTTGTACGACTGTCGGCCGCCGTGGGTCGGATGACCCCGCCTCTGCTACTAATCTACCTGGTCTTTTTCGGTATTGGTCACATTGTCGTAACCCGGATCGGGTGGACCTTCGACGGCTCCGTAATCGCCACCTTCTGCCTTTCGACCTATACGGGATGCGCTATTGTGGTTGCCCTGCTTGAGGCGAGCACTGTACTTAAACACCAGGAACCCGGCTTTGCGTTGGGCTGGCGCAATCTGCCACAGGTGCTGCGCCTCGCTTACGCTTCGGTTGTTACCTCACTGGTCAATGTCGTGAAGGCGACCAGTATGGCCAGTGTCATCGCCGTGCCAGAACTGGTCTCGGCTTCCACCGCCATCGTGGCCGAACAGGGCAACCCCGCAGTCATGATGAACGTGCTGATGATCACGTATTTCCTGCTGGTGATGGGCGTCGTCCGAATCTTCAACTACATCGAGTGTAGGATGTTCCAGCATGACGTCCGCTGAAATCGTGGGGATGTTGCTGGCGTGGACACCGTTCCTCGCGGGCGGCTTCGCGTGGAACATCCTGATCTCACTGGTCGCCATGGCCATCGGCACCGTGCTCGGCGCGGTACTGGCCCGACTGCGCCTGTCCGGGCGGAAATCCCTCGCGCGCGCAAGCCTCGTCGTCACCGAACTGACGCGCAATATTCCAACCTTCGTTTTCCTGTTTTACCTGGCCTTTCTCATTCCGGCGGAATTCGAGATTTCAGGCCAGATCCATGTCTTTCCCGCCTGGCTCAAGGCCGCGCTGGCCCTTTCGGTGGCCGTGGTGGGGTTTGTCTCCGACAATCTCTTTGTCGCTTGGCAACACTGGCGAAACCACAGTCATGCGGCCGCGCTGCTGTTCGTTCCGAGTTGGACCATGTACCTGCTGATCATCGTGATGGCGTCGAGCACCGCTTCGGTCATCGGCGTGGGTGAAATCGTATCTCGTTGCAACATCATCATTGCCGCGGTAGGCGGCGATGAAACCATGCTCTGGGTTTACGCTTACGCCATAGGCTATTTTTTCATATTTTGTTTTCCACTGAACTGGGCAATGGGTCATGTCAAAAAACGCCTGCTGGCGCGCGTCAGCACGGCGTCATCGCAAAAGAGTGGCGAATGATGAGGGAACCCTTGAAACAGATAGCCATGATTCTCCGCGGTTGCCTGCCACGGGTAACCGCAGTGGCGCTGCTGGCCTTCGCCACACCGGGAACGGTATGGGCGGAGCACGTTCTCGACCGCATCAACAATACCGGCGTCTTCAACGCCGGAACCCGCACGGACGCCTTACCCTTTGCCTACCGCGATAAAAAAGGCCAACTGGTCGGATTCTCGGTCGACCTGCTCCGCGAAATCCATAAGCGGCTCGAGCAACGGTTCGGCCGCACGATTGAAATGAAGCTGGTCCCGACCACAGCGAGCGACCGCATGGAAATGGTGGCCAACGCCGCCATCGATATCCAGTGCGGCATCGCCACACCCACATGGGAGAGGGAAGTCCTCGTGGATTTCTCGATACCTTTTTTTGGCAACGGCACCCGTATCATGACACTGCGCACCACCGCCATGCGGCTTGAGGATCTGCGCGGCAAGCGCATCGGCGTCGCCACCGGCACGACGACCGCTGGCATTCTCGCCGAGTATGTGCCCGATGCGGTGATCGTCGAAGTGCCGAACATGGATGTCGGCTTCGCCTTGTTCGAGCGTGGGGAGATCGACGGATTATCCAACATAGGCATCGTGCTGCGCGCCAAGGTGGAAAAAAGCCCGCTCAAAAGCAAGGTTGTCCTGTTGCCGCGAACCGAGGCGCTATCCTACGAATCGATGGCCTGCATCCTGCCTCAAAACGACTCCGAATGGCGCGACTTCGTCAACCGCGCGTTTGTGGAACTCTTCGACGGCGTCGACGAGTTCCGGGGACCCTACATCGAGATCCACGAGCGCTGGTTCGGACCGCGCGGGGTCATCTATTTCCCCCTGGACTATGCCGTGGCCCAGCGACTGGCCGCCGCCATCATCTGGCTCAAGTAGGGTCGCGCCATGACCCTGCGCCATCGGCTTTTTCT
Organism: Candidatus Competibacter sp.; assembly: GCA_035447285.1. Lineage (GTDB taxonomy): Bacteria > Pseudomonadota > Gammaproteobacteria > Competibacterales > Competibacteraceae > Competibacter. The sequence goes on from DAOTGT010000132.1 coordinate 6,400, forward strand.
CCTCGTCATGCTGATTATCGCCATCGGCTATCCGAGCGCCGCTGGAGTGTTCGCCTATATCTCCTGGCAGTCCGTCCTGGAGCGAACCGAACGGGACGGCACGCTGGTAGCCCAGTTGCTCGCCCAATCCATCAGCTTCATCCGGCAAGTACCGGTCGCCATCGAAGGGATCGTCGGCAATGACGTACAGGCCCAAGCCGACATTGCTTCCAATTTGATACAAATCGCGCGGAAGCGTAAAGCCTCCACGCGGGAAATCAATTACGCCCTGCGCGGCATCGCGGCCCGCAATGAAATTCCGGAGATTTGGGTCACCGACGCCCACGGCGTCCCTATCTTCTGGTCGCTCGATGATATCGATGCAGCCATCGCCGTGGATTCCGGTCTGACCCGGCAACCGGCCTTCCAAGCGCTACTGGAGGGACGAGAGTTCAACGTTTTCATCGAGAGTCAGCGCTATCGGCGGGATGGCCGCGTCGTGTACTACGGCGGGGTTGCTCTACCGGATCGCAGCGGCATGGTCCTGATCGCTCACCTGCTCGACCGCGACAGCCAGGTTATCAAAAGCGTCGGCCTCAAGCGGATGACGGAAACCGTCATGGCGGCGGCGCTGATCGACACGATCTGGGTGTTTGACGAAACCCTCAAGCCATTGGTTGTCACGTCCGCCGAAGGCATCGATAAAACCACGACGCTGACCGCCACCGAGCGTGGCATCGTCGAGCAGGCCGTTAGGAACAGCACGCCCGCCTCGCACCTTGAGAATAGCGGGGTCCATAACGTGCTGTTCAAGCATGCGCTGTTGTACGTCGCGGCGCCCATGTTCGGTGCGGACGGTTTGCCCGACGGAGCGGCGCTCATCCGTTTGCCCGTCAACATGCGCGCGGAATTCCACTCCTTGCTGACCATCGGCGGCGGATTGACCGTCGTGCTGCTGCTGTTGGGCATGGTCCTGGCGCTGCCCTTCCTCAACCGCATCGTCAGGCCGCTGGCCCGCCTTACCGTACAGACCCGTCGCCTGGTGGAACGCCATTTCGACGCCGACCAGGAAATCCACGCGGAACTGCTCAAGGTATCCGAGAACCGCAACGATGAGGTCGGCTACCTGGGCGGCGCGCTGTACTCGATGGTGACCACCCTCAAGGCGTATATCGCCGACCTCAAGACCACCACCGCCGCCAAGGAGCGCATCGAAGGCGAACTGTCCGCGGCACGCGGCATCCAGATGGGGATGCTGCCCAACTCGTTCGTGTTGCCGGGACATGCCGAGTGCGATCTGCACGCGGTGCTGGAGCCGGCGAAGGCGGTGGGTGGCGACCTATTCGATTTTTTCCTGCTTGACGAGCACCGCCTGTTCTTCCTGATCGGTGACGTGTCGGACAAGGGTGTGCCGGCCGCGCTGTTCATGGCGGTCACCAAAACCCTGTTCACCGTGGAGGCACGGCGAGACTCCGCTTCGGTCGGCCGCATCATGGAACGGGTCAACAAAGCCCTGTGCCAGAATAATCCGGAAGGCATGTTTGTCACAGTCTTCGCCGGTATTCTGGACCTGCGCACCGGTGAGGTTACGTGCAGCGACGGCGGCCACGAACTGCCGTTTGTGTTGCGGCACAACGGCGGCGCGGAGGTGATCGAGAAGAACAAAGGGGGGCTAGTGCTCGGCTTCTTCGCCGATTCCGTTTACCAGGAGGAAGTCATCCGGCTGCTGCCAGGCGAGGGGCTGGTGATTTATACCGATGGGGTCACCGAGGCGATGAACGCCCAGCACGAGATGTTTACGGCGACGCGCCTGAACGATGCCTTGGCTCCGGTATGCCGTGAGTGTCCCGCCCAAACCATCATCGACGATGTCATGAACGCGGTTAAAGCCTTCGTGGGCGGCCATCCACAAAGCGATGACATCACCCTGTTGGCGCTGCGCTGGCACGGTCCGGCCGATGCTGGGTTTGTCCCGCTGCCCGAGATGGCCGGCGAACCCGGCGCCACCGCCTGAAGCCGCGTTCGGCGACCACCGGTGTAGGCTGGATCGCCCACCCCAAGAGCCGTTCGGTCGTTTAGTCGGGAAGATCGATGATGCGCGGGGGGTGATCGACCCGGTCGAGAAATTTCAGGAGATCGACCGTGGCGATCGCCGTGGTGCGATCGTTCCGGAGGGGGTGGCAGTTCAGGAGGCCGGCGTCGAGCGCCCGCCGCTCGAAGACCACGCAGACCCGGCCATGCACATCGTTCGCGGCCGCGAACGGAGACACCGCTCCGGGAACCACGCCGAGCCACTGGCCGAGTTCCTCCTCGTTCGCGAACGAAAAGCGCGGCACTCGCAAGAGGGACGCCGTAAGCCGCAGATCGATCCGGGTTTTCTCCAAGGCGGTTATCAGCCAGTACCCACCTTTCTTATCTTTAAGAAACAAACTCTTGGCATGTCCGCCTTCCAGATTGCCGCGCAGGCGCCGACCGTCCTCAATGGTGCGCAGCGGCGGGTGTTCGACGGTTGTGGTGCCGATGCCCAATTGATCGAGCAGGATCATCAGATGTTGGCTGTTAATGGACATGACCGCTCCTTGAAACCGAGAGAGCCTCGTGGCCACCCTCGTGACGACCACATGCTGTAGCGCAATGCGGATGGACGATCAAGAAAAATTAAAGTTGCACTTTGCACCGCCAGGGCGATCGCGCTATGTAGGGGATTGACAAGCGGCCTGTTGCCCGGATAGGG
>DAOTGT010000133.1:0-8975 GCA_035447285.1 Candidatus Competibacter sp.
AGGCCATCGAGACTGGGCTGCCCAAGATGCGTATCGAGGAAGCGGCAGCACGGAAGCAGGCGCATATCGACTCCGGCAAGGAAACCATCGTCGGCGTCAACAAGTATCGGTTGCCCAAGGAAGACCCGCTGGAAATCCTCAGCATCGACAATACGGCGGTGCGCGAATCGCAGGTGCAACGCCTGCAAAAACTGCGCGCTAACCGTGACGAGGCCAAGGTGAAAGCCTGCCTGAATGCGATTACCGAAGCGGCCAGCGCCGGTTCCGGCAACTTGTTGGAGAAGGCGGTGGAAGCCGCCCGCGCTCGCGCCAGTCTGGGCGAAATCTCCGACGCCATGGAGAAGGTGTTCGGCCGGCATAAGGCGGTCATCCGCGCCATCTCCGGCGTGTACAGCAGCGAGTTCGGCGATGCCGAGGAAATCGCTACAGTGCGCAAGATGGCCGACGAGTTCGAGCAGAACGAAGGCCGCCGGCCACGTATTTTGGTCGCCAAAATTGGCCAGGATGGGCATGACCGCGGCGCCAAGGTGATCGCGACCGCGTTCGCCGACCTTGGCTTCGACGTGGATATCGGCGCGCTGTTCCAGACCCCGGAGGAAGTCGCCCGGCAGGCGGTGGAGAACGACGTGCATGTGGTCGGCATGAGTTCGCTGGCCGCCGGTCACAAGACCTTGTTGCCGCAACTCATTGGGGAATTGAAGAAGCTGGGCCGCGAGGACATTATGGTCGTCATCGGCGGCGTCATTCCCGCGCAGGACTATGAGTACCTCAAGGCCAATGGCGCCGCCGCCATCTTCGGCCCCGGTACTGTCGTTCCAATCGCCGCGCAGAAGGTATTGGTGGAATTGAACGAGCGTCTAGCGGCGTGATGCGGTAAGGGATGGTAGGGTGGGCGATGACCCACCCTACTCCAGTTGATACTGCCGATAGTTTGCTAGCAAGAAACTATAGAGAAAATAAGAATGTTTATCATTGTTGGAAAAGCAACGCCTAATAGACAAACTGGGGATATCGAATTATACCTTCGAGAATTCCGGCAGATGCTTCAGCACCAAGGACAATTTGTATATGCTTGGTCTTTTAATCCAGATGCCCGAGCAATTTTTACAATACAACAGCATCTCGATAACAACGAAGATGTTTTTCTCTACTTACCCTTCGATGGCCAGCACTCTAATTTAAGAATGCATATTATCAATTTCGTTCATAATCATAACGGCATAGATAGATGTCCTGTTGCTTGGACACCATGCTGTGTTGGCGGTTTGCAAGGTCAGCAAGATTGGGGAGTACATATCTGGTTCCTGATTAACGCAATTGATGACCTCCAGGAACCTATCGATTTACTCGCAACCTTTACTCCCGCCTTTTCAGATAAATATCATGTATGGGGTCGAAATTTTTTTGCTTTTCTCCAAGGCTAATAGTACGTAGAGCCGGTTAGCGCAGCGCAATCCACCGAAATAAAATAATAAAAAATCAATTAGTTACTGTTTACGTTCTAATCTGCCTATTGTATCAATTTTTGAACATTCTCATAATAATCATCAGCTCAAGAAAAAATCTAACATCTTGATTTAGAGGCATAAAGAATATGACCTATCAGAAATTATTTGATGAATACCTTTCCTTACCCATCGAGGCTCAACAGCAAGTTGCCGATTTCATCGCTTTCCTGCAACAGCGCTATAAAATTGATCGTGCTACTAAGAAGTCTGGTCAAGAAAAACTAGAAAGCGAACCCTTCATCGGCATGTGGAGCAGCCGACAAGATTTATTTGACAGCTCAAATTGGATTCGAAAAACCAGGAAATCCGAGTGGGGCGAAAGCATGTGAACGATTTAATAATCGTTGATACGGATATCCTAATTGACGCTGGTCGTGGCATTCAAGAAGCGGTCGACTTTCTAAAACAGACTCAATCAGATAACACTCATATACTTGCCATCAGCGTTGTCACTCAACTGGAACTAATGGTTGGCTGTCGCAATAAATCTGAACTTCGCAAACTGGATAAGTTTCTTAAATTATTCCAAGCCATCAAATTGAATGAGGCCATCTCAGAAAAAGCCGTTGAGTTACTCCGTCTCTACCGTTTAAGTCACGGTTTGCTGATTGCCGATAGTTTGATTGCGGCAACAGCGCTCACTTTGAACTCTTCCTTCATCTCAAAAAACCAAAGAGACTACAAATTTATTTCAGGTTTGAACCTCTCGCCCTACCCTCAGCACGACACTCAGAGACCATGACCAAAAAACATCAAAAACCCGACTGGGTTCCCGAAAATGCCGGTGCGGAGTTCACCACTTCGGTCATGTCCGGCGTCGATGGCGGCCACGACGGCATTCCGGGCCAAGCCAGCGTGGCGGTGCCGCGCAAGCACACCCCGCGCCGCCGCCGGTTGACGGTGGACGAATACGTGGCCGGTGTCTTGGCCGGCGACCGCAATGTGCTGGGACAAACCATCACTCTGGTGGAAAGCAATTCCCAAGCGCACTTCGACATGGGGCAGGAAGTACTGCGGCAACTCATTCCCCACACCGGTAACTCGATTCGGATCGGCATTACCGGCGTCCCTGGCGCCGGCAAGAGCACATTCATCGAAGCGCTCGGCCTGCACCTGTGCGAACAGGGTCACAAAGTCGCGGTGCTGGCGGTGGACCCCAGCAGTACGGTGACGCGCGGCAGCATCCTCGGCGATAAGACTCGCATGGAATTGCTCTCGCGCGACCTACGCGCTTTCATCCGCCCCTCCCCGTCCAGCGGCACGCTGGGCGGCGTGACTCGCAAGAGCCGCGAAACCATCCTGGTCTGCGAAGCCGCCGGCTTCGACGTGATCCTGGTGGAAACTGTCGGCGTCGGTCAGAGCGAAACCACGGTGCGTTCGATGGTCGATTTCTTCCTGCTATTGATGATTGCCGGGGCCGGCGACGAGTTGCAGGGCATCAAAAAAGGCATCATGGAGTTGGCCGACGCCCTACTGGTCAACAAGGCCGACGGCGATAACAAGATCCGCGCCAACGCTGCCCGCGCCGACTACAACCGGGCGCTGCACTACCTCGCCCCAGCCACCGAGGGCTGGTACACCAAGGCCTACACCTGTTCTTCCCTCAACGGCGAAGGTATCGACGCCATCTGGAAGGTGATCGGCGATTTCCGCCAACACGTCGCCAAGAATGGCGCGTTCGAAAGACGCCGGCAACGGCAAACCCTGGATTGGGTGTACTCAATGGTCGAGGAGCATTTGCGCGCCAGCTTTTTCAACCATGCTGGCGTGGGTGGCATTCGCAAGAAGATCGAGGAGGCCGTGCTCAACGGACATATACCGCCGACCGTGGCCGCCCAACAACTGATTCATAAATACGAAGGTCGTTAAACCCGGGAGAAATAATCATGTTACGAAGTCCCCGCGATTTCTTTAAACCCAAAGTCGTCGGTGCCCCCGAACCACTCCGCGAGATTCCGGTATTACCCTCGCGGATGATCCACTTCTTCGATCCCAGCAATCCCAAGATGGCGGTCAAGGTGCCGGACATTGCCAAGACCGTGGACATCATGCTCGGCAATCTGGAAGACGCCGTGCCGATCGACCGCAAGGAAGCCGCCCGCGAAGGGCTGGTGCAGATCGGCAAGAACGTGGATTTCGGCAATACCCAGTTCTGGACCCGCGTCAACAGCCTGGACAGTCCCTGGTTCCTCGACGATCTGATCCGACTGGTCGGCGAGATCGGTGACAAGTTGGACGTGATCATGCTGCCCAAGATTCAGGGCGCCTGGGACATCCATTTCGCCGATCAACTGCTGGCGCAACTGGAAGCCAAATACGGCGTCAAGAAGCCGCTGATGATTCACGCCATCCTGGAAACCGCGCTGGGCGTGGCGAATGTGGACGAAATCGCCAACGCCAGCTCCCGGATGCAAGGCATGAGCCTCGGCCCTGCGGATCTGGCGGCGTCGCGGCGGATGAAAACCACTCGCGTTGGCGGTGGCCATCCCGATTATGTGGTGCGCACCGACCCCGATCCCGCCAATCCCGAAGCCCCACGCCCCACGGCGCAGCAGGATTTGTGGCATTACACCATGGCCAAGATGGTGGACGCTTGCGCGAGTGTCGGCGCATTGCCGTTCTACGGGCCATTCGGCGACATCGCCGACTTGACCGCCTGCGAAGACCAGTTCCGCAATGCCTATCTGATGGGTTGCGTCGGTGCCTGGAGCCTTCATCCCAACCAAATCGCCATCGCCAAGCGGGTGTTCAGTCCGAAGGCGGACGAAGTGGCCTGGGCGAAGCGCGTGGTCGAAGCGATGCCGGACGGCAGCGGCGCGGTGATGATCGACGGCAAGATGCAGGACGACGCCACCTGGAAACAGTGCAAGGTCGTCCTTAACCTCGCCCAACTGATCGCCAGCCGCGATGCCGAGTACAAAGCCCTGTACGGATTCTAGTTCTTGCCAACCGTCCCGCTCCGCCATGGAGCGGGACAATCCCCCTTCTCGCCGCAACACTTCCCACCACGCCGCCTACTGGAGCAACCGCTCATGATGATCCAGCCGTTCTCCATCGCCCGTCTGCCCCGCATCGAATTCGGTGCTGGCGGCATAAAAAAACTCCCCGACCTGATTGCCCAATATGGCAACCGGGTATTGCTGGTGACCGGCCAGCGTTCGTTCTTGGCTTCATCACATTGGCCGGCATTACGGACAGCGCTGGATAAAGCCGGCATCGGCTGGGAACAAGTGCAGGTCGAGGACGAACCCTCGCCGCAACTCGTGGACGCAGTGGTTCGGCAATTCCACGGCACGGGCACCGTGGCGGTTGCCGGCATCGGCGGTGGCAGCGTGCTGGACGCCGCCAAGGCGATCGCCGGCCTGCTGCCGAGCGGCGATTCCGTCATGGATTATCTGGAGGGGATCGGGCCGGAGAAAGCGTATCAGGGCCCGACTCTACCATTCATCGCCGTACCCACCACAGCCGGCACCGGCAGCGAAGCCACCAAGAACGCCGTGCTGAGCGTGCGCGGCCCGAACGGTTTCAAGAAATCCTTCCGCCACGAATTGCTAGTGCCGGAATACGCCCTGCTTGACCCGGACCTGCTGGCCACCTGCCCACCACCGCAGATAGCCGCCAACGCCATGGACGCCCTGACGCAACTACTGGAATCCTATGTCTCGATCAAGGCCAATCCCTTCACCGATGCACTGGCGGAAAGTGGCTTAAAAGCAGTGCGCGACGGCTTGTTCGCGTGGTACGAGGCTGGAGAAAATGCCACCACTGGCCGTGCCCGCCTGGCTTATGCCGCCCTGCTGTCGGGCGTCTGCCTGGCGCAGACCGGTCTGGGCTCGGTTCATGGCTTGGCCTCGCCGCTGGGCGCATTTTTCCCGATCCCGCACGGCGTGGTTTGCGGCACCCTGGTCGGCGCCGCCACCCGCGTCAATCTGGCCGCGCTGCGGGAACGCGATCCCGGCAACCCGGCTTGGCGCAAGTACGCCCGCGCCGGCGATCTTCTGCACGGACGGCATTTCCCCAGTCCCGAAGAAGGGCATGCCGCGCTGCTGGCGTTGCTAGATGAATGGACCGAACGATTGACGCTATCCCGGTTAAATGCCTACGGGATTCAGGAAAGCGATTTCGCGCATGTCGTCGCCCACTCGCGCGGCGGCAGCATGAAGACCAATCCGCTGGTGCTGAGCGACGCCGAAATTACCGAAATACTCACACGAAGGCTGTAATCCAGTGTCGGAATCGCCGGTTTCCCGTCCGCCGACTCTTTGGCATTGGGTCGACCTTCGCATGGTTACTCAGCGGAATGCATAAGGTTTGGAACGTGACTGTCCAAGAGGACCTACCATGAAAAAACCTTCCGCCCACGACGACTCTCCTTTCTCCAAACCGCCCGGCGCGCGTCCCGCAAGCAACGTGATCGTCGACCGGGAAACGGTCGAACTGAAGCGACTGGAAAAAAGGATCGGAAAGATTCACCTGCGACAACGCCTCGGCATCGAGGCCGATCACGCCACCCAAGTTTTCGGGCACGGCCGGACCTTTTTCCACATCGAGAATTGGTACTCGATCCACAGCCTCATCCGTCTCGGCCTGCGCTGCCTGGGGCTATACCGCCGAGGAATCCGCAACGCCACCGCCATTCAGATCCGTCACAACGAAGTCGTCGTTCCCAACCTGCCGGACGCCCTGCACGATTTCACCCTGCTTCATCTCAGTGACCTGCACCTGGACATGGACAGTGGCTATCCCACCGCGCTGATCGAGCGCTTGCGGCAGGTGCGCTACGACGTCTGCGTCATGACCGGCGACTTCCGGGCCAAAACCCATGGTCCCCATGAGGCCGCCATCGAGGCGCTGGCGCAGGTGCGGCCGCATCTGCACGGCCCGATCTATGCCATTCTGGGCAACCACGATTCCATCCGCATGGTGCCTGGCATCGAGGCGCTAGGCATCGGCGTGCTGCTCAACGAATCGGCGATTCTGGAGCGCGGTGGCGCCTTCATCCACCTGGCCGGCATCGACGATCCACACTTCTTTCAGGTGGACAATTTCGAGAAGGCCGCCCAAAACATTCCCCCGGAGGCCATCGCCATTCTGTTGTCGCATTCGCCGGAACCCTACCGGCTGGCCGCCCACACCGGTTTCGATCTGATGCTGAGCGGACATACCCACGGCGGTCAAATCTGCCTGCCGGGCGGCGTCGCGCTGATGACCAACGCCGATTGCCCGCGCCGATTCTGTCGCGGTGCCTGGCGCTACCACCACATGCAGGGCTATACCTCAGTGGGATCGGGGGCCTCGGTGGTTGGCGTGCGTTTCAACTGCCCGCCGGAAATCACCCTGCATCACCTGCGGGCGCACCCGGCTCAGTAGGGTTTCTTGCGGATGCCGAGCCAATACAGCAGCCGCGACAGCACCAGTTCCAGCACGATGAAACCGGCCACCATTCCGGCGATGACCGACCCGGCCAGCTCGAACAGACTGGACACCGCCAGTAGTGGCAACCAGGCTTCCGGGATCTGATCCAAGCCGAAGGCCATGCTGCTGGAGGCCATGCCCAAGCGTCGCTTGACGAAGCTCGACAACAGATCGCCCAGCATCGCGGTCAGACCGATGACCACGCCAACCCCCGCTGGCAACCCGAACAGCGCCGCCGCCAACCCAGTGACCAGCGGTGCCAGCACCACCCCTCGCCAAGTCTTCGCATCACCCAGCAGACGATGGCCATCCGCCAGCACCCGTCCACCGTCCAAGGGCTGAGCGCCCCAGGTGCCACAAACCGCCGTGGCGATGATCGGCGTGCCGTTTGCGATCAAAACCAGCAGTAGCAATTGCAACTCGATCGATAGCATCGCGACAGGATCGATTGAGGAAGACACCACTAAGCGAACCCGCGGCAAGCGCAAGGATAAACCGAAGGATAACCCACTGGCGGGGATGCGTATTCCGTGGGGTTCAAAAAAAAGCGGCGATGGATAAACCAGCGGCAAGACTCTCAGCCCGGCCGACGGCGGCCCCTACACGAACGAGGCCAAACCGAATGCTGGCGGCGGAATATCGAAAGTCGCCGGACGCCTTGCTCGAACCTTCCTCGCTCTCCACGCCTTGAAGGAGACGCGAAGACACCGGAACCAAAAACAAGCAGCATCTACTCCACCGCCGGGCCAACTTCGGGTACTGGCAAGCCACGTTGCCGACAAGTGGCGGTCAGCGTATTCAGCAGCAGGCAAGCGATGGTCATCGGACCGACTCCACCCGGCACCGGGGTGATGGCGCCGGCCACCGCAAGCGCCGAGTCGAAGTCCACATCGCCCACCAACCGTCCCTTGCCATCCGGCGTGGGGATGCGATTGATACCGACATCGATCACGGTCGCACCCGGCTTGATCCAGTCGCCCTTGACCATGTGCGCTCGGCCGGTCGCCGCAACCAGAATATCGGCTCGCCGACACTCATCGGCCAGATCGCGAGTGCGGGAATGAGCGATGGTCACCGTGCAATGTTCCCGCAGCAGCAGCGCCGCCATGGGCTTACCGACGATGTTGGAACGCCCTAGCACCAAGGCCCGCTGACCGGCCAGCGGGCCAGCATAATGCTTCAGCATCATCAAACACCCCAGCGGCGTACACGGCACCATCCCGGCTCCCCCCACCGCCAATAGCCCCGCATTGAACGGATGAAATCCGTCCACATCCTTTGCCACGGCGATCGCCTCGATCACCGCCTCCGGGTCGATCTGCCTCGGCAGCGGCAGTTGCACCAGAATGCCGTTGACCGCCGGGTCCCGGTTCAATTCGGCGATGCGCGCCAATAGTTCGGCCTGACTCGTATCGACCGACAAACGGTGCTCAAAGGAATTCATGCCCGCTTCCCGTGCCTGCAAACCCTTGTTGCGGACATAAATCTGGCTGGCGGGATCTTCGCCCACCAGCACCACCGCTAAACCGGGGGTCAGGTCGTGATCCGCCTTGAGTCGGGTGACGCCCGCGGCGATATTGGCGCGCAAACGAGTGGCGAAATGCTTGCCGTCGATGATAGTGGCCTTGGCCATGAGTTCCTCACGATCCTCTGGATTTTTTACCATGTTACTACAAACGCAGCCGACTCCAGCATGGCGCGGAACGCGCGTCGAGGCTGGACCGGCACCGTCCTCGGCAGTGGATTTCGAACCAGTAATATCGCACTTTCCATGCGTCCATCCCGATTGAAAACACCTTGCCTTGTCCGGCACTTCACCGTATCTTTGCCGGCTTGTTTCAACACCTCCCCACAGGAGCGCAGCAGTCGTGTCGAGTCAGGAACAGCAAATCATGTTCGTGTTTCCGGGACAAGGATCCCAGTACGTCGGGATGGGTAGCGACCTGATCCGCGACTTTCCGGTGGCCCGGCAACTTTACCAGCAGGCTAACGATATTCTCGGTTACGACCTCCTCAAACTCTGCCTGGAGGGACCGGAGGACGATCTGCGGC
>DAOTGT010000134.1:0-266 GCA_035447285.1 Candidatus Competibacter sp.
TACACTCTGACGGTTGCCAAGGCGGGCACGGGATCGGGCACGGTGGGCGGCGGCGGATCGTATGCGGCGGGCGCCACGGTTGCCCTAACGGCCACGCCGGCCACCGGCAGCGTCTTTGCCGGCTGGAATCCCAGCCCCTGCGCGGCCAGCTTCGCCATGCCGGCCAGCAACCTCAGCTGCACCGCCACCTTCAACCCCAGCAATCAAACCTCAGCACAGTACACCGTCGGTCTGTTCAACCCCGCCACCAGCACCTTCTATCTCAA
>DAOTGT010000134.1:366-8960 GCA_035447285.1 Candidatus Competibacter sp.
GAACAGCCACGCTGGTGGCGTGGCCGATGTGGTCTTCGGCTTCGGCCCGGCCAACGCTGGCTGGACCCCGCTGGTCGGCGACTGGGACGGCAACGGCACCGCCACCGTCGGTCTGTTCAACCCCGCCACCAGCACCTTCTATCTCAAGAACAGCCACGCTGGTGGCGTGGCCGATGTGGTCTTCGGCTTCGGCCCGGCCAACACCGGTTGGATTCCGCTGGTGGGGGATTGGAACGGACCTAATCTATAGGGTTTTCCGTAGCCCGGATGTACCTGCTACATGCATCCGGGCTTGTACGGAAGTATCACCTTGAAATCCCGCCAGTCGCCCGCATATTCGCTCCTGGCATACGAACACCACCCAGGAGACCCGTTCCCCATGACCGTTGAAGCCCATAAGGAAACCCTTGGTTTTCAGGCCGAGGTGCAGCAATTGCTGCGCTTGGTCGCGCATTCGCTGTATTCCAACAAGGAGGTTTTCCTCCGCGAGCTGATCTCCAATGCGTCCGACGCTTGCGACAAATTACGCTTCGAGGCGCTCACCGACGGCGCTTTGTACGAGAGCGATCCCGAATTGCAAATCCGGGTGAGTTTCGACAAGGATGCCCGCACCATCACTGTGTCCGATAACGGCATCGGCATGGATCGGCAGGAAGTCATCGACAATATCGGCACGATCGCCCGTTCCGGCACCCGCCAGTTCATGCAGAAGCTGAGTGGCGATCAGGCCCGCGACGCCAACCTGATCGGCCAGTTTGGGGTCGGCTTTTACTCCAGCTTCGTCGTCGCCGATAAGGTGACGCTGCGCACCCGCCGCGCTGGCATGGGGCCGGAACACGGAGTGCTTTGGGAATCCACCGGCGAGGGCGAGTACGCGCTGGAAACCATTGAGAAACCCACACGCGGTACCGAGGTGATTCTCCATCTGCGCGAGGAAGAGGGCGAGCTGCTGAACGAGTGGCAATTGCGCTCCATCATCACCAAGTATTCCGACCATATCACCCTACCCGTGCTGATGCCGGTGCAGAAGTTCAGCGAAGACAAGGATGCGCCGCCGACCATTGAGGAGGAACGCATCAATCAGGCGGCGGCGTTGTGGGCGCGGCCCAAACAGGACATCAAGGAAGAGGAGTACAAGGAGTTCTACAAGCATGTCGGTCACGATTTCGAAGATCCGCTGGCCTGGACCCACAACCGGGTCGAGGGCAAGCTGGAGTACACCTCGCTGCTGTTTATCCCGGCCCGCGCGCCGTTTGATCTCTGGGATCGCGAACAGCGTCACGGGGTGAAGCTGTACGTGCAGCGGGTGTTCATCATGGACGATGCCGAACATCTGATGCCGCGTTATCTGCGCTTCGTGCGTGGCGTGATCGATTCCAACGACCTGCCGCTCAACATCTCCCGCGAAATCCTGCAAGGCAGCAAGATCGTGGACAGCATTCGTGGCGGATCGGTCAAGAAAGTGCTGGGGTTGCTGGAGGACATGGCGGCCAACGATGCCGAGAAATACGGCAAGTTCTGGAAAGATTTCGGACGGGTCATCAAGGAGGGGCCGGCGGAGGATCATGGCAATCGCGAGCAAATCGCCAAGCTGCTGCGCTTTGCCTCGACTCACAACGACAGCGCCGAACAGACCGTCGCGCTGGCGGATTACGTCGGCCGGATGAAGGAAGGACAGGACAAGATTTACTACATCAGCGCCGACAGCTTTGCCGCCGCCAAGAACAGCCCGCACCTGGAAGTTTTCCGCAAGAAAGGTTTGGAGGTTTTGTTGCTGGCCGATCGAGTGGACGAGTGGCTGATGTCGCACTTGACCGAGTTCGAAGGCAAGCCTTTCCAGTCGGTCGCCAAGGGGGCGTTGGATCTGGACAAGATCGCCTCGGAGGAGGAAAAACAAGAGCAGAAACAGGCCGAGGATCAGTTCAAGGATTTGCTGACCCGAGTCAAGGAAGTGCTGGGTGACAAGGTCAACGAAGTGCGGGTTTCCTCGCGATTGACCGATTCGCCGGCTTGCTTGGTGGTGGACGAGTACGCGCTCAGTGCTCACCTGGAGCGCCTGCTGCGCGAAGCGGGCCAGAACGTGCCAGCGAGTAAGCCGCACCTGGAATTGAATCCCCAGCATCCGCTGGTCGCTCGGCTGAAGGACGAGGTGGACGCCGGCCGTTTCGGCGACTGGACCCACCTGTTGTTCGAGCAGGCGATGTTGGCGGAAGGAGGGCAACTGGAAGATCCGGCCAGCTTTGTGAAGCGATTGAACGGTCTGTTGCTGACGCTGGGCCACTAAAAAGCACCTACACTACACGGCGAGGGGTTGCGTGACCTGTTGCGGCAGGCTTAGCCCCCGCTGTGTGGTTTCTGTCGCTAAAACCGACGATTCTGATAAATTATTATTGACGAGCTGTTTGGCTCGACCTGACGAAGTTAATGATGAGGGAGGTATCTATCCATGATGCAATTGAAGGAAGTGCTGAAGAACAAAGGTGGTGAGCCCGTGGTCGTGCCGGAAGCCAGCACGGTGGCGTCCGCCATTCGAACCATGAATGCCAAACGGGTTGGGTCCGTGATGGTGCAAGGTCCTGGCGGCGAGCCGATGGGTATCCTGACGGAGCGCGACGTGATACGGCTGTATGCCGATGGCGAAAGCGATTTCGAAACCATGTTGGTCAAGGATTGGATGACCACCAGCATCTATGTCTGCAAGCCGGGCGACACCGTCGGCGAGGCGCTGACCGTGATGACCGCCAAACGGTTCCGGCATATTCCGGTGGTGGAGGATGGTAGGATGGTGGGTGTGGTTTCCATCGGCGACCTGGTGAAGGCCAAACTCGAAGAAACCGCCGTCGAAGCGCAGGCGCTGCGCGAGTACATCAACTCCTGATTCGATGGGGACGCCGGTGGCGTCCCTGTTTTCCCCGCTGACTGGTCGGTCGCCATGCATGCCATCCCTCGATTTTGGGAAGAAAAATCCCTTGCCGATCTGACCTTGGCGGAATGGGAAGCGCTTTGCGACGGTTGCGGCAAATGCTGCCTGCACAAGCTTGAAGATGAAGACACGGGTGAGCTATTCCACACTAACGTCGCTTGCCGGTTGCTGGATCTTGAGACCGGACGTTGCACCCGCTACTCCGACCGGTTTCGCTGGGTGCCCGACTGCGTGCTGCTGACGCCGGCCGAAGTGGAACGGGTAAACTGGTTGCCGCCCACCTGTGCGTACCGGTTGCGGGCGGAGCGCAAGTCGTTGCCGAGCTGGCATCCGTTACGGACCCACGATCCCGACTCGACCCGCCGGGCGGGCATGAGCGTGTGCGGCTGGGTGGTGCCGGAACGACGAAGCCGGCGACTGGAAGACCATATCGTTGAGTGGCCATCATGAAAGTCCGTTGTTTTACCTTGGGCGCGTTCCAGGTCAATGCCTACTTGCTGGAAGACCCGGTCTCGGGGGTCTGCGCCGTGGTCGATACCGGCGACGACTCGCAACTGGCGAACGCCTTGGCCGACCTGCAGCCACGCCCGGACCTGCGAGCCGTTCTGTTGACCCACGCGCATTTCGACCATGCCGGCGGCTTGGCCGACCTGCAGCGGGAATTCCCCGAGGCGGTGACCTACCTGCCGGCTTTGGAGCGGCCGATGTTCGAAGTATTGCCACAGCAGGGTTCTCTGCTGTTCGGCATGGCCGATTTTGACCGGCCGAGCGGCCGGATCGACCGGGAAGTGCGGGACGGCGATACCCTGGAACTTGGCGGCGAGTTGCGTTTTCGCTTTTTGTCCACCCCGGGACATACGCCGGGGCAGGGTTGTTATTACGACGATACCTATATCTTCGTCGGCGACACCTTGTTCGCCGGCAGCGTGGGTCGGACCGATTTTCCCATGAGCGATCCAGCGCTGATGCAGGTCAGCTTGCGCCGGTTGTTGGATTTGCCGGGGCATCTGATCGTATGCAGCGGTCACGGACCGGTCACGACCTTGGAGCAGGAGCTGAAGAGCAACCCGTTTCTGGGTGAGCTGCGTCGCGAGCGAGGTCTGGCGGAACCATCCGGCTGGCGATCGCCGCTGGGGGCCAACTGGGGCTAAGAGGGGTGGGAGATGTGCGAATTGCTCGGGATGAGCGCCAATGTGCCCACCGATATCTGTTTTAGCTTTACCGGCCTGATGCAGCGCGGCGGTAGGACCGGACCTCATCGTGACGGATGGGGCATCGCCTTTTACGAGGGACGCGGTTGCCGTGCCTTTCATGATCCCCATCCCAGCGCCGAGTCGGAAATCGCCCGTTTGGTGCAGCGCTACGCCATCAAGAGCCGGATCGTGGTCAGCCACATCCGCCGCGCCAACCGCGGCCGGGTCTGCCTGGAGAACACCCATCCGTTCGGTCGCGAGTTGTGGGGTCGGCATTGGGTGTTTGCCCACAATGGCCAATTGCGGGGGGTAAAGCGGCTACCGCTGCACTTTTACCGTCCCATCGGCAGCACCGACAGCGAACACGCCTTTTGCTGGCTACTGGACCGTATCCGTGCCCGATTTCCCCAACCGCCGCGGCGACCGGCGGCGCTATGGCGTTACATCCGCGCCTTGGCTGGGGAATTGAACCCGCGAGGGGTTTGCAATTTCCTGCTGAGCGACGCCGATTACCTGTACGCTCATTGCAGCACGCAACTGTCATGGCTGACCCGGCGGGCGCCGTTCGGCAAAGCCTGTCTGATGGACGCCGACATGACGGTGGATTTCCAAGCGGAAACCACGCCTGACGATGTGGTGACCGTGGTGGCGACTCGGCCGCTGACCGACAACGAGCCGTGGACGGTCATGAATGCTGGAACGCTGGCGATTTTTGACGCTGGCGAGCCGGTGGCCATGCTTGATCGTTAGCCGGAAGGGCCGTTGCCGAACGGCGCCGCATATTGGACCAGCGATGTCGTGCCGCCAAGAAACGTTGCGCCTCCGACCAGCCGTTGTCGCCAGTAGCGCCGATTCAAGCTGACTTTACGGACTTGGCCGCTGCCGGAGGAGGCGTGGATCATTTGTCCCTTGCCGGCGTAGATGCCGACATGTGAAACCATGCCGTCGTTGCCGGTACGGAAAAACAGCAGATCGCCGGGCAGGACCTTGCGCTGTGGTCGTCCCGACTGGAATTGCTCCATCGCCGTGCGCGGCAGCCGGATACCGGCCTGCAAATAGGCGTACTGCACCAGACCGCTGCAATCCACCCCGCTGGGCGATTCGCCGCCCAGCACGTAGGGTGTGCCGATCAGCCGTTCGGCGGTGCCGAGAATGCGCTGGCGCGCGGCGGTGTACGAGTCACCGCGGGTCGGCGCCGACGGCGCCGCGCACCCTCCCAGCCAAAATAATCCGGTTAGCAGCAACGCAAGAAAAGCTCGGTAGGCACATGGCGAGATGGGCATCACGACATCTCCCTCTAAACCAAGGATCGCTACAGTATATAGGCTAGGCCGCATGTGGCGGGAGACCGGGAATGGTCGGATGGCCAGGTTTAGGGCGGCGAAAACGTCGTCCATGATCTATAGTACAATTTTGATGCAACCTGACGGACGGGCTCATGAAGGCGGAAAAAGACAAAATCGTATCCCTGCATTACACTTTGACCGATGAGGGTGGCGTGACTCTCGATTCTAGTCGCGGGCGCGAGCCACTGAGTTACCTGCACGGCCACGGCAATATCATCCGGGGTTTGGAAGCGGCGCTGGAGGGCAATGAAGCCGGTTTCAGTTCCTCTGTCCAAGTGGTGCCCGCCGATGGCTATGGTGAATACAACCCGCAAGCCGTGTTCGAGGTACCGCGCGAGCAGTTTCCCCCGAACGAGACTATTCAAGTCGGCATGCAAGTCCAGGGCGAAAGCCCCGACGGCGTACTGAATTTCACGGTGTTGGCGGTGAACGAAAAAGGCGTGGTCTTGGACGCCAACCACCCGATGGCCGGCAAGAGCCTGAACTTCGAGGTGGAGGTACTGGAAGTGCGAGACGCGACTGCACAAGAGTTATCCCACGGACACGTTCATCCACACGGTCATGATCATTGATCCACCAACAGCGGCCGGTCGGGCCGGATGCGTGTTCATCGGTAACGGTTGATGTGTAGAATGATGTTCTACACACGCGTTTAGCTCAAGGTGCCTCAACCGCCATGCTGCTGCAATCCTCTCCTCTCGCCAGCGAAGAGCCGCCGCCCTTCGAACTCAAGGGCAGCTTGTTTACGCTGACTGTCCTGTATCTCTTTAAGTTGGATCGAGTCGCCATCGAGCGGCATCTGACGGAGAAAATCAAACAGGCTCCCAGTTTTTTCAATAACACGCCGGTGGTGATCGATCTGGAAGGGCTGAATGAATCCAGGGATGGCGTGGATTTCATCGCACTGTACGAACTGCTGAAAGGGTGCGGCATGGTACCGGTGGGGATTCGTAACGGCAATCCCAAACTGCAAGCGGTTGCTCGATTGGCGGGCTTGCCGTTGCTGCCCGAAAGCCGCTCCGCCAGCCCCGCCAGGAAACCCGAGCAACGGGCCGAGCCGGTGTCGGCGCGCGGCCTGATCGTTAGCCATCCGGTGCGTTCGGGCCAGCAAATCTATGCCCCGAATGGCGATTTGATCATTCTGGGTACGGTCAGCGCCGGCGCCGAGATCATGGCGGATGGCCATGTCCATGTTTATGGATTGCTGCGCGGGCGCGCTCAGGCCGGAGTGAAGGGTGACCTGGAAGCACGCATCTTCTGTCAGGGACTGGAAGCGGAATTGATCTCGATCGCTGGTCGCTACCGGGTCAGCGAGCAGATCGGTTCAGACGATTGGGGTAAGGCCGCTCAGATCCATTTGGCGGATGATCGATTGATTATCGATCATCTGGCACGTTGACTGATAGAACCGGCTCAATTCATGAATTTTTAAAACATAACTTGTAGGAACAGCAGCTTGGCAACCGTTATCGTTGTGACTTCCGGCAAGGGGGGTGTGGGCAAGACCACGACCAGCGCCAGTTTCGCCACCGGTCTGGCCCAACGCGGCTATCGGACCGCCGTCATCGATTTCGATGTTGGACTGCGCAATTTGGATTTGATCATGGGCTGCGAACGCCGGGTTGTGTATGACTTCATCAACGTCATCAACAACGAGGCCAATCTCAATCAAGCCCTGATTCGCGACAAGCGCGTGGAAAACCTCTACATCCTACCGGCCTCGCAGACCCGCGACAAGGAGGCACTTACCAAGGAAGGCGTGGAGAGAATCCTACACGAACTTAAGCAGAGTTTTGACTACATCGTCTGTGACTCGCCCGCCGGCATTGAGCGGGGTGCGCTGATGTCACTGTATTTCGCCGATGAAGCATTGGTGGTCACCAACCCGGAAGTTTCGTCGGTGCGCGATTCCGATCGCATCCTCGGCATTCTGGCCAGTCGCTCACGTCGGGCTGAACAGGGTGACGAGCCGGTCAAGGAACATCTGGTGCTGGCGCGCTTCGTGCCAGAGCGCGCGGATCGGGGTGATATGATGAGTGTGGATGACGTGCTGGAGATTCTGGGTATTTCATTGTTGGGCGTGATTCCGGAGTCGCCGACCGTTTTGCAATCCTCAAATGCCGGTGTTCCCGTAATTTTGGAGGAGGGTAGCGATGCGGGTGCCGCCTATAGCGATCTGGTTGATCGCTTCCTGGGCAAAGATCTGCCGCATCGCTTTCTTATGACCCAGAAAAAGGGGTTTCTGAAGCGTCTATTTGGCGGGAACTAAGCCATGGGCATTTTTGATTACTTTCGCTCGCCGCCCAGCAAATCGGCGGCGCTGGCCAAAGAAAGATTACAGATCATTGTTGCGCATGAGCGGGGTAATCGCCGTGGTAGCCCCGACTACCTGCCTGTGCTCAAAAAGGAGCTGTTGGAGGTGGTCCGTAAATATGTGCCGATCGATCAGAGTCAAATCAAGGTGCATCTGGATCGTGAAGGAGACTGCGAAATTCTGGAATTGAACATCACCCTGCCCGATGAAGAACAGCGTCTTAGCCAGCGCTAGGCCGAGGTCCGATTACTATTGGATCAAGATGGGGTCAGCAGTGGTCGCGGGCGATAACGAAAGCCGGATTCGGCTCGACAAGTGGTTGTGGGCCGCGCGGTTTTTCAAGACGCGCGCCTTGGCGGTCGAGGCGGTTGCCGGCGGCAAGGTTCATGCCGGTGGCCAGCGTGTCAAACCCGCCCACGCCGTGCGCGTGGGGGAAGTCCTGTCTATCCAGCGTGGTCCCGATCAGTATATCGTGATGGTCAAGGCGCTTAGTGATCGGCGCGGCCCCGCTAGGGAAGCGGCTCTGCTATACGAAGAGAGCGTCGAGAGTCGCCAGTCTCGCGAAGCGCTCGGCGAGCAGCGACGCCTGCAGCAGTTCGGTTCTCCCCCTCCTGCTGGTCGTCCCACCAAGCAGGACCGCCGCCGCATCGTCCGTTTTACCCAGCGGGGCGAGTAGAACGGGGTCATCGCCGACCATCGCTTGATGCTGTCGATCCCACACATCTTGATCCCAAGGACTGCTGGCCACATCTGAAGGGGTAGGTCAAGAGGATGAGGCGGACGTGATGACGGAGACGGCGGCGGTGAGTTGGGCGGCG
>DAOTGT010000135.1:0-2652 GCA_035447285.1 Candidatus Competibacter sp.
TCGGTTTCCCCGGCGGACACGCCGCCGGCCAGGGCAGCGAGTTCCGTCGGCAGGTCCTGGCCTTTCAATTCTGCGACCGCCTGCGCCACGCCAACCAACGCCGCCACCATGCCGGCGGGATCGGCGATCACCTTGGCGGCGACCGGGAAAAGAAACTCAAAGTCACGGGGATTGATCAGCAGAATTCGACCACCCGCCAACGCCGCCTTGCGCAAGCGATGGCCAGCCAGCGGTTGCTCCATCCGTACGTTGGAGCCAATCAGCAACGCCGCTCCGACCTTCTCCAAGTCCGCTAGCTTCTGCCCCAGCCAAGGGAATACCGGCGCCGCGTCCTGATCGCTGAAATCGGCCTGCCGCAGCCGGTGGTCGATATTCGCCACACCCAAGCCACGCGCCAGCTTCTGCGCCAGATACAATTCCTCTACGGTGGCGGTCGGCGATAACAGGAACCCAACCGCTTCGGCGCCATGCTGGGCGATCACCTCCCGCAAACCCTTGCTCGCCGTTTCCAAGGCCACTTCCCAATCGGCCTCCCCGCCTTTTGCCCAAGGACGGCTCAAGCGGTCATCGCTGTAAATACCTTCGTAGCTGAATCGGTCGCGATCGGAAATCCAGGTTTCGTTGATTGCCTCGTTCTCGCGCGGCACCACCCGCATGACTTGACCACGCAAGGTGTGAATGAAGATATTGGACCCGACGGAATCGTGCGGCGCGATGGCGGGATGCTGCACATATTCCCAGGAACGCCCCCGGTAGCGGGACGGCTTGGCGGTCAGCGCGCCCACCGGACATAGATCGATGACGTTGCCGGACAGTTCCGAACCGACGCTATGAGCCACGTAGGTACCGATTTCCACGGATTCGCCTCGCCCGGTGGCGCCCAATTCGCGCAGGCCGGCGACTTCCTCGCCAAAACGCACACAGCGAGTGCAGTGAATGCAGCGTGTCATGTCGGTGGCGATCAATGGCCCGATGTTCTTGTCCCTGACCACCCGTTTGCGTTCGGCGAACCGCGATACATCGGCACCGTAGCCCAGCGCCATGTCTTGCAATTCGCATTCGCCACCCTGGTCGCAAATCGGGCAATCCAGCGGATGGTTGATCAGCAAGAACTCCATGGTGCCCTTTTGCGCGGCGAGCGCTTTGGGCGACTCGGTATAGACTTTCATGCCTTCCATCACCGGCGTGGCGCACGCGGGCAAGGGCTTGGGCGCCTTCTCCACCTCGACGAGGCACATCCGACAATTCGCGGCAACGGACAGCTTCTTGTGATAGCAAAAACGGGGGATGGCAATACCCGCCGCATCGGTGATTTCGATGAGCATCGCGCCTTTACGCGCCTTCAGCGGGATGCCGTTGACTTCGATGTTGACCTGTTCCTCGCTCATCTCTTATCCACTGCAACCGTGTTATGGATTTTGTGGCTCAGGCGGCCAACGCCGTCGCGCCGGCGATCATGCTGCGCTTGTGCTCGATGTAGTAGGCAAATTCGTGGCGGTAGTGTTTGACGAAGCTGCGCACCGGCATGGCCGCGGCATCGCCCAGAGCGCAGATGGTGCGTCCTTCGATTCGGCTGGCCACGCTGTCCAGCAACTCCAGATCCTCGGGGCGACCCTTGCCTTCGACGATGCGGGTCACCATCCGGTACAGCCAGCCGGTGCCTTCGCGGCATGGAGTACATTGGCCACAGGACTCGGAGTAGTAGAATCGGGAAACACGCTGCAGCACCCGCACCATATCCGTGGTTTCGTCCATCACGATCACCGCGCCCGAACCCAGCATCGAGCCCGCCTTGACCACGGAATCGTAATCCATGTTGGCCTTCATCATGACCTCGCCCGGCACCACCGGCACCGAGGAGCCGCCTGGAATCACCGCCTTGAGCCGACGCCCCTTCCAGATTCCGCCGGCCATGGCCAGCAGATCGGCAAAGGGCGTTCCCAGGGCGATTTCGAAGTTGCCCGGTTTGTCGACGTGGCCAGAGACCGAGAAGATCTTGGTACCTCCGGCATTGGCGGTACCAAGCCCGGCAAACCACTCACCGCCGTTGCGGATGATCGACGGCACCGAGGAAAACGATTCGGTGTTGTTGATGGTGGTCGGCCGGCCGTAGAGGCCGTAGTTAGCCGGAAACGGCGGCTTGAAGCGCGGTTGGCCCTTTTTGCCCTCCAGCGATTCCAGCAGGGCGGTTTCCTCGCCACAGATATACGCACCGGCGCCCAAGGTCGGGTACAGATCGAAATCGATACCGCTGCCCTGGATATTTTTGCCTAGCAATCCGGCGGCGTAGGCTTCCTTGACCGCGTTTTCGAAACGCTGGTAGGGTTCGTCCAGGAATTCACCGCGCATATAGTTATAGCCGACCGTGGAACCGGTGGCGAAACCGGCGATCGCCATACCTTCGACCAGGGCATGCGGGTTGAATCGTAGGATATCGCGATCCTTGCAGGTGCCCGGTTCGGACTCATCGGAATTGCAAACCACATACTTTTGGACGGGTGCGTTGCGCGGCATGAAGGTCCATTTCAGGCCGGTCGGGAACCCCGCGCCGCCGCGACCACGCAGACCGGATTTCTTGACCTCGTCGATCACCTGCTCGAATGTCAGTTGTCCGGCAAGAATCTTCTTCCAAGCCTCATAACCACCCAAGCC
>DAOTGT010000135.1:2752-8771 GCA_035447285.1 Candidatus Competibacter sp.
CAGGAAATATTGGTGCAAACCGAAATGCTGTGTCGACCAACTGGTTTCAATTCGAACATCGAATAAAAGGTCGCCACCTCATAGACGGCGATCGGCGGCATCTCCAGATATTCGGCCACCGCATCCATCAATTCAGTGGTGAGATAGCCGCCATTCTCGTGCTGGATCTCGCGCAGGGCAGCCAATACGGCGGACTGTTTCCGATCGGCGGGATAGCGGGTAATCCATCCATCGATTTCCGCGCGGGCATGAGCGGACAACAAATCACTTTTACGTGCGCTCATCAGCGGTCGACCTCCCCAAACACGATATCCTGGGTACCAATGACGGCGACGACGTCGGCCAGCATGTGGCCGCGGGTCATCTCATCCATGGAGGACAAATGGGCGAAACCCGCCGCCCGCACCTTGAGCCGGTAAGGCTTGTTGGCGCCGTCGGAAATCAGGTAGACCCCATACTCGCCCTTGGGATGCTCGGTAGCCACGTAAACCTCGCCCTCGGGCACACAGTAGCCTTCGGTGAAGAGTTTGAAATGATGAATCAGCGCCTCCATATCCTCTTTCATCTTCTCCCGTGGCGGCGGCGCGACCTTGTGGTCATCCAGTATCACCGGACCGGGGTTTTCCTTCAGCCATTGCACGCACTGTTTGATGATGCGATTGGATTGGCGCATCTCCTCGACCCGCACCAGATAGCGATCATAGCAGTCACCGTTGACGCCAACCGGAATATCGAAATCCATCTGATCGTAGACGTCGTAAGGCTGCTTCTTGCGCAGATCCCAAGCGAAGCCGGATCCCCGGAGCATGGGGCCGGAAAAACCCAGTTGCAAGGCGCGCTCGGGAGTCACCACACCGATACCGACCGTCCGCTGCTTCCAGATGCGATTATCGGTCAGCAGGGTTTCATACTCGTCCACACGACCGGGAAAACGCTCGGTAAAGGCTTCGATGAAATCCAGCAATGAGCCTTGGCGGGTGGCGTTCCGTGCATCCACGTCTTTCTTGCTGTGACACTTGGAATGCTCGTACTCGTACTTGGGTATCGCATTCGGCAGATCGCGATAAACGCCGCCGGGCCGGAAATAGGTTGCGTGAAACCGTGCTCCGGACACCGCTTCGTAGCAATCCAGCAAATCTTCCCGTTCGCGGAAGGCGTAAATGAACATGGTCATGGCGCCAATGTCCAGACCGTGCGCGCCGATCCACAACAAGTGATTGAGGATTCGCGTTATTTCCGCGTACATGACCCGAATATATTGGGCTCGCGGCGGTGGCTGGATACCCAACAGCTTTTCGACGGCCAGTACGTAACCATGCTCGTTGCTCATCGCCGACATGTAGTCGAGCCGGTCCATGTAACCAATGCTCTGGTTGAACGGCTTGCTCTCCGCCAGCTTTTCGGTCCCGCGATGCAGCAAGCCGATATGCGGATCGGCGCGCTGTACTACTTCGCCATCCATCTCTAGCACTAGGCGCAGCACGCCGTGGGCGGCCGGATGCTGCGGCCCAAAGTTCAGAGTGTAATTGCGAATCTCAGGCATCAGCGGTTTTCCTCAGTGAGACTCGGACAGATAACGACTGTCATTGCGAATGACGCGGGGCACCAACACGCGCGGTTCAATGCTGACCGGTTCGTACACCACGCGACCACGTTCGGGGTCGTAGCGCATTTCGACGTGACCGATCAATGGGAAATCTTTGCGGAACGGATGACCGATAAACCCGTAATCGGTAAGAATGCGCCGCAGGTCCGGGTGACCTTCAAACACGATGCCATACAGATCGAACGCCTCGCGCTCGTACCAGTTGGCCGACGCCCACAACGCCACCACCGAGGGTACCACTGGCAGTTCGTCATCCGGCGCGAATGCACGCGCGCGCAGCCGCTGGTTGCGCGACACCGACAGCAGTTGGTAGACGGCGGCAAAGCGCCCCTTACCGGCGAATCGGCGATCGGCAACGACGTGCTGGATGGCCGCGGCGGCGCGCCCGGTGGCCCGTTCGACCACCCCACGGCTAAAACCTTTGTTGGAGGATTCGCCGGTCGCCCATTCCACGGCGCCGTAAGCCTGATAGTCGACACCGCAAACATCCATGACCTGCTCGAACACAAAATCCGGTTCGTCGCGTAGCGCGGTAAACACTTCGATCAATCTTTCCGGCGGAACTTCGATGGTCACTTCCCCATTATCCAGTTTACATTCCAACAGAATGTCGCCAAACCGGGCTTGGAGTTTTTCCACGAGATTTTGGAGAGCGTCGGCCATGGGGCATTATCTCAACGGGCTATGGTGTTGGTGCGTCGTATTTTATCGTGTAATTGCAGGATTCCATACAGCAACGCTTCCGCCGTCGGCGGACAGCCAGGCACGTAAACATCCACCGGCACGATACGATCACAACCACGCACCACGGAATAGGAATAGTGATAATAGCCACCCCCATTGGCGCAAGATCCCATGGAGATCACCCAGCGAGGCTCGGCCATCTGATCGTAAACCTTACGCAAGGCCGGCCCCATTTTGTTGCACAGGGTACCGGCGACGATCATTACATCGGATTGGCGAGGACTGGGCCGGAACACAATGCCAAACCGATCCAGATCGTAGCGAGATGCGCCGGCGTGCATCATCTCCACTGCGCAGCAAGCCAAACCGAAGGTCATCGGCCACATCGAACCCGTGCGTGCCCAGTTGATCAGTTTGTCGGCCGTGGTGGTCACCACGCCTTTTTCAAGAATGCCTTCTATTCCCATTCCAAGGCTCCTTTTTTCCACTCATAAATGAAACCGATCACCAGGATGCCGAGAAAAACTGCCATCGCCACAAAACCGAACAAGCCGATTTTGTCGAGCACGACTGCCCAAGGAAACAAAAATGCGATTTCCAGATCGAAAATAATGAAAAGAATTGCCACCAGATAATAGCGGACATCGAATTTCATCCGGCTATCTTCGAATGATTCAAAACCACACTCGTAGGCCGACGATTTTTCGCTGTCGGGGCGACGTGGTCCGAGGAAAAAACCGAGGCTGATGGCAATCGTGGCGATTGCAATGGCGATGACGACGAAAATCAGGACTGGGAGATAATTGGACAACATCAGGATCGCACCTTCGACATGGCGGGCCGGAAGAAAGCGCTGCGGCGGCTAGTTAGGGTCTTGGATCGGCGACGAAGGTTTCCGACAAGCTCAGCGGCACGGTCCCGGAATATTTCGTGGGCGCTATACGCAAGACAGTCGAGGCGTGTTGCTTATTGTAGTTAAAACGCCGCATGACTCATAAACCTCATGGTGGTGGCCGCACTTCATTCCCTAGCGTGAGCCAGTAAACAACATCAAGGTGTCTAGAAATGTCGAAAGCATCTTGGCTGCGGTCCTAAGATACTTTCGCCCTGTAATTTTGGTACCGATGGCCGGACTCGAACCGGCACGGCTTGCGCCACTACCCCCTCAAGATAGCGTGTCTACCAGTTCCACCACATCGGCACGAACAAGTCGTTATTTTCGCGGCAACTGAGGCACATCCGCAGGACCGCCGACCACATCGGGCCGTGGCTGTGGAGCCTTGGTTTCCTCAACCTGCAACCGTTCGACGACGCTCTTGGGGACACTGGTTTGCGTGGCAAAGTAAGCCAGTGTCAGGCTGGTCAGAAAGAACACGGTCGCCAACACGGAGGTCGTCCGACTCAGGAAGGACGCGGCACCGCGCGCCCCAAACATCGTCGCGGACGACCCACTACCGAACGCCGCGCCGGCATCGGCGCCCTTGCCCTGTTGTAGCAGCACCAAGGCGACCAAGGCGACGGCGGCGATGATGTGCGCGACGAGAATCAGAGTGTGCAGCATGGCGGCAGTTTAACAGCCTGCCTTGGCAATCGCCAGAAACTCCTTGGCTTCGAGCGAAGCGCCGCCGATCAAACCTCCGTCGATGTCCGGCATGGCCAGCAGCTCCGCAGCATTGGCGGCTTTCATGCTGCCGCCGTACAGAATGCGGACCTGGCTCGCCAACGCCGAATCCAGTTGCGCTAACTTGGCGCGAATGAAGGCATGGACCTCCTGGGCCTGTCCGGCGGTGGCGGTCCGACCGGTACCGATCGCCCATACCGGCTCGTAGGCAATCACCGCATCGGCAAAACCACTGATGCCTTCCAGATCCAACACCGCCTTGATTTGCCGTTCGACCACCGCCTCGGTCACCCCCTGCTCGCGTTCCTGCAGAGTCTCTCCGACGCAGAGGATGGGCTTGAGTCCAATCTTACGGGCGGTGGCAAACTTCCGCGCGACGATCTCGTCGGTTTCACCGTACAGGGTGCGCCGCTCCGAGTGACCGACGATGACGTAGTCGCAATGAAAATCCTGCAACATCGAACCCGCCACTTCTCCGGTGTGCGCCCCCGAAGCATGCTCAGACAGATTCTGCGCGCCCCAGCCGACCGAGGAGTCAGACAATTGCTGCTCGACCAACCCCAAATATACGAACGACGGAAACACCGCCAGTTCGACGGCCGCAACCTCGGCGGCACCTTCGCGAATGCCTTGCAGCAACTCGCGAATGCTGTTGGCCGAGCCATTCATTTTCCAGTTTCCAGCCACGAACTTACGGCGCATATCGCTATCTCCCTCACTTTGAAAATCCTAGGGAGTTTACGTTTTTTGCCCTCGAAAATCAATCAAACCGACAATGCATCCCGCACCACGCCGGCCAATTCACGGGCGTGGCGTTCGACGGTTCCGGCATCCATGCCCTCGACCATCACTCGAACCATCGGCTCGGTTCCAGAAGCTCGCAACAGCACTCGGCCATTGTCACCCAACTGCCTCTCGACGACCTGGACCGCTTCCTGGATCGATGTTCGCTGCAAATCCACGCGCCCGGCAACCGACACATTGATCAGCGTTTGCGGGCACTTGCTCATGCCGGCCTTGAGATCGTGCAAACTCTTGCCGGAACGCAGCATCGCCGACAAAACTTGCAGCGCGGAGATGATGCCATCGCCGGTCGTGGTCCGATCCAGGCAGATGATGTGGCCAGAGCTTTCACCCCCCAAAATCAGATTCTCAGCCAGCAGGCATTCCATCACATAACGGTCTCCAACCCGGGCGCGGCGCAGTTCGAGCCCCAGAGCCCGCAGCGCCACCTCAAGACCCAAATTGGTCATCAATGTGCCGACCACGGCGTTGAATCGGGCACCGATGCGTAACCGGTCGCGAGCGATGATGAACAGCAGTTCGTCGCCATCCAGAACTTCACCGCGATGGTCCACCATGATCACACGGTCGCCATCCCCGTCAAAGGCGATGCCCAGATCGGCGCTCTGTTCCTTCACTGTCGCGCATAGCGCCGCCGGCTTGGTGGAGCCGCAGTCCAGATTGATGTTTAGCCCGTCGGGAGCGATGCCCAAGGGAATCACGGTTGCGCCCATTTCCTCGAAGACGCTCGGAGCGATATGGTAGGTCGCACCGTGCGCGCAATCCACCACGAGCTTGATACCCGCCAGGCTGGTATAGGTGGGAACCGTGCTTTTGCAGAACTCAATGTAACGACCGGCGGCATCGACGATGCGTTCGGCCTTGCCCAGAGTGTCGGGTTCGACGGTTTCCAGCGGCTGCGCCAGCAACTCCTCAATCCTCTCCTCGACCACATCGGGCAATTTTTGCCCGTCGCGGGAGAAAAACTTGATACCATTATCATAATAGGGGTTGTGTGAGGCGCTGACCACGATACCCGCGCAGGCGTGCAGAGTGCGCGTCAGATAGGCGATACCAGGCGTGGGCATCGGACCCAGCAGAGCGATATTGACCCCGGCCGCCGACAGACCCGCCTCCAGCGCCGATTCGAACATATACCCGGAAATGCGCGTATCCTTACCGACGACGACTTTGTTGAAGCCTTTGGTTTGGAGCACCCGTCCGACCGCCCAACCTAGCTTCAACACGAACTCCGCCGTAATCGGATGTTCGCCGACCCGTCCCCGAATACCGTCCGTACCGAAGTAACTCTTCTCCATGCGATT
>DAOTGT010000136.1:0-8751 GCA_035447285.1 Candidatus Competibacter sp.
CGCAGCACCGAGGCCGAGCATCGCGCTGTGCTGGCCGAAGTCTTGCTCCAGCCGCGCCGCCGTTCGCTGGCCGAAGTGCTGGCCGCGATGCCCAACGTTGGTGAAGACGCCGATTTCGCGCGCGTGCAGGAGCGCGAGGCGTCGCGTGTATTTGATTGACACCAACGTCATCAGCGAGGCGCGCAAGGGCCGTAAGGCGGATGCGGGTGTCGTGGCGTTTTTCAGCCAATGCGTGCAGCAGGATGCGCGGGTCTGGCTGTCGGTGGTGACGCTGGGCGAATTGCGGCGTGGCGTGGATCTCATCCGCCATCGCGGCGACGTTCCGCAGGCCGAATTGCTGGAAGCTTGGCTGACCGAGTTGATGCGGGATTATCGCGATTCCGTCTTGACGTTCGATCTGGATACGGCACAGGTCTGGGGCCGCTTGGGCGTGCCCTGGCCGGAAAACGCGCTGGACAAGCAAATCGCCGCTACGGCGCTGATCCATGACCTCACGCTGGTGACGCGCAATGTCGGTGATTTCGCTGGTACCGGCGTGCGCGTGCTGAATCCATTTTCTCAAACTGCCTGAATCATGCCGCGTCCCAAGAAAAGTCCATCCGGCAAGCCGTCCAAACCTATCGCCAGCACCCAATCGCTGTCCGCCTTCGTCAAGGGCATGTGCGAGGTGGTACGCTGTCCCAACGCATCGGCGAGTTCCTGAAGGAACTGGAGATGACCGGAGGACGCTCCACCGGCATCCCGAAAATCCTGAAGGAAATGGCCGCCTACCACTGCGGAAGTCGAACGCCTGCCATGGTTGCCCCAGTGGTCTTTGGTCAGTCCAGCCGCCGTCCGTCCACGAGCAGAGCGCTGACCGTAACTTCATGTCACGTTGAGCTTTTTCAGGCGAGGTGCTTCGCTAGAAAAACTTGACTGCGGCCATTTTTTATTGCGGAATCGAGATAGTGAGAAGAGTGCGATCATGACGGATACGGAATTGGAGCAGGCTTTGTTGACCCTCTTGGCGGATGGTGCGGTGCACACCGAACGGGAACTCGTCGAGCGTTTGTCGGCGGAACCGGCAACGCTGGCGCAAGCGGTACTGGCCTTGCGGGATCTGGGACTGGAGCCACGCGCCTTGCCGGGCGATGGCTACTGTTTGGCGGAACCGCTGGAATTGCTCGACCGCCGACGGATCGCCGCTGGATTGAGTGATGATACCCGGACCCGCTTGAGTCGGCTGGAGGTGTATCCACTGTTGGATTCCACCAACACCTATTTACTGGCCAGGGCTGGGGAGGAATGGCCAGGTGGCGCGGTTTGCCTAGCCGAGCGGCAACAAGCGGGGCGGGGCCGCCTGGGGCGCTCCTGGGTGTCACCGTTCGGCGCTGGGCTATTCGGTTCGCTGCTGTGGCGGTTCGACGGACAGCCGGCGGGGCTGAGCGGCTTGAGTCTGGCGACCGGCATTGCCGTAGCCCGGAGTCTGCGGGCGTTGGGCGTGACGGAGGTCGGGCTGAAGTGGCCAAACGATGTGCTGTGGCGGGAGCGCAAGCTGGGCGGAATCCTGTTGGAATCCGGCGCCAGCGCGGGAACCCTGCATGTCGTGGCCGGCATCGGCCTGAACGTGGCACTACCGCGACAGGCGGCGTTGGCCATCGATCAGCCCTGGGTCGATTTGCGGGAAATTCTGGGTAATGGAGAGGTGTCCCGCAATCGTTTGGCCGCACTGTTGATCAATGAATTGGTGGAGATGTTTGGCCGGTTCGAGCAAGGTGGTTTCGCCGACCTGGCCCAGGAATGGGCCGGGTTCGACCTGATGGCCGGTCGCCGGGTGCGACTGCGCCTGCCGAACGCCGCCGTGACCGGCATCGTCCGTGGCGTGGATGCCAGCGGCGCGCTGTTGTTGGAAAGCGTGGACGGCCGAGTGAACACCTATCTGGGTGGAGAGATCGGCTTGAGGCTCGAACCGTGATGCTACTGGCGGATGTCGGCAACAGCCGGGTCAAGTGGGCAACCTGTGAAGGGAGTGAGTTCCTTAGACGCGGTCAGGCCAGTCGCGGCGAAGAGACCTGGACCGGGCTTGCAGCCCGACTGTGGGCGGATTTGCCGCAACCGACGCGGGTGGTGATCGTCAGTGTGGCCGGACCCGAGGCGCGCGCCGGTCTGGCGGAATGGATCGGTCGACATTGGGGGATTGAGACGGAATTCGTGGTCTCGACGGCGGCGGCCTATGACATTCGCAATTCCTACGCCGAGCCGGAACGAATGGGTGCGGATCGCTGGGTGGCGATGATCGCCGCGCGGACGTTGACCGATCGGACCTGTTACGTGGTGGATTGCGGCACGGCGGTCACCATCGATGCCCTGGCGGCGGATGGCCGGCATCTGGGCGGAGTGATCGTTCCAGGGATGCGCTTGATGCGCGAGGCGCTGTATCGGGAAACCCGGCAGATTCCCCCGGAGGTGGGAGAAGCGCGGTTATTCGGCCAGAGTACCCGCGACTGCGTGTGGGGTGGAACGGTGTACGCGGTCGCCTCGGCGATAGACGGCATCACCGGGCGGATGATCGCCGATCATGGCTCCGGCTTGTGCCTGCTGACCGGCGGCGACGCGGAAATCGTGCTGCCCTACCTGCAAGGCGAGTACCGATGGGAACCGGATTTGATTTTCACCGGCTTACGGGTGGTCGCCGCGCGGGATCAAGCGAAATAGGCGCTTTGCGCCTCGCGGCGGCTACCCTGACGACGGGCGGGCTACCGCCACGTCACGACTTCATCCAGCCACCGCCGCGGACTGGGTTCCGGCAATTCCGCCGGATAGCCCAGACTCAGCAGGGCAAGCGGGGTCAGCCCCGCTTCCAGTTGCAGGATCTCGCGGACGCGTTCTTCCTCGAAATCACCGATCCAGATGGAGCCCATGCCGGCGGCGACGATGGCCAGTTGCGCGTAGGCGGCGGCGATGGTGGCGTCCTGCAGGGCATACAGTTTGGCGCCGCGCTCGCCAAAGGCGGTGGCCGAACGGGTCGGGTCGGCGCAGAACACCAGACAGACCGGGGCCTCGGCGATGTAGGATTGCCCACGGGAGGCTTGGGCCAGCGCTTCCCGTTCGGCCGGGTTGCTCGTCACCACGATGCGGTAAGATTGCAAATCACCGGCCGATGGGGCGGCACAGGCCATTTCCAGAATGGCATGCAGCTTTTCGGTTTCGACCGGCATATCCGGTTGGTACTTGCGCACGGAATGGCGGTGGCGGACGGTTTCGAAGAAATCCCACATGGCGCGACCCTCTCGGCAATCAAGCAGATATCGTTCAGAGGCATTGAAAACGCTCTTGCCCCTGCGGAGTTGGTGAAGGGATGAGGGGAAAAGCGGACCGTTAGCCGGTGCCCTTAAGCAGTGCGTTCAACTTCGGCAGTTCCGGCGATTGCGGGTAGTTGCGCTCCAGCACCCGCAGACTGTCGTTGGCCAGTTGCGGCATGTCCATCTTGATGTAAGCCTGGGTCATGATGCTGAGCGCATCCTCGGCGGCCGGGGTGCGCGCGTAGGTTTTCAATACGTAGGTGGCGCGGTTGAGGGCAGCGACATAGGCGCCCCGCCGCAGGTAAAAGTTGGCTACGTTGATTTCGTAAGCCGCCAGGCTGTTGTGCAGGAACAGCATGCGCTGCCGGGCATCCTCGGCATACTTGCTATCGGGGAACTTGCGGGTCAGTTCGGCGAAATCGCTGTAGGCCTGACGGGCGGTGTTGGTGTCGGTCCTGGAACGATCGGTGGGCGCAAGCCTTTCCAGCAAGCTGTTGCTGCGGTTGAAGTTCGCCAGGCCCTTCATGTAATAGGCGTAATCCACGTAGGGATGTCGCGGGTTGGCCTTGATGAAGCGGTCGGCGGCGGCGATGGCGGCGTCCGGCTCGTTGTCTTTGTATTGACAGTAAATGGTGTCGATCTGGGCTTGCTGGGCATAGCGGCCGAACGGGTAGCGGGCCTGGATCTTGTCCAGATACTCGATGGCGGTCTTGTAGTTGCCCGAACTCATGGAGTCCTTGGCTTCGCTATAGAGCTGTTGGACCGACCAGCCCTGGGTTTCGTCGATCTTTTCCGGCAGCAGCGAGCAGCCGGCCAACAGCGCGGCCACGAGCGGACCGGCAAGAAGCAGTTTTGATATGCGGCGCATGGATGATGGCATGAGGCGGCGATTGTCGGGAGTAGAATACATAATCGAAACCAGTATAACCCTCGAACCGCCAAAAGCCATCATGCCTCCGACCGAACGAATCGATTGCCGGATTCCCCCCACCTGCGCCGGAATGCGGTTGGATCAGGCGTTGGCGGAGTTGCTGCCGACCTATTCGCGCAGTCGCCTGCAACAATGGCTCAAGGCCGGCCAATTGCGGGTGGACGGCGCCGTTCGCCGACCGCGCGACCCGGTCGCCGGTGGGGAAACCGTGAGCGGCGATCTGGAGTTCGAGATCGAAACCACGGCTCTGCCCCAGGCGATTCCGCTGGTCGTATTGTACGAAGATGACGATCTGTTGGTGATCGACAAACCGGCCGGGTTGGTGGCGCATCCGGCCGCCGGCAATCGCGATGGCACGCTGGTCAATGCCTTGCTGCATCGCGCACCGGAACTGGCGGCCCTGCCGCGCGCCGGTTTGGTGCATCGCTTGGATAAGGATACCAGTGGCCTGCTGGTGGTGGCACGCAGCCCGCGAGCGTACACCGTGCTGGTCGCGCAGATGCAGGCGCGAGCCATCGCGCGGGAGTATCTGGCGGTGGTCAACGGCGTGCCGGTGGCGGGTGGGACGGTGGACGCGCCGGTCGG
This sequence comes from Candidatus Competibacter sp., assembly GCA_035447285.1. Lineage (GTDB taxonomy): Bacteria > Pseudomonadota > Gammaproteobacteria > Competibacterales > Competibacteraceae > Competibacter. The sequence continues at coordinate 4,798 of DAOTGT010000136.1, forward strand.
TCGCCATCCGGTGGACCGCCAGCGCATGGCGGTGACGGCGGGCGGCAAGCCGGCGGTGACGCATTATCGAGTGCGGCGCCGCTTCCGCGCCCACGCGCTGTTGCGGGTCAAATTGGAAACCGGTCGTACTCACCAGATCCGGGTCCACATGGCCCATATCCGCTTTCCACTGTTGGGCGATCCGGTGTACGGCGGTCGGCCGCGCATTCCGCCAAATGCCGCGCCGGCCTGCATCGCGGCGATCCAGGGCTTCCGCCGGCAGGCTCTGCACGCCGAGCGACTGGCGTTCCCTCATCCGATCACCGGTGAGGGACTGGAATGGCGAGCGGAGATTCCCGTCGATCTGGCGGATTTACTAACGGCGCTCGGCGAAGATGCGGATCATCGACATGAATGAACTCCTCCTTGAATATCTGCTGGTGCCCGAGTGGCCCGCGTCGGCCGCGGTGCGAGCGGTGAGCACGACCCGCCGTGGCGGAGATAGCTTGCCGCCCTACGACGGCTTCAATCTGGCCGGGCACGTCGGCGACGATCCGGTCCGCGTCGCCGGGAATCGGCGGCAACTGGCGGCGGTACTGGGATTGTCCACCGAGCCGGTCTGGTTGGAGCAGGTCCACGGAATTCATGCGGTTGCGGCGGAAACGGTAAGCGCGCCGGTCGTCGCCGACGCAACCTGGACGCGCGAGCCGGGCCGGCCCTGCGTGGTGATGACCGCTGATTGCCTGCCGGTACTGCTGTGCGACCGCGCTGGGACGGTGGTTGCGGCGGCCCATGCCGGTTGGCGCGGTTTGGCCGCTGGGGTGATCGCGGCGACCGTGGCGCGGATGGATGTGCCGCCGACGGAGCTGCTGGCTTGGCTGGGGCCGGCGATCGGTCCCGACGCCTTCGAAGTGGGGGAGGAAGTACGCGCGGCCTTCCTGGCGCTGGACGTGGGCAACGCCGCCTGTTTCCGACCCTCGCCCGCCGGGCGATGGCTGGCGGACCTCTACGAACTGGCGCGACGGCAATTGCATGGTTTGGGCGTCTCGGCGGTTTACGGTGGAGAATTTTGCACGTTCAGCGAGCCGGAACGGTTCTTCTCCTACCGCCGCGAGAATCGCACCGGGCGGATGGCGAGTTTGATTTGGTTGGTCAGTCAATATTGAAATCGTCCGGGCGACGAGGGAAGCCCGTGACCTGTGGCGCTCCAAAAATTCAAGGATTCCATGATGATCGATTCTTCCCAGATACCGGGTTTTTCCACCCGCGCCGTTCACGCCGGCCAGTCGCCGGATCCGACCACCGGTGCGGTGGTGACGCCGATTTACGCCACTTCGACTTACGTGCAATCCAGCCCCGGCGTGCACCAGGGTTTCGAGTATTCGCGCAGCCAGAATCCCACCCGCTTTGCCTACGAGCGCTGCGTGGCCGATCTGGAAGGCGGCGATGCTGGCTTTGCCTTCGCCTCGGGTCTGGCCGCGACTTCGACAGTGCTGGAACTGCTGGACAGCGGCGATCATGTGGTGGCGCTGGACGACATCTACGGTGGTACCCGGCGGCTGTTCGAGCAGGTGCGACGGCGTAGCGCCGGGCTGAGCTTCACCTACTCCGACCTACGCGACCGGGCGGCGCTGGAAGCGGCGCTGACACCGAAAACGCGGATGATCTGGGTGGAGACGCCCAGCAATCCGCTGCTGAAACTGGTGGACCTGGAGATGATCGCCGCCGTCGCTCGCCAGCGCGACATCTTGGCAGTGGCCGACAATACCTTCGCCACACCCTGGGCACAACGACCGCTGGAATACGGTTTCGATATCGTCGTCCATTCGGCGACCAAGTACTTGAACGGCCATTCCGATGTCATCGGCGGCGTAGCGGTATGTCGTGGCCGGGAGTTGGCCGAGCGGCTGGGTTACCTGCAAAACGCCATCGGCGCGGTCGCCAGCCCGTTCGACAGCTTCATGGTCCTGCGCGGCCTGAAAACCCTGGCGCTGCGCATGGAGCGGCACAGTGCCAACGCCCTACACATCGCCGCCTGGCTGGAGCGGCATCCAAAAATCGAACGGGTGATCTACCCCAGCTTACCCAGCCATTCCCAGCACGAACTGGCGCGGCGACAGATGCACGGTGGTTTCGGCGGCATGATCGGCGCGGTGGTGCGCGGCGATCTGGCCGAGGTCACGCGGTTTCTGACCCGTTGCCAGGTGTTCGTTTTGGCCGAAAGTCTGGGCGGAGTGGAAAGCCTGATCGAGCACCCGGCGATCATGACCCATGCCTCGGTGCCGCCGGAGGTGCGTCGGGATCTAGGCATCGACGACGGACTGGTGCGACTGTCGGTGGGGATCGAGGAGGTCGAGGATCTGGTCGCCGATCTGGCGCAGGCGCTGGATTGACCGCGTCGGGCTCGCTCAATCCATTGCCAGCACGGTGCAGACCACCGTTCGGTTCGAGCGGGGACCGTCGAACTCGCAGAAGAAGATCCCCTGCCAAGTGGACAACCCCAGTTTGCCGTCGATGATCGGGATGGTCTCGGACGGACCGACCAGACCCGCCTTGAGATGGGCATCGCCGTTGCCGTCCTGCTGGTCGTGCAGCCAGACGCCCGGCGGAATCAGCTTGCGCAGCAGATTGACCACGTCGGTCGGCACGCTCGCGTCCCAGTTTTCCTGAATCATGATGGCGGCGGTCGCGCCCTGGGCGTAGACGTTGACCAGGCCGTTGGCGACCCCGCTATCACGCGCGGCGGCGCGCACTTGTTCGGTGATGTCGAGCAGTTCCTGAGCCTGGCGGGTGCTGAAGCGGAGCATCTGATGCATGGAGCGGAACCTCGCGATGGTGGTGGGCGTTCGGGAGCCGAAGCCGGTCGGCTGATGAAATAACGGTGATTTTTGACGACCAGCTCAGTGAGGACAATCGGGCTGCGGATTTTCGCGCGGGCGTGCTGGAAAAGAAGCGTGCCGGCGATGCCGGTTGCCCTTGAATTCCCCCAAACCACCGCCAAATTCTAGGGAAATTGTATTGTCATGGGAGTAAACCATCCATGCGAATGGACAAGCTGACCAGTAAATTCCAACTAGCCCTGAGCGACGCCCAGAGTCTGGCGGTGGGCCGCGATCACCAATTCATCGAACCGACGCATGTGATGGCGGCTCTGCTCGACCAGGATGGCGGCACGGTGCGACCGCTGCTCGCTCAGGCCGATGTCAACGTCAATCTGCTGCGTTCCCAGCTCGGCGAGGCGCTGGACCGCCTGCCGCGAGTGGAAGGCACCGGCGGCGACGTGCAGATCGCCAATGGCCTGTCTCGCCTGCTGAATCTGACCGATAAGCTGGCCCAGCAGCGCAAGGATGCCTACATCTCGTCCGAACTGTTCGTGCTGGCCGCGCTGGAGGACAAGGGCGAGCTGGGCACGCTGCTGCGCAAGGCCGGCGCGACCAAGAGTCTGATCGAGCGCGGCATCGACGCCATGCGCGGCGGTCAGAAGGTCGAGGATCAAAACGCCGAGGATCAACGCCAGGCGTTGGAAAAATACACCATCGACCTGACCGAGCGGGCTGAACAGGGCAAGCTCGATCCGGTGATCGGCCGCGACGACGAAATCCGCCGCACCATTCAGGTATTGGCGCGTCGCACCAAGAACAATCCGGTGCTGATCGGCGAGCCGGGCGTGGGCAAGACCGCCATCGTCGAAGGTTTGGCGCAGCGCATCATCAACGGCGAAGTGCCGGAGGGCTTGAAGAGCAAGCGGGTGCTGTCACTGGACATGGGCGCGTTGATCGCCGGAGCCAAATTCCGGGGTGAGTTCGAGGAGCGCCTGAAGGCGGTGCTCAAGGATTTGGCCAAGCAAGAAGGCCAGATCATTCTATTCATCGACGAATTGCACACCATGGTCGGCGCCGGCAAGGCCGAGGGCGCAATGGATGCCGGCAACATGCTCAAGCCGGCGCTGGCGCGCGGCGAGCTGCACTGCATCGG
>DAOTGT010000137.1:0-3104 GCA_035447285.1 Candidatus Competibacter sp.
TTAGAATGCTGGCAGAGGTAGTGTCGAGGAGGGGGAGGGTATGTATACCACCTATTTCGGTTTCGAAAACAAACCCTTCAAACCGAAAGATAGCAAAGATTATTATCACAACGATAATTTCGACAGCGCCTGCGCCGATATCCTGAGCGGTATCCGGGAACAGCGCGGGTTCATTCTGCTGACCGGTGAGGCCGGGTTTGGCAAGACGCTGGTATTGCACCGCTGCATGGCGGAAGCCGCCGATATTTTTTTCATTCTGCTGAATAACGCCAACCTCGATTTTCCCGACATCCTTAACTATCTATGCATCAGCCTGCAATTGCCGGCCGAAGGTCTGAACATTGAGCAACAGAGTCGCTTGTTGTTGGATACCGTGGCCGCGCACGCACGCCGCAACCAACCGGTTGCCCTGCTGATCGACGACGCACAGCATCTGCGTATCGGCGTGTTGAGCCACTTGCTGGATTTCGTGGAAACGGCGGTGGAGCCCGATCAGCGCCTGCGGATCGTACTGGCGGGCCTACCGGAGATCGAAGGCAAGCTGCGCCAACCCGAGTTGCGGCGGTTGCACGAGCAGGTTCAGGTGCGTTGCCACCTCGAACGGCTGAGCGGCATGGAAACCGAACTGTTCATCAACCATCAGTTCAAAGCCGCCGGCTATGCGGGCGAAGGGCTGTTCTCTCCCGCCGTGATCGAGCGCATCGACCACTACAGCCAAGGAGTCCCGCGCGCCGTTGCCATGCTGTGCGACGCCATGTTCCTGTTCGCCAGCCTGGAATCGGAGCATGAGATTACGCCAGGTTTGGTGGATGAAGCCGCCCGCAATTGCTTTCTCGGCGAGCGGGCTCAATCGGGGTCCGGGGCGGTTGGCCCGCTCTGGCAGGATGCCGTTGGCGACACAGTGCCGGCGCCCGCTGACGGTGACGGGTTTGACCTGCGTCTGGATCTGGATCTGCCGTTGGATTTCGATCTTGATCTTGATCTCGATCGGACCTCGGTGGCCGAGTGGCCGATGGTCGCGGCCGGGGAAGAATTGAAACTGGCGCCGATACCGCCGCGCGAATCCATGCTCGTGCCGCCAGTCGCCGAGAGTCCGGCAGAGGTCAGTCCGACGCCATTGATGGGGTGGGCCAGCGTCGCTCCGCCCGCCGAGCCGGCGCCGCCCGCAGTCGAGTCGACGGCGTCGGTCCTGCGCGAGTTTGCCCAGTTGCTGGGCGAACTCGCCGCCAAACAGGAATACCGGGAACCACGGGATCGGGAGGCGGTGGATTATTTTCGGAACCGGTATCTGCGCTGGTCGCGTGGCGGCCCGGTGCAGGCGGACGAGTACCAGCGACGCATCGCCCGGTTGACGGAAACCCAGCAGCCGGTACTGGTGAGTCTGGCGGTCGCCGTGAGCCCGGCCTCGGAACGGGAAAACATGCTTTGCGCGCTGCTGGTCAATCCCAGTTGGTGGTTGTATCGGGAAATCCGCCTGCGGCTACGTAGCCCCGACTTGGTGTTTGTCGATGAAGGGCGAGTCCCGCCGCTACGGCTACTGGACGGCCGGGAAGCACAGCCGGTGTACATCGGCTATCGGTGTCCCCACGCTGGCCCGGTGCAAACCACCTTGTGGCTGGAGCTCGACCTCTGCGACCATCGGGGAGAATGGCACGCCTACGACAACCGCTTCGAGATCCGGCTGGATTTTACCCGGCCGGTTGAGAGCAAGCAGGAACCGATGGCGGGTGTCGCGTCGCGATCCGATCGCTTCTGGCCCGACCCGCTGCTGGACAAGACCGCTTCCAGCGGATGGCTGCTGGATGATCCGGTCGCCGAGCGCGAGGAAACCGAGGCCGATACCCTGGCCTGCACCTTGCCGCTCGAACTGGAAGCTGATCCCGAGCGTAGCTACAGTCTGCGGGCGACCAGTACCGCCAGCGGTCAGGCGCTCAGTCGCGGTACGCCGCTGACGCGGGCGCTGCTGCTGCCGGAAAATTCAGCCCATGCGGTGGCGCGCATCGAACTGGTATCGCGTCCGCTGATGATCTTTGGCCGCCACAGCGCCGCCGCCGGCACCGGGTTCGGCGATTTCACCTTGGGCTTCGTGCCCAAGTACAACCGGATTTCCCGGCTCCATAGCGTGATCTGCGCGTTGGGCGACCAACTGGCGCTGATGTCAGCCAGCGACGAGGGGTATACCTACACCGGTCGAAACGGCCAGCGGCTGGAGCGCGGGAGCTGGCAGTTGCTGGAAGTCGACGACGTGCTGGATGTGTGCGATCTGTATCGGCTAAAGCTGTTTTTGGCCTGGGATCATAAAGGCGAACACGCACTGCTGGATTGGGACAGCCAGGAACCGCGCGATAAGTTCGGCCGTTATCTGCTTGAGCTGGTCGATGTGCTGCACCAGCGTGACCGGCAGGCCAACGCCGATGAACTGCGGGATAAGCTCAAGACTCGCTATCTCAAGCTGCTACACATGCAAGAGCGGGTGGCCCGCTTGAATGGAGTCGGCAATCCCGGCGCCCTGCTTTACGCCCGGTTCGAACGCGAGGATGCGGCGCGTCGGCAGATCGTCCACTACTACGTCCCCAAGTGGCTATCGCTGGGTAGTTCTCCGCAGGCCGGCCTGCGCGTCAACGCGCCGGGGGTGGTGCCTCGGCACGCCGAACTGTTGTTCCGGGATGGTATGTACTGGATTCAGAATCTGGCCGAGCCGGGTTCGGTTCGGGTGGGTTGTCACGCACTGGCCACCAACGAAGTGCTGGCCTTGGAGGTAGGTGACGTGCTGAGGATCGGTACGGCGCGTTTTAGCTTCGAGGCGTACTGATTTCGGATTGGCGGGTGGTGGGTTGTGGCAGCGCCACCTCCGCCATCAGACCGCCCAGCGCCGCTGAGCGCTCCAGCCGTAGTGCGCCGCCATACTGCCGGACGATGTCGCCGACGATGGCCAGCCCCAAGCCATGTCCGGCGCGGGATTCGTCGATGCGCGTTCCCCGCTGTCGCAGCAGCTCCATTTGTTCCGGTGGGCAACCCGCCCCGTCGTCCTCGACCCGCAGACACAGTTCCCGTTCGGTCACGCTGGCGGTCAACCGTACCGTGGTCGCCGCCCACTGCCAGGC
>DAOTGT010000137.1:3204-8724 GCA_035447285.1 Candidatus Competibacter sp.
CGAGCGGCGGCAAGGACAACTCGGTGTCCCACAGGGAGCGGGAAGAGAGTACGCCGCCGGGAGTTTCGATCAGGTAATAATGCCCTGAGTAAGGTTGGCGGAAAGGAGCGTTGATCCGATCGGCGGCCAGATGCGGGTGACCGGCGGCGTCGAACGTCAAGGCCGCCAATAGGGTTTCCAGATCGTGTTCCAGTCGGCCGGCGACGAAGTCCTCGGCCAGTTGCCGCAGCGAGTAGCCGCCGAGAGCCACCGCCAGCGCCATCAACAGCGTCAGCGCCAGGATCAGACCGGCCGAGAGCCGGGCCTGTAGCGAAGTCATGTGTCGTCGGTTCCGAAAACATAGCCCTGACCGCGACGCGTGGCAATCAGGTCGCGGCCAAGTTTGCGGCGCAGTCGGTTGATGTAGACCTCCAGCACATTGCTGTCGCGCTCGGCGTCGAAATCGTAGACATGCTCGACCAGCCGGCTTTTCGACAGCACCCGGCCAGGGTGCAGCATGAGGTAGCGCAGCAGGCGGAATTCGGTGCCGGTCAGCTCGACGGTGGCATCGCTGGCGGTCATCCGGACGGTTTGGGCGTTTTCGTCCAGCTCCAGGCCGGCGGCTTGCAGCGGGCCGGGCGGCCGGGCGATACCGCGCCGTAGCAATGCCTGCAAGCGAGCGATTAGTTCGGCGGTATGAAACGGTTTGCTCAGATAATCGTCGGCGCCGGCCTTGAAGCCATCCACTTTTTCGTGCCAGGCGTCGCGGGCGGTCAGGATCAGCACCGGCATCGGATTGCCGGCCGCGCGCCAGTCGCGCAGCACGTCTAGCCCGGAGCGGCCGGGCAGTCCGATATCCAGCACCACCATGTCGTAGGGTTCTGACTCACCCAGGAAGCCGGCATCCACGCCATTGTCTGCCACGTCCACGGCGAAACCGGCCCGTTGCAGTTCGCCGCGTAGCCGGCCGCTCAGTAATGCATCGTCCTCGACCAGCAGCAGGCGCATCGCTCATCCTTATTCTTTAGAGTCTTCATGCTCGGAATGCCACAGTGCGCCGGTGCGGGCATCGTACTCGAACTCCCTCACCACACCATCGTCACCCAAGAATTTGAGATCGTAGACATAGCGGCCATGCTCGGATTCCAGGCCCGCTTCCAGTAATTGGCCTCCGGGATGCCGGGTGCGATGATTGGCGATGATGGTTTCCAGCGACAGAATTTGCCCAGTGCCGCGCAAGCGGCGGATTTCGTCATGGTCGTGCCCGGCCATGAGCGGACCTACCACCAGCAGGTTTACAGCCAGCAGAAGGGTGGCGATGGGTCTGGCGGGATGGGGCATGGGCACGATTTCGCGGATGACATTGATAAGGGGGGTCAGGCGCGCTTGCGTCCGGTCACCATGGCGCGGGCCAGATTTTCCCGGTGCAGCAGGCTTTCCCAGACGACCCCGATCAGATGTCCGGCGACCAGCGCGAGGGTGAAGTTGGCGAAAAACTCATGGATCTCCTTGATGGAGTGAATGGTGTCTTCGTTGCTACCAGCCATCCAGCCGGCCAACGGACCCAATCCTTTGTCGGCGCCGTACAGCAGCAAGCCAGCGGTAACGGCGGTGGTCAGGCTCAGCAGCAGGACCACGATCATGGCGCCGCCGGCTGGATTATGGCCCAGGTGGCGGGGCGCGCGCAGGGTCAGCACTTGCTTGAGGTAGGACAGCGTGGCGCGGGGTCCACGCACGAAGTCGGCGAACCGGGCGTAGCGTGGTCCGGTGAAACCCCAGAGTAGGCGAAACAGCAACAGTCCGGCGATGGTGTAACCGGCCCAGACATGGACGGTTTGCAGCCACTCGCCGTCCAGGCGATCCTGGAAGTCCTCGAACCACTCGCTCTGGGTGAAATAGGCGGCGCAGAACGCGGCCACCAGGACCCAATGAAACAAGCGGACCAGCGGGTCCCAAACGGCGATTTCGGTGGAACGATGGTCAGTCATGGCCATAAGCTCGCGGTGTGTGGTCGGCGCCTCCGCCGCGCGGTGACGCGAGGGAGGCGCGATGACGGGTTTTCGGTTTCGGGACGTCAACCTGGGTCATTCGACCTCAGTCGCCTTCCTCGGCGACCAGATCCCCGGTCTTCATGTCGTAATACACTTCCCATTTCTTGCCGTCGTCGCCCTTAATTTTCACTTCCCAGGTCTCCTTGCCGTTCTTCCGATCCTTGTAGGCTTTGGTCACTTTACCCGGATGCGCCTTCAATGCCATATCGACGGCCTGTTCCTTGGTGATGCCGGCGGTCGCCGTGGCGGCTGGCGGACTGGTGCTTGGCGTGGCATCCTTGGTTTCGGCGGCGAGGGTGGCGGCGGCAAAGGTGGTGGCAAGCGCGAAAGCGACGGTGCCGAGCAGGGATGTGCGAGCGATCATGGAGCAATACCTCATCAATTAGCGAATGGAGTTGGTAACGACAGTCCGAGTCGTCGGTTCGGATCGACGCGTCCTTGCGAGTTGAGGCGCACTGTACGGAACGCGCCTGAAACCAACCTTAAAATGTTCTGGAAGCCGTGCTCGGAGATAGACGAAATCGTCATGGGCACGGCAAGGGGTCCGCTCGGTCGCAATGCGCCAAGAGCCGGGACTCGGATCGAAAGCCTGCGATCGGTGCGGGCAGCGCCGGTTCGATATTGGTTTTTTCGGCGCCGCCATAATAGACTTGCCCGCCCATCGAACCCATCTTTCAATCACCATCACCAGGAGTTCTACCCGTGGAGATGAAAAACATCGCGCAACTGCTCCAGTCGTTCCGGAGCGATCTGCCCGATGGCAGCAAGACCGCCGCCGCCATCGACCGTAACGCCAGTCTGGAGGAGATTTCCGAACTGGCCGAGGGAGAAGGCTTGCATAAGTTGGCCTCGGTATTGTTCGAGGCCGAGCAGGAAGCGCTGCGGAGTGGCTCGGCGACATTGGAAGATGCCGCGGTGGCCACCGATACCTTCATTCGGGAGGCTCGCCAGGATTTGCCGGCGGGCAGCAAGACCGCCGCCGCCATCGACCGCGGCGCCGCGTGGGAGGAGATTTCCGAATTGGCCGAGGAAGAAGGACTGCACCAGATTGCGTCGGTGTTGTTCGAAGCCGAGCAAGAGCGCTTGCGCAGCCCCTCCTGACGTTGTTTGAACCGCCGGTTTCGACCGGCGGTTGTCGTGCCGATCCATCTGTCCTCCGCTCTCCGAGCGTTCTTCCACCGCTTGCATATCCTGTCGGTGGCGCTGTCGAGCCGGATTTCGGTACGGTGCCTCGCCAAATTCGATATCCCGCTATTCTCGCTATTAAAGTGCCGGATATCGATTAAAATGCCTGCGGTCATCCAACTGTCACATCTATTACCGGCGTGGTGGTATTTTCCGCCGGCTGGATGCTCCGGTCGCCATCGCGCAACACGCAACACGCAACTTTCCGATCGATGAGCGGTTCTCTGGATTTTACAACTAGGTAGGGTATGAAACGTTTGGTGAAGGTGTTGATGCAAAACCCCGGCGCCGCGTCACTGGCGTTGTTCACTCGGGAAATCTGGGCCAACCCACGCGCCATGGGGGCGGCCTGTCCCAGCGCGCCGGCGCTGGCGAGTTGCATGGCCTCGCGGGTGCCGCTGGATCGGGACGGGCTGGTGGTGGAACTGGGTGGAGGAACCGGCGCGGTTACCGCCGCGCTGCTCAAGCACGGCCTGCCACCGTGGAAACTGGTGGTGATCGAGCGTTCGTCGACGCTGGTCAACCACCTGCGCCGGCGTTTTCCGCAACTGCGGATCATACAGGGAGATGCCGCGCAACTGGCGCAACTGCTGGGCCACGACCGCTCGCGAGGGGTCGGTGGCATCGTGTCCAGCCTGCCTTTGCGTTCGCTGCCTCCCGCCGTCACCCACGCCATCAGTCACCAGTTCGAGACCCTGCTCGATGCCGGTGGCCTACTGGTGCAATACACCTACGACCTGCGCGGCACCCAGTCCGGGCTGCTCCCTCATTTTCGGCGGCGGTCCAGCAAGATCATCTGGAGCAATCTGCCGCCGGCTCGGGTGGAGGTGTTCGAGCGGGAGTGAAAGTTCAGCGCCGGGCGGCGCGCTCCCGTTCCGCCGCCTGTTCGGCCTGAATCGCGGTCAGGGCGATGGTGAACACGATGTCTTCCACCAGCGCGCCGCGTGACAGGTCGTTCACCGGCTTGCCCAAGCCTTGCAGCATCGGGCCGATGCTGATCACGTCGGCGCTGCGCTGCACCGCCTTGTAAGTGGTGTTGCCGGCGTTGAGATCGGGAAAGATGAACACCGTGGCCCGGCCGGCGACCTGACTGTCGGGCGCCTTGCTTTGGGCCACCGCCTTGATGGCCGCCGCGTCGTACTGCAAGGGGCCGTCGATCAGCAAATCCGGTCGCCGCTCGCGGGCGATGCGGGTCGCTTCCTTGACCTTCTCCACGTTGCTGCCGGTGCCGGAGGTGCCGGTGCTGTAGCTGAGCATCGCCACCCGCGGCGTGATGCCGAAGGCCTGGGCCGACTCGGCGCTCTGAATGGCGATATCGGCCAGTTCGTCGGCGTTGGGGTCGATGTTGATGGCGCAGTCGCCGTAGACCAGCACCTGTTCCGGCAGGCACATGAAGAAGATCGACGACACTAGTTTGACTCCGGGCGCGGTCTTGATCAGTTGCAGGGCCGGACGAATGGTGTTGGCGGTGGTGTGCACCGCGCCGGACACCAAACCGTCCACTTCGCCCAGTTGCAGCATCATGGTGCCCAGCACGACCGAGTCGTGCAGCTGTTCCTCGGCCAGTCCGGGGCTCAGTTCCTTGTCCTGGCGCAATTTCACCATCGCATCGATGTAGCGCGGATCGATTTGGGTGGGATCGATGATTGCGATACCCGGCGGGATGGTCATGCCGCGGCGGGCCGACAGCCGATGCATGCGACCGGCGTCGCCCATCAGCACGCAGCGGGCGATGTTGCGCTGGTGGCAGATGATCGCCGCCTCAATGGTGCGTGGTTCGTTGCCCTCGGGCAGGATGATGCGCTTGTTGGCCCGGTGGGCGCGCTCCACCAGCATATGGCGGAAGGCGGGCGGGCTGAGCCGTCGTTCCTCGATCGTGGTCAGTAGCGGTTCCTGCCATTCCAGGGTGATGTGCGAGGCGACCGTCTCCACCGCCCGCTGCATGCGGTCGTGGTCGTCGAGCGGGATTTCCAGGTTGATGTAGGGCAGATACAGCACCGATTGCATGGTGCTGTAAGGGATGGTGAGTACCGGCAGGCCGGCGGCGAACGCCGGGTCGCACAGCTTCCAGACTCGTGGGTCGGGCTTGATGCCGCCGGTGAGCAGCACGGCCGCGACGTGGGTGCCACCGATCGCCGCCATGCAGGTGGCCAGCAGCAGATCGTCACGGTCGCCGGGCATGATCACCATCGCGCCGGCCCGCAGATCCTGACAACTGTTGGCCAGGGTGCGGGCGCCCAGCGCGACATGGGTGACGCGGCGCTCCAACTGGCCTTCGTTGAGGACTTGCGCGCCGATCATGTGC
>DAOTGT010000138.1:0-2050 GCA_035447285.1 Candidatus Competibacter sp.
TCACCGAGTTAATCGGGATGAAGGTACGTTTCACGTCGGCGAATTCGTTGCGCAGTTTTTCCTCGGCCGGGTTGACCAGCACGCTAGAGCGCTCGCCAAAGATCAGTTCCTCGACTTCGATGAAGCCATACAGATCGTCCTGGTGAATGTCGCGAGCGTACAGTTCGTACAGTTTGCCCTGACTGACAAACAGGACGCGGTAAATGCTTTTGGCGATTTTGGACATGGGAATAGGGTTCAGCGGAAATGCAGGCAATCTAACCTCGTTTGCCACGGCGGGCAAATTCCCCCACGCTGTTAACCTCGTCATATCGACGATCATGCTCGCACCACCGGCCTGGATCGCTCCGTTGCCACCCAATCCACGACGCTAAACTATATAAACTATATAAAGGCTTGATGTTTACCGACTGAGATCACTCCCGATGCCCGCTCCCACGTTCGATTCCGTCCAGCTACGCGACCACGCCACCGACCGTTCCATCGAGCGGGGCCGGGCATATGTCCAGGAAGGCATGGTTGGACCGCTGACGCGGCGTGGCGACGAACTGGAAGCCGATGTCCAGGGCAGCGCGCCCCGTCCCTATCGGGTGTGGATTCAGTTCGAAAGCGAACAGATCGCCGACGCAGCCTGCACTTGTCCTTACGACTACGAGGGCTGGTGCAAGCACATCGTCGCCGTGCTGCTGACCTGTGCCGAACAGCCGAACGCGGTGGAAATCCGCCCGCCGCTGGCTGAAACACTGGCGACACTGGACCGAGAACAATTGCAGGCGCTGTTGCTGAAACTAGCGGATCGCATCCCACGCCTGAACGACATGATCGAAACCACCCTGCCCTATATCGCCCCGACGATACCGGACGGTTCCACCACGACCGCAGCTTCAGCCCAGTGCGCCGCTCCCGTCCAGGTCAATACCCACGCGCTGCGGCAAAGCGTCCGCAATGCCATACGCACTCGCGGCGACTGGGACGATAGCTACGACGAGGATGGCTACGGCGCGGTCGATGACATTGTCGAGCTGGCGGAACAAGCTCAGGCCGCGCTGGAGGTCGGCAACGGTCGCGCCGCGCTGGCGATTCTGGAAGCCGTCACCGACGAATTCAGCAAGCACTGGGAAATGCTGAACGAGATCGGCGAGGATGTCAGCGTCTTCCTTGATGGCACCCAAACGCTGTGGAGCGAGGCGCTGCTCGATCCCGATCTGAGCGCCGAGGAACGCCAGCACTGGGCCGACCGGCTGGGAGACTGGATGGAGGATTTCGATGAAACCGCCGCCGACGGCCTGGAACTCCTGCAAATCGTCGTCCGGCAAGGCTGGGACGACCCCACGTTGACCCGCATCCTGCGCGGCGAAACGGTGCCGGTCGGCCTGTGGGGCGACGATCCGCCACCCTACCACCAACGGGTACCAATCGCTCAGGCGCGACTGCGGATTCTGGAGCGAACCGGCCAACACGAGGCGTATCTCAATTTGGCCCAGGCCGAACATCAATATGACGACTACGCCCTTAAGCTGCTGCAACTGGACCGGGTTGGGGATGCCGTGCGCGCCGGATTGGAACAGCCGCTTTCCGATAAAGGGTTGCTGAAACTCGTCAAGGCACTATACGAACGCGATGAGATCGAAGCCGCGTTCCAGATTGCCGAGCATGGCCTGCGCCGGCAAGACGCGCCAGCGCCAAGCGATCCGGTGCTGGCGGAAATCGCGGAACAAATGCGGGAATTCGGTCTATACCACTCGCCCTCTCAAGCTGAACTGGCGGCCTGGCTGCGCGACCAAGCTGCCGCGCATGGCCAGAACGAACGGGCGTTGGCGGCGAGTCTGATCGCATTTCGGATCGCGCCCAGCCTGGACGCCTACCAACGGGTGGAAACGCTGGCCGGCGCGGGCTGGCCAGGGCGGCGACCGGATCTGCTGGATTTTCTGCGTGGCAATGCCCACATCACCACCGAAACCAAGGTTGACGTCTTCTTACACGAAAGCCTGATCGATGATGCCATCGCGGCGGTCAAGGAGCACTACGTCTCATCCCGAACCTTGGCGCG
>DAOTGT010000138.1:2150-8696 GCA_035447285.1 Candidatus Competibacter sp.
ATGATGCCATCGCGGCGGTCAAGGAGCACTACGTCTCATCCCGAACCTTGGCGCGGGTCATGGACGCCGCCATCCCCTCACAGCCACAATGGGTGATCGATCAGGCCCGACAGCAGGCGGAACCGATCATGGACGGCGCCAAGTCGGCCCACTACCAAGACGCGGCTCAGTGGCTGCGCAAGGCCAAGCAGGCCCATGACGCGCTTGGCCAGAAAGCCGAGTGGCGCGCTTATCTCAGCGCCCTGCGCGAGAAGCACCAGCGTAAATATCGGTTAATGCCGTTGCTGAACGCGCTGTGAGACACAAAGGAACGGATACCACCCCCACATTCGGGTTTTGCGTCACCGGATTCAAGGTATGCTATGTGTCGTTCCATATCTCTGCCCAACCTCGATTCAGGATCGTTCCCCATGAGTGACCTCCCCATCACCCGCGATGTGTTCGACGACGTCATGGTCCCCAACTACGCCCCGGCGGCGATCATCCCGGTGCGCGGCGAGGGCTCCCGTCTGTGGGATCAGGACGGGCGGGAATACATCGACTTCGCCGGCGGCATCGCCGTCAACGTGTTGGGCCACGCCCACCCGAAGCTGGTCGCGGCGCTAACCAAACAGGCCGGTAAACTCTGGCACGTCAGCAACCTGCTGACCAATGAACCAGCACTCAAGCTGGCCCGCCGGCTGTGCGAACTGACCTTCGCCCAACGAGTGTTCTTCGCCAACTCCGGTGCCGAGGCCAACGAAGCGGCACTCAAACTGGCTCGCAAATACGCCGCCGACCACGCCGGACCGAACAAGCGCGAGATCATCGCCTTTACACCCTCGTTCCACGGCCGCACCCTGTTCACCGTCTCTGTCGGCGGTCAACCCAAATACACCGAGGGCTTCGAGCCGTTGCCGCCGGGCATCACGCATGTTCCGTTCAACGACCTGGCTGCTTTCGCCGAGGCGATTTCCGACCGGACCTGCGCGGTGATTCTGGAGCCGGTCTTGGGCGAAAGCGGGGTGGTCAGCGCCACACCGGAATTCCTGCGCGGGGTACGTGAATTGTGCGACCGCCACCAGGCGCTGCTGATCTTCGACGAAGTCCAATGCGGCAACGGCCGTTGCGGCCACCTCTACGCCTACATGGGTTACGGCGTGACGCCCGATATCCTGACCACCGCCAAGGGACTGGGTGGCGGCTTTCCGATCAGCGCCATGCTGACCACCGCGCCCATCGCCGCCAGCCTCAATGTCGGCAGCCACGGAACGACTTACGGCGGCAATCCGTTGGGCTGCGCGGTGGCCGGCGCCGTGCTGGATCTGATCAGCGACCCCGAGCTACTAGCCGGCGTGCGTCGCAAGCACGCCGCGTTCATGGCTGGACTGCGGCGCATCAACGACCGATTCGGCATCTTTCGCGAACTGCGCGGTAAGGGCTTGCTACTCGGTTGCGAGCTGACCAATGCCTGGCGGGGACACAGCCGCGATTTCATCAAGGCCGCGATGGATCAGGGCCTGCTGGTGCTGGTGGCCGGACCGGACGTGATCCGGTTGGCGCCCTCGCTAATCATCCCCGACGAACTGATCGAGGAAGGGCTGCGTCGTTTCGAACGGGCCATCGCCCAACTGCTCCATCAAACCGCCCCTGCCGGCGAGGAGTTGGCCCATGCAACGCGATAAAGCAGAACCCGTGCAGGTCGCATGCCCGAAGTGCCGTTATTCCGAAATCATCTACATCCCGATCGAAGAAATGCCGCGCTGCCCCAAATGCGGCATCCGCATGGTGATCAGGGAATTGCTCGACGAGGGCAAATCCACTTGACCACCATATTACAGTAGGATGAATTTTGTATATCATGACCGACACTCGGCCATGGGTTTTGCCGGCCGCGCCTAACAATAACCAAAGGAGTCACGATTCCATGAAAAAATTCCTGGTTGCGCTTGGTGTCGGCCTTGGCCTGCTGCTCGCTCTGTCCGGGGCTCCCGCCCGAGCCGACGTGCTCAACGAAATCAAGGAACGGGGCGAGCTGAAAGTCTGTCTGGAACCGGCCTACATGCCGTTCGAAATCACCGACAAACGCGGCCAGATCGTCGGCTTCGATCCCGATCTGGCGGCGCTGATGGCCGAGGCGCTGGGCGTCAAACTGGTACTGAGCAGCACGGCCTGGGACGGCATCATCCCCGCGCTGATCACCAGCAAATGCGACATCATCATGAGCGGCATGACCATCACCAAGGAGCGCGCCGAAACCATCGACTTCTCGGAACCCTACATGGTGATCGGTCAGACCGTGCTGCTGCGCAAGGCACTGGAGGGCAAGATCAAGTCCTATAAGGATCTGAACAAGCCCAAGTACAAAATCGCCTCCAAGCTCGGCACCACCGGCGAAATCGCCGCCAAGAAGTACCTGCCCAAGGCCACCTATCTGTCCTTCGAGACCGAAGCGGAAGGGGTCATGGAAGTGGTCAACGGCAAGGCCGACGCCTTCGTCTACGATTCGCCCTACAACGCGGTCGCCATCGGCCAGCGCGGCGAGGGCAAGCTGGTCTTTCTGGACCAACCCTTCACCAGCGAACCGCTCGGCTGGGGCGTGCGCAAGGGCAACCCCGAATTCATCAAATGGCTCAACGAGTTCCTCGTCAAGGTCAAGCAGGACGGCACCTACGATAAGCTGTACCAGAAGTGGTTCAAGAATACCGATTGGCTGAAAGACGTACAGTAAGTCGTGGCGCTCAAGCATCGTCCCGCCACCTGGCCCTGGTATCTGCTGCTCGCCGCCATCCTGATCGGCTTGGTGACGGGTCTGTGGGTCGCCACCAAGCGCGTTCACTATGAATGGCGCTGGGAACGGGTGCCGCAATACTTCGCCTACCGGGCCGAGGTTCCCCAGGAATCGCCGATCGCCGGCCGGGTCAGTGCCATCCAGGCCGACGGCGCGCTGAGCCGGGTCGTCGTCACGCCCGCCGACGGCGGCGCTCCGGTCGTGCTGCCGGTGGAAACCGTGCAGGTGGCGGTCGGCGATACCCTCGACCGGGAAGACAGCGTCGGCGACAACCATGAATGGCGGATCGGACCGCTGACCCAGGGCTTGTGGATCACCATCTGGATTTCCTTCGTTTCCGGGTTGGTCGGCCTGCTGATCGGCCTGATCACCGGCCTGTGCCGCATTTCCGACAACCCTGTCCTACGCGGGCTGGCGGTGATCTATATCGAGCTGATCCGCGGCACGCCATTGCTGGTGCAGATCTTCATCTTCTATTTCTTCATCGGCACGGTGCTGAACCTGGATCGCATCGTCGCCGGCATCGGAGCCTTGGCATTGTTCGTCGGCGCCTACATCGCCGAGATCATCCGCGCCGGCATCCAGTCCATTGCCAAGGGCCAGACCGAAGCAGCGCGCTCGCTGGGCATGAGCGCCTTTCAGAACATGGCCTACATCGTGCTGCCGCAAGCCTTCAAACGAGTGCTACCGCCGTTGGCTGGACAGTTCATCAGCCTGATCAAGGATTCTTCGCTGGTGTCGGTCATCGCCATCACCGACCTGACCAAGAGCGGGCGCGAGATCATCACCGCCAGCTTCGCCACCTTCGAGATCTGGTTCACGGTCGCCCTGCTCTACCTGGTGGTCACCTCGGTACTGTCGCAACTGCTCTTCTGGCTGGAACGGAGGTTCGCCCGCAGTGATTGAAGTCAGCAATCTGGTCAAGGTGTTCGAGGGGCGCGGCCAGACGGTGCGGGCGGTGGACGATGTCAGCACCGCGATCGCCAAGGGCGAGGTTGTGGTGATCATCGGCCCGTCCGGGTCGGGCAAATCCACTTTTCTCCGCTGTCTGAACGGCCTGGAAGAATTCGACGACGGACGGGTCGTCATCGACGGCATCGACCTCGCTGGCAGCAAAACCAACCTCAACGCCGTACGCCGCGAGGTGGGGATGGTGTTCCAGCACTTCAACCTGTTCCCGCACAAGACCGTGCTGGAAAACGTCACCCTGGCGCAGCGGGTGGTGCGCAAGCGCAAGGCCAGTGAGGCCAACCAGAAAGCCATGGCGCTGCTGACCAAGGTTGGCATCGCCGAGAAGGCGAACGAGTATCCTTCGCGACTATCCGGCGGCCAGCAGCAGCGGGTAGCCATCGCCCGTGCCCTGGCCATGGACCCCAAGGTGATGCTGTTCGACGAACCGACCAGCGCGCTGGACCCGGAAATGGTCGGCGAGGTGCTGGATGTAATGAAGCAGTTGGCTCGCGAAGGGATGACCATGGCGGTGGTGACCCATGAAATGGGTTTCGCCCGCGAGGTCGCCCAACGAGTGCTGTTCATGGACGCTGGCCGCATTCTGGAAGACGCGCCGCCGGCGCAATTTTTCACCGCGCCGCGAGAATCTCGGGCCCAGGCATTCCTGAAGCAGGTGCTCTAACGACCAATCGCGCCATGAACCTTTACGCCAAGCCTTATTCCGAAGCCTGCGAACAGAACAAAGCGCCCATTCTGGCGGTATTGCGGGAGGTCTTTACCGAGCCGGGCCTGATTCTGGAAATCGGCGCCGGCACCGGGCAACACGCCGTTCACTTTGCGCGGGAATTGCCGTACCTGGACTGGCAACCGACCGATCAGGCCGACTACCTGCCCGGCATTCGACTATGGATCGACGAGGCGGGTCTGCCGAACCTACGCCAACCGTTGGAATTGGACACCTGCCGCATACCGTGGCCGGTCGCTCAAGCAGCGGGTGTGTTTTCCGCCAATACCACCCACATCATGCATTGGCCCGCGGTGGAGGGCTTGTTTCGGGGTATCGGCCAGGTATTGCAACCCGGCGGAGCGTTCTGCCTGTATGGGCCGTTCAATGATAACGGTCGCCATACCAGCGCCAGCAACGCCGCGTTCGACCAGATGCTGAAACAGCGCGATCCGGCCAGCGGGATTCGCGACTTCAGCGATCTCGACCGGCTTGCGCGGGATAACGGTCTACGATTTCGGCGGGATTATCCGATGCCGGTCAACAACCGCACTCTGGTCTGGACACGCCACGTTTAGTTACTCGGCGCGCATCACCCATGCACGCACCGATAACGGATCAGATCGGGATCGCCGTCGGCGATCGCCTGCCCCAGACAAATCACCCCTTGGTCGTGCAAGGCGAACTCCTCGCGCCGCACGAAAAAACGCGCACCGTTTTCCAGTAGTAGATAAGTTCCGTTGGTGCTGTGGTCCACCAGCACAAACTTGCCCTGCCGAAACTCAATGCCAGCGTGACTGCGGGACACCAATTCCCGGTCCACCACTAGATTACTTCGCTCACCGCGACCCATGGTGAAAGTTTGTGAGCCGGGCACCACTTCGATGGTCCGTTCGCGATAGTCCAGCACCAGTCGGGCAAACAGTAGGCTGCGCAATTCCTCCTGGCCGCCGCTGGCCAGTTGGGTCAGGCTGGTGGAGTCGTGCCAGATGATCTCGACAATGTCCACCTCATCTTTCTTGCCTCGCACCCACGACCGTCCGAGGTCGCGGATCATCTGGGCCAGATCGGCCGGCAGCCACTCCGCGGTCTCTCGTGTGGTGATGATCTGATCAGCCTTAGCTAGGGAAACCATCCGAGCGGCGACGTTCACCGCATCGCCGAACAAGTCGCCCTTTTCGACCAGGACCGGCCCGTAATGCAGACCAATCTTGACGGCGATGTTCAATTCGGCCAATTCCTTGTCCTCCTTGAGTGCGCGATGCATCTCGCAGGCGGCGCTTACCGCCTGTTGCGCGCTCGCAAACCGGCTCATGATTTCATCGCCGATGGTTTTGATCACCACGCCGTCATGCGCGACGGTGCCCGAGGTCAGCACGTCCAGCACCCGCGTCTCGATCTGCCGCGCCCGCCGATCACCGTATTTTTCAAACAGGCGGGTGCTGCCGCAGATATCGGCGAACAAGACGGCCGCCGCCACTTGCCGCTGGGATACCACCTGCTCCTCCCGCATGGCCTTCAGGTTGCTGAATTTCAGTTTCATGCCCCGCACTCCCGGAAAATGCCGATGCTGGTTTCAGCCGTAGCCACGCGCACGCAAGTTTTCGATGACCCGGTGGATATTGTTACGCGCGATCCGCTCGTAACGCTGCTGGAAAAATTCGGTTAAAAAGAAAGTCGGCCGGCCTTGCAGGAACAGCAGGAAGCGCAGCTGGCCCGGATAGTAGGCTTCGTCGCCGATCTCCGCGCATTCGGCGCGAATTCGGTGGCCATCCTGTTCGAATGCCGCCCACGGCAACCCAAAGCTGGAGAGGTCGATATCGACGACAAAGCGCTCGTCGCGCTGGATGGGCGGGTCGCGGTGGGTGGTAGCCATAATCAGATCGTCCACCTGTTGCAGGAAAGCGGCATCCGCGTGTCCCTCCGACCACTGCCGGAACAGATCGGCGCTGCGTCGTTCGTTATCCATCGCACCCGACCGGTAAACCGCATCATGGAACCAGAGTGCTATTTCGACGGCGTCGGGATCGTCCATCAACGCCGCCACCCGGTCGAATTCTTCCAGGCAATGCCGGACATGATCCAAAGTATGATAGCGGCG
>DAOTGT010000139.1:0-8476 GCA_035447285.1 Candidatus Competibacter sp.
TCCAGACCGCGTAGGCGGTCCCGATGGGGATGTCGCGCGGGGCCGCCGGAAGCCCACCTACTTCAGACTCGAACCTCGACCGCCAACCGTCGCCGTGAACCGGCCAGCCACAGAGCCAGTCCGATGACTGCGATGGGATAGGCCGCCGAAAATTGGTAGATCTGCTCCAGAGACAACCAATCCCGCAGTGGACCGATCACGAACGAACCCAATCCCACCCCCACCATCAGCGCGGCGATGAGCATGGACGACACCCAAGCCACATGCTCGGGAAACCGCTCCGACGCCAGCGTGATGGTCAGCGGAAAGAAAGCCGAGCAGGCCAAACCCGCCAACGCGAACAACCCCAGACCCAGCACTGGCGTGGAGGCGCTCGGTAGCAGCAGAAACGCCGCGATCATCAGAACCGGCAACGCCAGCCAGATCGTCAGTGGCGCGATGCGGACCACCAGCACCGCAACCAGCAGCCGACCGACCACCATCGCGCCCCAGAACACCGATAGAGCCAGCGCCGCCACCACCGCCGATAGATCCTTGGCCTCGCGCAGATAAATCACCGCCCAATTACTGAAGGTCCCTTCG
This sequence comes from Candidatus Competibacter sp., assembly GCA_035447285.1. GTDB lineage: Bacteria > Pseudomonadota > Gammaproteobacteria > Competibacterales > Competibacteraceae > Competibacter. The sequence goes on from DAOTGT010000139.1 coordinate 583, forward strand.
GCGAAGGCGTAGAGTACCGCGATGGCGGCGAACGTCCAGAACGCCCCGGAAATCAGCGGCGGATTCGTCTCGACGCGGCGCTCCTCCATCTCGCCGCCGGCCTCCAACGGCAACCGCACGGTCGCGGCGGCCAGCGCCAGCAACGCGCTGAACCCCAACAGCGATAGCGGGAATCCGATCCACCAGCCGGCTCGACCGAAACCGTCGGCCAGCAACGGTCCCACCATCAAACCCAGTCCCAACAAGGTGTGCAAGGCGACCACGGCGGCCGGCGCGCGTCGGGGAAAGAAGCGGGGCGGATAGCTGTTCAGCGGCGCACCGCCCAACCCGAAACTCCACCCCAGCAGCGCCGTTCCCGCCAAAATGACCGGAAACGCCAGCGCCGGCATGACCCAGAGACTCGCCGCCAGCGCCAATTGCGACAAGCCGTTGCCCGCCGCCGCCAACCACAATAACGGTTGCAGACCCAGCCGGCGGGCCAGCGTCCCGCCGGCCACCGCGCCCAGCACCGCCAGCGCCACCTGCGGTAGAAAGATCGCGCCGTACTGGGCGTCGGTGAAACCGTGCATTTGCCTCAGCACGGCGCTGCTGGCTGGGAAGCTGACCAGCGTCAGGCCCTGTAGGAAAGCGATGAGGTACACCGCGAGGACCGCCGGCACGTTCGGCGACGTTTGCTTGATCATGTCGATGCTCCTTACTCTTTGCCGCCGGTGATGAGCCGGGTGCCGCGTTTGTAGGTGAGATAGGCCCAGAACCACTCGATGGCGACCGACAGGCGCTTGCGCGGGTCCACCAGGAAGAAGACGTGCGCGATGCCCCACAACCACCACGCCAGCGCCCCGCTCAATTTGAACCCGCCGAAATCGACGACCGCCGCTTGCCGGCCGATGGTGGCCAGATTGCCCAGATGGCGGTAGCGAAACGGCGGCAGGCCGGTACGTCCTTCCAGGCGAGCCTTGATCGCTCCAGCGACGTAAACGCCCTGTTGCTTGGCCGCCGGCGCCAGTCCCGGCACCGGCTTGCCGTCCCAGGCTTCGCTCAGGGCGGTGTCGCCGACGGCGAAGACGTTGGGCAAGCCGGGCACGCTCAGTTCCGGTCCCACCTTGAGGCGGCCGGCCGCATCGGCTTCGGTCTTGAGCCATTGCGCGGCGGGCGAAGCCATCACCCCCGCCGCCCAGAACACGGTGCGAGACCCGATTCGCTGGCCGGACACCAGCGCGCCGTCGGCGTCCACTTTCTCCACCCGGCTCTTGGTCAGCACTTCCACGCCGAGCGCCCGCAACGATTGCGCCGACACTTCCGAAAGCGATTCGGGAAAACTCGGCAGCAGGCGCGGTGCCGATTGCACTAGCAACACTCGTGCTTGGGCCGGGTCGATATTGCGGAATTCCCCGGTCAAGCCGTGCTGGGCTAGTTCGGCGATGGCACCGGCCAGTTCCACGCCAGTGGGGCCGCCGCCGACGATGATGAAGGTCAGCAACCGCTGCCGCTCCTCGGGATCGGCGCAGTTTTCTGCCTGTTGGAAGGCCAACAGCAGGCGGCGCCGGATGGCGGTGGCGTCGTCGATGCGCTTCAGGCCCGGCGCATAGGGTTCCCAGTCGTCGCGTCCGAAGTAACTGTGACGCGCGCCGGTGGCCAGCACCAGATAGTCGTAACCGATATGGCTGCCGTCGCTCAGCGCCACTTGACGCGCGGTGGTATCCACGTCCGTGACTTCACCCAGCAACACCCGCACGTTGTGCTGGTCGCGGAACAGCGCCCGGATCGGGGTGGCGACATCGGCCGGCGACAGGCTGGCGGTCGCCACCTGATACAGCAGCGGTTGAAACAGATGGTAGTTGCGCTTGTCGATGACCGTGACCCGGCAGGCGGCCAGCCGCAGGCCGTGCGCTACCTTGATTCCACCGAAACCGGCACCGACCACGACTACATGGGGCACGTCCGTCAACGCGGCGTCGGACCAGCTTTCCAGCGGCGGGAACCAGCGGGCCAGTTGCCGTTGCAGAACGGTGTCGGCGGCAATCGGTCCCGGTCCGCACAGCGCGATCAGGCCAAGCAGGAAAAGCGGATAGAGCCGGTTGATCGTCTGGATTTCGTCCGTGCCCATGACGCCGGAGCCGAGCAGCGCCAGCATTGCGCCGATCGCGGCCAAGCGGGTCGCCAATCCCAACGCCAGCAGCGGGCTGACGAATCCCAACACGGCTTCCAGCAGCGAACGCCCTACCAAAACCGGCACGAACCACAAGCTCGCCAGCCAGAGCCGCAGTCCAAGCTGATAGACTGGACCGAGATAGCGGGTGCATGCAGCGTATAACCGGCCGAGCGGCTTGACCAACGGCAATGCTGAAGATGCCAAACCGGAAGTCAGCAGCCGATCCAGGGAAATCGACCCCGCGCCCATGACGATGTACCAGCCGAACAGCGCAGCCCAGTAAAGATGCTGATCCAGGGCGCGGTATTCGAATTGGATCACCAGCGTCAGGATCAACAGCGGAATCGCGGCCAGCCGGGTAGCGAGTCCGAACGCCAGCAGCATCGAACCCAGTACCTCGATGCTGACGCCCAGTACGGCGGCCGTGAACGGGTCCAACCAGGGCACCGGGTATTCGTAGGTGGCGAGCGTCAGCGCGGTATCCCAGTTGGCCAGCTTGAGCACGCCGGACACCCAGAACGCTTGCGCCAGCCATAGCCGGATCACGAGGTCCAGAAAGGGATAGAGCGTGACTTCGGCGACGCGCAGCGCTTCGTCCACGCGTTTGAGGAAGGCCGCGATGACATTGGCCCGGCGGTGCCGGACGGCGGCGACGGTTGCGGTCAGCATGGCTCAGCCCTCCACCGCGCTCGTGGCGGGAGCCGCCCTCACTCCCGGTACTTCTTCTGCCGGCGGCCGAGGGGAGTTGGACACCCTCACCCCCAACCCCTCTCCCACAGGGAGAGGGGTGTTATCGGTTGCTACTCGCTGGCTCCAATAGGCCGGGATATCGCGCCGGTAGCGGCGCATCACCAGATTCGCCAGAAGGCCGGTCCAGCCGGTCTGGTGAGCGGCACCCAAACCCTGGCCGGTGTCGCCGTGGAAATATTCGTAGAATTGCAGCAAATCTCGCCAGTGTGGATCGTGCTGGAACGGGCTGTCGGCGGGGAAAGCGGGCGTCCGTCCGTTCGCGTCGCGGCGGTAGATGTCCACCAGCCGTTCGGCGATCAGCGTGGCGATTTCCTTCAAATTCAATTCGCGATTGCCCAGGCTGGGCACGGCGATGGTGAAATTGTCGCCGAGGAAACGATGAAACTTCTCCAGCGCCTGCACCAACGTGTAGTTGGTCGGTAGCCAGATCGGGCCGCGCCAGTTGGAATTACCGCCGAACAGACCGGAATTGGATTCGCCGGGCACGTACTCGATGATGGCTTCGCCGACGCCGGGCAGCGTGCCCAAATGCTTATGTGTGGCGTGAATGCGGCTGACGCTGCGAATGCCGTGAGGTGACAGAAACTCATCTTCCCGCAGCAGCCGCTTGAGGATGCGCGGCAACATCCGGTTGGTGACCAACGACAGCAGGTGCTCGCCCCGTTCGTTTTCCCAATCCGGGCATTGGCAGATAATGCTGCCGTCGAACACGCCGTGACGGTGCTGGCGCAGCAGTTCGCGGAACCGGGGAACCTTGGCCAGAATGCGCCGGTCCACCACCTCGCAAGCGAACAGCGGAATCAACCCGACCCAGGAATACACGTCGATCCGCTGCGTCTGCCCGTCCGGGCAAATCATCAAATCTTTGAAGAAACCCGCTTCTGGGTCCCACAGCGGCACTTCGTGGCCGGCGTGGCCGGCGATGGTGTTGGCGATGGCCAAGAATTGCTGATAAATCTGAATGGCGATGTCTTCGTATTCCCGGTCCTCGGCCGCCAGTTCCAGCGCGATGACGGTCATGTTTAGGGCGAACATCGCCATCCAGCCAGTGGCGTCGGCCTGCTTGAGCGCGTAGCCGGCTGGCAGCGGGTGGGAGCGGTCGAACACCGAGATGTTATCCAGCCCCAGAAAGCCGCCTTCGAACACGTTGTTGCCGTCGCTGTCCTTGCGGTTGATCCACCAGGCGTAGTTCAGCAGCAGCTTGTGAAACACCCGCTCCAGGAAGTGCAGATCGCCTTGGCCGCGCTGCACCCGTTCCGCCCGGAACACTTTCAGAGCACCCATCGCATGCACCGGCGGATTGACGTCGCCGAACGCCCATTCGTAGGCGGGAATCTGGCCGTTGGGGTGAAGATAGTTTTCCCGCAGCACCAGTTCGATCTGGTCTTTGGCGAAATCGACATCCACCAGCGACAGCGCGGCGCAGTGGTAGGCCAGATCCCAGGCCGCGAACCAGGGATACTCCCATTTGTCGGGCATGGAGATGATGTCGGACGCCTTGAGGTGCCGCCAGGTGCGGTTGCGGCCCCCTTTGCGGCCGTCGGGCGGCGGGAACTGGTCGCCGTCCAGCCAGCGGGCCACGTCGTAATGGAAGAATTGCTTGCTCCAGATCATGCCCGCTGAGGCTTGGCGCAGGATGCGCCGGTCCTCGTCGGAGGCTTCGGGCAACAGGTCGCGGTAGAACGCATCCGCCTCGGACCGGCGGTCGGCGAACACCGTTGCGGTGGCGGCGAAGGGCTGGGCCAGCGGCGCCGCGCTCAATATCAACTCGACTTCGGCCTGTTGGCCGCCGGCCACGGTCAGCACATGCCAGGCGGCGAACTTGGTGCCTTCCCGCGTGGGATTGACCGCGTCGTGCTCGCCGTTGACCACCCGGCGATGGAAACTGTCCTTGACGTAGGGACTGGCGTTGGTCAGCCCCCACAAGCGTTGGACATTATGCTCGTTCTCGGTGTACAGCGGCTCGGCGGATTGCCGGCCGTACAGGTGATAGGCGCCCAAGGCCGGATGTTCGGCGCGTACGGCCCAAGCCGCGCCATCCGGCGCCGTGATCGCGCGCAAAGCCGGTTTGATCGCTTTCTGATCCGGCGAAACCGACTCGCCCCGCAGTTCAGCCAGTGCCTGTTCTTTCTCTTCATCGCCCCAGGCCCAGGTGTTGCGGAACCACAGTTGCGGCAACAGATGCAGAGTCGCTTCTTCAGGTCCACGGTTGGCGACGGCGATACGGATATGGATTTCTTCCGGGCCAGCTTTGACGTAACGCACGTCCACGTCCCAGTAGCGATTGTCCTGAAAAATGCCGGTATCCAGCAGGTTGAACGGCGGGTCCAGGCGACCCCGGCGGCGATTTTCTTCCACCAGCCCGCCGTAGGGATATTCGGCCTGGGGATATTTATACAAATAGCGCAGATAGCTATGGCTGGGCGTGGCGTCGAGATAGAAGTAATACTCTTTCACATCCTCGCCGTGGTTGCCTTGATTGCCGGTCAGGCCGAACGCTCGTTCTTTCAAAATCGGGTCGCGGCCATTCCACAGGGCGAGCGCAAAGCACAATCGCTGTTGCTCGTCGCAGATGCCGCCCAAGCCGTCCTCGTTCCAGCGATAGACGCGGGAGCGGGATTGATCGTGGTCGAGATGTTCCCAGGCTTCGCCGTGGGCGCTGTAGTCCTCGCGCACCGTGCCCCAGGCCCGCTCCGATAGATACGGCCCCCACAGCCGCCAGTCTTCTTTACCTTCGTACTGTCGTTCGAGGCGCAATCGTTCGGGGTTATCGATGGGAATCGTGGCTTTCATGGGGGTTTCTCCAGAATAGGGGTTGCGGGTGCTGGGAGATCGTTCGCGACCGATGAGCCATTGCGCCATTTCTGGAGAAAATGCCTTTCCAGGGAATGAAATGGCTCCATCGATCAAGTGTTCGCCAACCGAATCAGCAACACCTATGCCACTGGAGAAATAAAAAATAACTTATTGATAATTAATAATATAAATCTGGAATACTGAACTTTGGTCGAAGACGAGGACTGCGAAATATCGTAGAGCCGCTAAATGCAGTGGCTTTGGCAAAAAAGCGGCCAAACCCTGCCGATCCGCTGGCGAAAAGCTATACTTGTGACAGATGTCCAGGTAAGGGCGCGGCCACCGGTGAGAATGTGGATGCTGCGCGGCCAGGATGTTTCTCTGCGCCAACTGCGCCTCGTGGCGACGGGCGAGTTCCAGAGGACGGTAAGCGGGGTAGGCTTCCGGGGTTGGATGGCTGGCGATGAATGTTATACAGCCAATGAAAACTGACGAGATCAAACAGATTTTACTACCGTCTTGAATCCGGGTAGATACAGAACCGTATAATCACTTGTTAGGCACGTAAGGACTGAACATGGCAATACATCATTTTCCAGACAAAGAAGATGGAGAGCTTGTTTCATACATCAACGATCCGAGACTTCTCCCCTGGGCTAAGGAATCGTTACACTTACTGGAAGATATTCCTGATTTGAAAGTATGGGAAACGCAATATAAAGGACAGGGAGTCCTGAATACTTGCTGGTATGTAGGGTCAACAGTTCAACAAAAGCCGTATCTATTAAATTTTACGATGATACCATCAAATCTGAATGTTGAATTTCGCTTTTCTCATTACTTGCCGAGAGAAGATTTTGAAAAACTAAAATGGCAAAATTCTAGCTGGCGGTATGCAGACATTAAAACTTATGGTACAGATAGCACCAAAGGACTTATAAAGAGATATTTGTCAAATATACTGGCTGATTTGTTAAATGGTAATTTGCGACAAGGAGGAAAGTCATTTGCAGAGACTTTATTGTTCAGAAGCCTTCAGGAAATATACGAAGGTGAAAACATACTAGAAAACATTAGGCCGGACAATCTTCGTTCTGAGAAAAATACCCCTTTGGAACTGGACTTATATATTCCAGAGTTAAAGATAGCAATTGAGTTGCAAGGGCCTCAGCATTTCAGAGAAGTATATGGAGAAAATAGCTCATTGAAAAAGAACGACTTAAGGAAGAAGCAATGGTGTCGCGATAACAAAATTAAATTCATCTGGATGAACTGGGATGGATTTAACAAAGATCTTTTACGTCTTTCATTTGCACAACGAACTGAGCGATTAAAAGACATAATGGATTCCTTTGTTGAAAGGAGTGAATATTTTTTATGGTGGAAGAACGAAACCAGCTTTCACTATGAATAGCCAATCAGGGTACGCATTGCGTACCTTTCTCGGAGTGTGAACTGGCATGCGGGCGCGTCCTACCGACTGATGCAGGATAGAGGTACGAGGCGCGGTAGGGCGGGTTAGTGAAGCGTAATAAGCTAATTCTGAGTAGGTCTTCCAAAAGGCGGAATTACAAACTGCTACCCTAATCCGCCCTATGATAATTTGCCCAGCCAAATGGAACAGGCAGAGCGAAGCGAAACCCGCCTAATTGGGCATTGCACCAAAGCGGATTACGATTACCCATATCCAACTATTTAATTTACTTGGTAAAATTCCATGACTACTCAAACATCCATCAATATTCCAGATGATCTTGTCGCTGAGTTGTATCGGCGAGCACCCCAGTCAGATGCGCGCACTGCTCTTATAGTAGAAGCTCTCCGTTGCTTTTTCGCCACGCACGATACCGCAAATAGCGATCTTGAAATCTTAAACCGCTACGCGGACGAGCTAAACCAAGAAGCGGAAGATGTGCTTGATTATCAGGTGATTCCTTGAAACGTGGCGATTTATACCGGGTTCCGCATCCATCGGCCCGTGACCCAAGGCGATCTAGAGTTTTCGTTGTGGTGAGTCGCCAAGTGCTGATTGACTCAAAATTTTCTACGGTAATTTGTGCGCCGATTTATAGCGCCTATCACGGCCTTTCCACCCAGGTTCTTGTCGGAATCGAACAAGGCTTGAAACATGATAGCAGCATCCATTGCGATGATTTGGTGAGTCTACCTAAATCCGTCCTAACGGATTATGTGGGT
>DAOTGT010000140.1:0-8468 GCA_035447285.1 Candidatus Competibacter sp.
GCCCACCGTTACCCGGATCTGCTGACCTACACCGACAATATCCGGCAGACCGACGGGCTGGAGCGATTCGGCATCCTGTCCGTCGCCGACGCCGCCCGGTTGCGCAACGCCTATCGAAGCCTGCGCCGGCGCATTCACTTACTCAAGCTGCAAGAACAGCCCGCCCGCATCCCGGCCGACGAGGCGCGGGAGGTTCGCGAAGGCGTGAACCGTATCTGGCGGCGGCTGATGGAAAGCGATTGAAGCACCGGGCGTGGGGCGATGCATTCGAGCAACGCGCGCAACGCGCGCAAGCCGCCTTGTTTTGGAGAATCGAACGATGACGATGGCCGACCGTGATGGTCTGATCTGGTACGACGGCGAACTGGTGCCCTGGCGCGAGGCCAATACCCATGTATTGACCCATACCCTGCACTACGGCATGGGTGTGTTCGAAGGGGTTCGGGCCTATGCCACCCATCGAGGCGCCGCGATTTTCCGCTTGCAGGCCCATACCGACCGGTTGTTTCGTTCCGCCCATATCCTGGGCATGCCGTTGCCGTACAGTAAGGCCGAAATCAACGACGCCTGCCGGCAGGCGGTGCGCGCCAACAACCTGGCCAGCGCCTACATTCGGCCGATGTGCTTCTTTGGCGCCGAGGGCATGGGGCTGCGCGCCGACAACCTCAAGGTCCACGCCATCATCGCCGCCTGGGAATGGGGCGCCTATCTGGGCGCGGAAAACCTGGAACGCGGCATCCGCATTCGCACCTCGTCGTTCAGCCGGCATCACGTCAACATCGCCATGTGCAAGGCCAAGGCCAACGGCAATTACATGAATTCGATGCTGGCGCTGTCCGAAGCCCTGCGTGACGGCTACGACGAGGCACTGTTGCTGGATACCGAAGGCTACGTGGCGGAAGGGAGCGGCGAGAACGTCTTCATCGTCCGCGACGGCTTGATCTATACCCCGGATCTGACGTCGGCGCTGGAAGGCATCACTCGCGACACCATCATCCGTTTCGCCACCGACCTCGGGATTTCGGTCCGGGAAAAGCGCATTACCCGCGACGAGGTGTATATCGCCGATGAGGCCTTCTTCACCGGCACCGCCGCCGAGGTGACGCCGATCCGCGAAGTGGACGGCCGCGTCATCGGCAACGGCCGACGCGGTCCGATCACCCAACGCCTGCAGGAAATGTACTTCGATCAGGTACAAGGCCGTCGCGATGAATTTCCCGACTGGCTGACGCTGGTTTGAGCGATCCATTGCCACGATCGAAGACCGTTTAAAACAATTTTTTATAAACAAAATCTTTAGGAGATCAATGCCATGGCTGCCGCTCCCGCCGCCGCTTTCGCCAAGGCCATGCCCAATGCTCAGAAGACCTATGAGGTCAGCCGAGCCGATTTGCCGGTATCCTGCCCACTGCCGGAAATGACGCTGTGGAATTCCCATCCAAAGGTCTATCTACCGCTCGAAGCCACTGGCAAAGCCAAGTGCCCGTACTGCGGCGCGGATTTCGTGCTGGTGGATTGATTCGCTGTCCGGCGGCGGGTGGAATCGCCGGTGCGCCCGCTGGTCGTCTGGCGGTTCAGCGACGGCAAGGCCGGGCACGACAATCAGAGCGGGGGATTGACGGAAGCTCTGGCCCGATTGCGGCCGGTCGAAATCGTCACACCGCAACGCTTATCCCCTATTGCGGCGCTGCTCGCCCAGGCGGGTGGCCGTTTGTCTGCGTGGCCGAGTTTGCCGGCGCCGGATTTGCTGGTGGGTGCCGGTCACGGTACCCATCTCTCGTTGTTGGCCGCCCGTCAGCGGCGGCGCGCGCGCGTGGTGGTGCTGATGCGGCCCAGTCTGCCGCTGGCTCTGTTCGATCTGTGTCTGATCCCCGAGCACGACACGCCGCCGGTCCGCGCGAACGTGTTGGCCACGCGCGGGGCACTGAACCGTATCCAACCCTCCTCCAACCTAGACCCCCGGCAGGGCCTGATGCTCATCGGCGGACCGTCCGCGCATTTCGGTTGGGACGACGCCGGATTGCGCGCGCAGATCGCCGCCGTGCTGGCCGTCGATCCAGCGATGCGCTGGACGCTGACCACCTCGCGCCGCACGCCGACCTCTTTTCTTGCCGCCGGTCACGATCCGGCGAATGCCCGGCTGACGGTGGTTCCGGTCGCGGCGACCGGCCCGGATTGGCTGCCGGCGCAACTGGCGCGAGCCGGACAGGTCTGGGTCAGCGCCGACAGCGTATCCATGGTCTACGAGGCCTTGACCGCCGGCGCGGCGGTGGGGGTGCTGGAAGTACCGCGTAAACGATCCAGCCGCATTAGCCGGGGACTGGATAAACTGGCCGGCGCGGGCTGGGTCACACCTTTCGCCGACTGGCAACGTCAGCCGTGCCTCAAGCGGCCGTCTCAAACCTTCAACGAAGCGGAGCGCTGCGCCCGCTGGATTGTCGAGCGATGGTTCGCCTGAGCGTGGTGCAGTTGCTGCCGGCACTGAACGGCGGCGGCGTGGAACGCGGTACACTGGAGATCGCGGAGGAACTGGTCCGGCGCGGCCATCGCTCGGTGGTGATTTCCGCCGGTGGGCGGTTGGTGCCGGAATTGCTGCAAGCAGGCAGCGAACATCTGGCTTGGCCGTTGGGCGCCAAGTCACCGCTGGTGCTGCGCTGGGTCCGGCCGTTGCGGCGCTGGTTGGCCGAACAGCGCATCGATATTCTGCACGCCCGCTCGCGCTTGCCGGCTTGGATCGCTTGGCTGGCCTGGCGGCGGATGGACCCGGCGATTCGGCCACGTTTTGTCACTACCGTGCATGGGCTATATTCGGTTTCCCGTTACAGCGCCATCATGACCCGAGGCGAACGCGTAATCGCTGTGTCCGACACCGTGCGCGCCTATCTGCGACGCCATTATCCCGAGCTGTCGACCGAGCGCGTCCAGGTCATCCAGCGCGGGGTGGACCCGATGGATTTTCCCTACGGTTACCGGCCCGCGCCCGACTGGCTGGCCGACTGGTATCGGCATTACCCGCAATTGTGCGATGTGCCGATCTTGACGCTACCGGGACGGCTGAGTCGGCTCAAGGGTCACGAGGAATTCATCGAGCTGATCGCCCGGCTACGATCGACCGGTCGGCCGGTCCATGGACTGATCGTCGGTGGCCCGGAGCCGCGCCGCCAAGCTTACGCCGATGCCTTGCGGGAAAACGTCCGATCGCGTGGCTTGGCCGGCATTGTGCTGTTTACCGGCCATCGCGCCGACATGCGCGAAATTTATGCGGTATCGACCCTGGTGCTGTCGTTGTCGGCCAAACCGGAATCTTTCGGCCGCACGGTGCTGGAAGCCTTGAGCCTGGGCCGGCCGGTGGTCGGTTACGCTCACGGCGGTGTCGGCGAGATTCTGGACCGACTGTATCCCGCCGGTCGGGTTCCGCCGGGCGATGTGGAGACACTACTCGCGCGGGTGGCCGGCCTGCTGGATACTCCAGCGTCGGTTCCAGCGGAACCGGCATTTCCCTTGCGGCGGATGTTGGACGAAACTTTGGCACTTTACGCGGCGTTGCATCGTTCACCGAGGGCACCCGCGTGAAGCTCGCGCCGTCCGGGCCGACCCTGATCGTGCAGCCCTTGCCTGGCATTGGTGACATGGTCTGGCATTTGCCGCATATCCATGCCATCGCCGCGACCACGATCGCGGGTAAAGTCGATATTCTGACCAAACCACGCTCCCAGGCTGATTGCTTGTTACGCGCCGATCCCCATGTCGGCCAGATTCTATGGCTGGAGCGCGAATCCGGTCGCCATGCCGGCGTAGGTGGCGTGTTGCGACTGGCGACGACCTTGCGGCAAGGCGGTTACCAGCGGGTGTGGATTCTGCACGGCAGTGCTCGCTACGTGCTGGCGGCGCGGCTGGCTGGTATCTCCGAGCGACTGGGATACGGCGTGGGCTTGCAGTCGCTGTTGTTGACCGTGCCAGTGCGCTTGCCGCCCGAGCGGCGCCACGCCCACCCGATCCTACGGGCGGATGCTCTGCTGGACGTGCTGGGCATCGCCCGTGGCGAAAAGGAGCCGCGACTCGCACTCGACGCCGAGGCCGATCGGGCGGTGGCGGCACGGTTCGCGACTTGGCCGACGCCATGGATCGCGCTGGGCGTCGGCAGTAGCGAAACCTGGAAACAATGGGGCGCGGCCCGCTTCGCGGAATTGACTCTGGCGCTGAACCAGCGGCGGGCCGGTTCGATTTTCATCGTCGGTGGATCGGCGGAACGGCCGCTGGCGGAAGATATTTTGGCGCGGGTGCGTGATGGTGGCGGCACGGCGGTGGATGCGGTGGCGCTGCCGTTGGAGCAGGTGGCGGCTTTGCTGGCCCGTTGCCGTTGCTATATCGGTAACGACACGGGCGTGCTGAATATGGCCGCCGCCTTACAGGTGCCGGCTATCGGGCTGTTCGGCGGTTCGGCGCCACTCTGGCATTCCCGCTTTATTCATCCGCTCCTGCCGCCCGCCAGCGAGCACGGCATGGCGGCGATCACCGTTTCTCAAGTTCTGGAAGCGCTCGCGCGCTGGAGTGGCCCGGATGTCCATCACACGCTGGCATGATGCCTTGCGGGAGGCTTTTTTTCGTCAAGGCTGGTTGCTGCTGGCGGTGTTGCCGCTGACCCAGATCGGCGGCCGCGCGCTGTTCAACCTCGTGGCCGGGCTCTACGTGGTGTGGGGCTTGCTGAGCCTGTGGGGTCGACGGGACCGGTTGGATCGCTCGACCATCCTGCTCTATCTGGCGTTGTTGGGCGTGGCGCTGGCCGGCGTGCCGGGTTCGGTCGATCCGGTGGGCGGTTTCCGCGTCTGGATACAATTCGCCGCGCAGACCTCGACTTTACTGCTGGTGCAGGCAGCCCTGCGGGAATCTTCAGAGAACATCGATCGCCTATTGGCCGCCATGGCGCTGTTCGGCGGAATCGCTCTGGCTAGCTTGTACCTGTTGCTGCCTTACTACTGGCTCGAATGGTCTGGCCAACCCTTCAATCCGCTTACGCAATTGCAGGAAGACAATCTGCCGTTTTTGCTGCCGTTTCTGTTGGGTTGGATCTGGCGGTATGGCGACCGCCGTTGGCGATATGGCGCAATGCTTGGTGTGGTGGTGGCTGCTCTGGGTTATGTGGCGATCTCCGAAGGGCGAGCGGCGCTGTTCGGCTTGATCGTGGGATTGGCGGGGTTCTGCTGGGCGGTATTGGCATGGCGGCCACGTTGGGTCGCGCTGCTGGCGGTATGGGTGCTGGCGGTGGGCATCGCCGCCAATATCGGGCCATTCCTCAAGGCGGAACTGGATCTCGAACATCCCCTGGATGCCTTTACCGCCGGGCGCACCATCGTGTGGCGGCATGCGCTGGAACATCCTCCGGCACGACCCTGGCTGGGTGTGGGCATCGCCAATGCGTCGCACAGTCAGGAGCTGCTGCGCTTTGAGCTGAGTGGCGTGCAAGTACAAATCAAGCATTTCCACAACTTCTTGATTGATGCCTGGTACGAAACCGGGATTTTGGGCGTGGGGCTGTTGCTGGCGCTGGTCGGCACGGTATTCGTTCGGTTGGCGCGGATCTGGTGGCGGCTGCCGGTCGACGATCGTCAGCGCGCCGGGATATTGCTGGCGGCGGCACTCTCGATCATCGCCGCCGCTCTGCTGAGCTTTTCTTATACCTCCCGGCAGTTTGCCTGTTACCTCTTCGCCTGCCTGGGTGGGTTGATCCACTTCGGCCGGCCGCGCGCCGGCGCGGCTAGCCCAGCAAATGCCGATACAGATCCAAATAAGCGTTGACGACCGCTTCCTCGCTGTGTCGGACGATGAACGTCTGGTGACCACCACTGGCGAGTTCGTGGCGCAATGACTCGTCGCGCAACAGTAATTCCATTGCCGCCGCCAGCGCGGCGGGATCGTCCGAAGGCGTCAACCAGCCATCCTGGCGGTCGGTGATGATGTCCTGCAAGCCCCGGGCGCGGGTCGAGAGCACCGGACGGCGGTGAGCCCAGGCTTCCAGCACGACATTGCCCACCCCTTCCTGTCGCGAAGAGCAGACGCACAGGTCGGCCAGTTCCTGAAAGCGGTCAGCATCGTCGCGCCAGCCCGGCCAGCGCACCCGGCCGGCGATGCCCAGTTGCGCGGCGTGGTGCTTAAGGCTCGTCGCCAGCGGCCCGTCGCCGACGATGACCAGATAGATCGGCCGATCGTGAATGCAGGCTGGCACGGTCGCGAACGCCGCAAGCAGGTCGTCGAACCCCTTGACCGGATGCAAGCGACCGACTGCGGTGACGATGAGGGCATCGTCGGGTATCGCGCATTCCTGACGCAGTTGCCGCAAGGCGATTGCCGAACAGGGGTGGCGTGGCGCGACGAAATTGCTGATGTGAAATACCCGGTTTGCGGGAAGGCCGTGCCGGATCAGGTGATCGCGGATGCCTGGACTGACCGCGACCCAGGCGTGCGCGTGCCGGTAACGGCGCGGGTTGTAATAGCCGCCCAGCCGGGCGATATGAATCGGCCGTTGACTGGCGGCGACCTCGGTCAGTCGGCTGGCCCGGCCCATATAGGTTTGCACGATGTCCGGCCGGCGCTCGCGCATGATGTCCGCAATTCGCCAGCGGGACCAGACATCCCAGATCGCCCGCATGGGCACATGGATTTGCTCGATGTCCGGCCGCAGCCGGGCCGAAACCTGGCCACCGGCCACGTTGACAGCCAATACGGGCTGCTGGCGCGCCTGCAAGGCGTTGACGAGGCGGACATAAAAGAGTTCGGCGCCGCCCACCGCTTCCCCACCGATGATATGGGCCGATGCGATCATGAATACCCGAGGACGTGAAAGTCATGCATGATATGGTGCGTGCTCCAAAATGAAAACTTCGTTTAGGACGGGCTGATCCATGACCGACCGCACTCGGCTTTCGGTATTCATCACTACCTACAATAACGACCTCACCTTGACGGCCTGTCTGGAGAGCGTCAAATGGGTTGATGAGATCGTCCTGCTGGATTCCTTTAGCACCGATGACACGCTCGACATTGCCCGGCGTTATGGAGCGCGGATCGCCCAGCACGAATTCATGGGATACGGCCGGCAAAAGCAGATGGCGTTGGCGGCGACCACCCATGATTGGGTGCTGCTGCTGGATGCCGACGAGGCGTTGTCGCCGGCCCTGCGGATCGAGATCGACCGGTTGCTGGACACGGGACCCGCTGCGGACGGCTACGAAATGCCTCGGCAGGAACAACTGTTCTGGCGCATGTACCATCCGGCGACCCGAATGAATTATTACCTGCGCCTGTTCGACAAGCGCAAGGGCGATATCGACGACATGCCGATCCACGCCGCGCCCAAGATCAAGGGGCGGATCGGCCGGCTCAATGCGCCGCTGTATCATTACGGCGAAACCGACATCCACACCAAGATCGAGAAGATCAACGCTTACTCGACCGGCTTGGTGGCGGACAAGATCAAGAAAAAACGTTGGGGCATACCACTCATCATGTTGTTCTACCCACCGTTGTTTTTCATCCGCAGCTACTTGTTCAAACGAAACTTTTTGAACGGTTGGGCGGGCGTGATCAACTCGGCGGTGGCGGCGTTCTACGTCTTTCTCAAATACGCCAAGCTGTACGAGCATTATCAGATGGCTCAATACGGAGCCCGGCTGTTGCCAGAAGATGCGCCACCGCCGCCGATCCCCCATCGATCCCAGGATGTCGGCCACGATTCCTGAGAACTTCGGAGGCTTGGCCAATCATAAGCCCGCGTCGATCTCACGCAATTGCCGCCAGACCCGCGATGGCGTCAGCATCGCCATGCAGGTGTGGTGGGAACAGTCCTTTCGATAGCAGTTGATGCAAGGCAGATCGGCTTGCAGGGTCGTGACATTATCACCCAGCGGCTTGACCCGGCGCGGGTTGGTCGGACCGCATAGCACCAGCATGGGCACGGTCGTGGCCGCGGCCAGGTGCGCGGTGCCGGTGTCGTTGGCGACGATGAAACGCGCGGGCTCGCACAGCGGCGGAATATCCAGGATCGCGGTTTGCCCGCACAGGTTGATCAGCCAAGGACCGCAGGCTTGAGCGATACGCTGACACTCCTCGATTTCATCCGGGCCGCCGACGAGCACGACATGATCCAGCCCTTGATGGTGGAGCTGATGCGCCAGCGCACTGTAACGGTCGGCGCCCCAGCGCTTGAGGTGGCCGTTGGCATTACAACCCGGCAACAGGATTGCGTAGCGACCCGCCATGAGTCCGTGACGCGCCAACAGGTCTCGGGCGCGGGCGCGGTGGTGATCGGGAACATGCAGCACCGGTCGCGGCGTCGTCGCCGGAATACCGCCGGCTCGCAGCTCGGCGCGGCCACGAGTGATGCTGTGCACGGGGTTGGGTAGTTCGGCCGGGGCAATGTTATAGGGAAACTGACGGCGGTTGCCCAAACGGAAAGGGATCGAACGACCGCC
>DAOTGT010000141.1:0-8428 GCA_035447285.1 Candidatus Competibacter sp.
CCGCTTCCGCTCGCTGCCGCGCTTCGAACTCGGCGCGGCGGTGGCGAACCTCGGCGATAGAAAATCCGATGGATGGATCAAAGCTAGCGGAATCAGCTCGATGCTTGCGCATGATCCCACGGAGCACAGCAGCAGGGTTAGTTTTGATCTGACCGGCTTGGCGCTTGGCTTCGATCACATCGAGCATCTGCTGCGCCGTCTTTGGCGGCAGTGTGCCGACCTGGGCGGCGATGTCTTCCCGTTCCCGCTCGGTTAGTTTCGCCGGATAAGTGAGTTCTGGCCGCCGCGCTTCGACTTTCTCCGCACTGGCGACCGGATTTTGACTTTCGCTAACAGTCTCGCAGTGCTTTTCAGGAGTCGCTACCGTTTGAATCTCCTCCTGGCTGGCCGGGTTTTGCTCGATCATTGCCAGCGTGACAAGCTCTTGGTCGCTGTCCTGGGATTTCGGATTTTGGTCTTTGACACCACCACCACCACGCGCCGGTTCGGTTTCCGCTGTGGCCTCGTTGGAGGCGGAGGGGTTTGGGGTGGTGGTGGTAGTCTCTGTGGAAATCTCAGGAGTAGTCTTGATACCTATAAAGATGTCGCCTGTAAGCGAGAGGGTATCGCCTACAGGCGAGAGGGTACCCCCCCCCTCCGACTCCATTTCGCGGGCGCTGCCGGGATGGGTGATCGCCATGATCGCCGGTGGTAGCGGCTCGATGAACGTGATGTTGTTACGCAAAACGCCCTGCTGGACGATGCAGCGGTACTCCCGCCGGATGTAGCCGGCGTCTTCCATCCGCTTGAGCGCCTTTCGTACTTGGTCCTTGGTGAATCCAAATTTCGAGGAGAAATAAGCGGCGGTGCACTGGAACATGTCGCCGTCGAAGTGCTTGCGCAGGAGCGGTTTGCCGCGCTTGTCGAGAGTTTGGTAGGGCCGATACCAGTAGACGATCTCGGATAGGATGGCGATGGCGGGCATGTCCGGCTTGCCGGACGGGAGTGTGACCTGCTGGTACCATCGATGCGGGACGATGTTGCCCTCGAAACGGATTTCACCGATTTCGGCCACCGCCGGCGGCAGCGGGGCGACGGGTTTGGGGCGTAGGGAGCGGACGGCGGCCATCATGACGGCTCTCCTTGGCGGATGCGAGGGCCGTCAACTGTTTCGGCACTGGAAAACGGGAACCGATTTCGATACGATGGAGTCGGATACAACATGGAGCAACCCTCCTGTTGAAGGAGTCCGGGGTTTTCCGGATGGTTTAGGACACCTGGAAAAGCCCGCGTCCGCCGCCAAGCAAACAGCGGGCTTTTTCATTTGTAGGTTAATCACTTAAATTCATTGATGATTTAAGTTGGGCGCCTCCTAAGTTCAGCTTAGAAAAGCGACCGCCTTTTTCAAGTGGATACCGTCCAAGCGGCGCGGCTTGCTAGAGCAAGCCACTAGATCGGTCTCGCGGCCACAGCCGCCGCCATTCCCGGCCTCCCACCATTCAGCCAACATCCGATCCAGCAGCGCCAACAGCGCGTCCGCGTCGCACTGGCCGGCCAGCGTTCGCCGCAGCGCATCCGCCGCCGTCTCCCCGCCGTCCGGGTTGTCTGGGTCGTAAGGCTCATCGGGGTAATCCGTGTGAGCCTGTAGAAAACCCTCCAGCCACTCGCGCCGGCTCGCCTCGTCTGGCGGGGGTAGATGCTCCGGGCCGGAATACTCCCAGAACACGAAGCCGTGTGAGAACGGCGTCCACTCGAATCCGACCGCTAGGCCACTTGCTGCCATTTCGTGAGGTCTTCCGGCTTGCAGCCGAGGGCGGCGGAGATTTTCTGTAGCAGATCGTCGTTCAGCGGACGCTCGCCAGATTCGAGCAGGCTGATGTACGCTTGCTTTACACCGATCTCTCGCGCCAACCGGGCTTGACTCATTCTGAGCATCGCCCGTCTTACCATGATTCCGTGCCCAATATCGCTCATGAAAAACCCCGTAATGATTTATAACTTTGGTTGATATTAGAATCATCGGAACAACAAATCAAATCTATTTTGGATATTCGTTCATCTACTCCGACTATTCCGCGCCCCTTAGCCCCTCTTTGCTGCCCTGAGCGGCGCTGTCGCTGTCCACAACCGAACCGCCTTCCGCTTCCCGATCCGTTCCCGGCGCGATAGAGCGCGCTTCACTGCCATGTTCCACCATCCGGCTGAGGCGGCGGGCACCCCCCCGCTGCCGCCCGCATGGTGTCGCACGTCCCGCCACCCGGCGCAAGGCACGCTTCGCTCTTCGGCCTTGCGCCGTTCGTCGTGGCCGTGCTGTCGCTGGTCGCCGTGGGCGTGGCGGGGGGTGTGTGGTTCCCGCCGCTGGTGGCCGGGGCTGTCCCTCGGTGGGTTTGCTGGCTGTGGGGGTGTGTTGTGTCTGCTCTGTCTCGCTGTGTCGGTTTCGTTCCGGTGGTTTCGGTGGCGCTGCGTTCGGCCCGCTGTCGGGTCGCGCCGTGGGGCGGTTCCGCCTTGGGTCTGTCGTTCCGCCGTTCGCGGCGCTCGCTGTCCAGTTTTGTCGCGGTCGCGCGGTTTTCCTCGTTCGCCGCCGCTTCGCGCGGTCGTGGGGTCGGCGGTTGCCCGCCCGCCCCGGCTTTTGCGCGGTGCGGGCGGTGGCCGGTGGGTTTGCGGTTTCCGTGCCGGTGTGCCGGTGCTTGCCGCCGTGCCGGTCGGGGTTGCGCGCCCTGGTGGCCGCCCGTGCTGCTTAGCACGTCGCTCCCGCCGCTCCCGGCCCTGGTTTGGGCTTACAACCCCGACTTGCATCTTATATTTACATTATGTAAATACAACTGATGCGCTACACCTGGGATGCCGCAAAGAACCGCGCTAACGTCAAAAGGCACAAGATCGCCTTCGAGGACGCCCGGCGGATTTTCGAAGGGCCGACCGTCGAGCGGGTGGACGACCGTTTCGACTACGGCGAAATCCGGGTCTACGCCATCGGTCTCGTCAATGGCCTGGAAATCACGGTGATCTACACCGACCGGGATGGCGACGAGCGACACATCATTTCCGCGTGGAGGTCGGAACCCCATGAGAGACGCCACTACTGGCAAAACCTCGAAGCGGCGCAAGCCCGGCACTGACTGGGAAGCACTAAACCGCCTGAGCGCCGCCGACATCCGTGCGGGCATCGACAGCGACCCCGACGCCCGCGCGACCGACGAAAACTTCTGGAAGGATGCCCAAGTGGTTTTTCCAAAACCGAAGCGACCCGTCACCCTGCGACTGGATGCCGACCTGCTGGAATGGTTCAGACGCGAGAGCGGCTACCAGACCCGGATCAACGCCATCCTGCGCGCGTACATGGACGCTCAAAAACCCAAAGGCGCGGATCATGCGAAACCTTGAAGGCGTCCTCACGATTTCGGTCGCCCGCCGGCGGGCGACACCTTTTCCCTCTTTCATGAAAACGAGAATTCTCTTATTCTCTTTATCATGAAAACCATCGTTGTGGCTAACCAGAAAGGCGGTTCCGGTAAATCCACCATCGCCGTGCATTTGGCGACCGCCGCCGAACACGCCGGGCACGGCCCGGTTATCCTCTCGGATACCGACCCGCAAGGCACCTCGGGCGACTGGTTCAACCAGCGGAAAAAATCCGGCTTCGACACGCCGCTGTACGCGCCCTTGGCCCTGTCCGAACTGCGGGAGAAGCTTCGAGCGCTGGGTGAGGCCGGAGCGGCTTACCTGTTCGTGGACACCGCCCCCTCCATCGGCGCGGTCAACGCCGACCTGTTCGCGGTGGCCGACCTGATCCTGATCCCGCTCAACCCGACACCCGCCGACCTGCGCGCCCTGGTCAAAGGCTTGCCGCTGGTGCGGCAGTCCGGCAAGCCGTTCAGCTTCGTGCTGGCCCGCGTCCGGCCCAACCTGAAAAACAACGACGGGGCGGCGATGGCGCTCGAAGCCTTGGGGCTGGTCTTGCCGTCCCGGATGCACGAGCGCGTCATCTACGCCGAGACCTTCGCCCACGGCAAAACCGCCCTGGAGATCGAACCGAGAGGGATCGCCGCGCAAGAGGTGGCCGCTTTGTGGCACGCCGTGAAAGCGCGATTGGAAGAAAGCGAGAACCGATGAAAGCGAGAATGCGATAAAATGAGAATTCATGAAAGCGATAAATCAACCATGACCAAACGCCCATCCATCGACCTCAAGGCGTTGACTGCCGAGCAGGCCGCACCGATGCCGGAAGCGGCGCAGCGCACGGCTCCGCTATCGCCGCCCGGATCGGCGAAGACCGCGAATCTGGAGGCCCTCGCCTTCAAGGTGCCGCCGGAGTTCCGCAAGCGGTTCCGGCAACGCGCCGTGATGGCCGATCTCAAGCTGAACGAGTTGCTGTTTGCCGCCCTCGATGCTTGGGAAGAAAAGCACGGTCTCAGCTAAGAATTCTCGCTTTATTGAATTCTCGCTTTATGGAAAGTTAACAGGCAGTGCGGCGCTGACCCCGATCCGCCTGGCGCGGCGCGAACCCGCGCATAACCGGCTGCGGTTCTACGCTATCACCGTGACCCGGACCTTGTTCGACGGCTGGGCGATGGTGCGGGAGTGGGGCCGGATCGGGCAGCCCGGCGCGGTGCGGGAAACGTGGTTTGAGACCGAAAGCGCCGCCATCGAGACGGGCGTGAAGGTGCTGGAGTGGAAGGAAAAATGCGGCTACCGAGCGTTGGCGGTTCCCGGAATGCCGGGGCAGTGCAACTGAGTGCGTGGAAAACTGCCCAAGGCGGCTTTTCATCATGACTTCGGGCGGTCACGGGCTTCCTAGCCTGTACCGTCCGGTCAACCTAGTGCGGCGCAGCCCGGCGGAAAAGCAGAATCCGCGATGAGACGGATCGTGCCGAACGGTCTAATGTTCTATAGTGGATATGCTAGGCGCAAGACGCTTAAAACGTCTAACGGGGCGGCGGATTCCAATCTGCCGCCCTAGGCACCGCAGCGATTCTTGAACGTGTACATAGCCATGCCGATGCGACGCCTGAACTTGTACCACAAGGATGGGGTGGCTCTAACTGGTGGAACTTTGCCTTGGTCTCTTGCTGCGCACCATTCGATTCGCAACTCAGCAAGTGTCTTTGCAATCTCAACCATGAAATTGATCGACTTGTCAGCATGTTCAGTTGACAGTAGCCACTCCGCATTGGAAGCGCGACGCGCCCGAACATTGGGAATTCCAAGGACATTCGGTTCACCCACCTCTGGTACTTGGCTCCATCCGAAGATTATCGGGTTGTGCGCAACCTGGTTTCGAAGGTGCGCGAGCTTTAATGCCTCGTTCCAACGCCTAAGCGATTGCTTTCGCCATCTGTCGTTCGTTTTGCGCTCATCAACATGCCTCATCACTTGGGTTACGCGCGGGGCAAAAGGAATTTCGACGATTGATTTGATTTCAAACTCTCGTTCGGCAAGTTGTACGAACC
This sequence comes from Candidatus Competibacter sp., assembly GCA_035447285.1. Lineage (GTDB taxonomy): Bacteria > Pseudomonadota > Gammaproteobacteria > Competibacterales > Competibacteraceae > Competibacter. The sequence goes on from DAOTGT010000141.1 coordinate 5,430, forward strand.
AATGGATGGATTCCAACTCGATTGCTGAGAAGTTCAAGATCAACTTCCCGACTCGTTCGACCCACTGCTGCGTGTGTGGGGAATTGATTGCGTGCTTGAAACGACTCATGGCATTTGGGGGCCTAACGTTTTTAGGTAAGCCGCGCGAGGTATTGGTGTCGGTTTGACCAATTCGTTAGGTTTTTGATTCGGCTTAAGCGCGGTATTGGGGTGTAATGAATAATTCTATTTGCGGTAGAATTTACCATCCCCAGAGTCATACCACATACCCATATAGTTTCCACCATTACTTTTTGTTTCCTGCCAAACATGACCTTCCACTGTATCGTATAAATCTGCTAATTGCTTGGCGGTCATACCGTCACTCTCTTTCTTTTCTTCAGACATGTTATCTCTTTCTCGTGAATAGCGAAGTGCATATGGCTACTTCTGGAGTTTGTTCGTAACCCAAGGCACTTCATCAGTTCAGCCCGTTTGACGTGCGCCCCAGTGGCCTTGTCGGTAAAGATACGCTTGCATCCTGCCTGTTTCAAGGCGGCAAGCTGCAAGTCGGGGTTTTGGTCTTCTGTCGAGACCCGCGCATAGCCGATGTTCATAAGCCTGTTTTGTCCCTGATTTTTGGCACAGACAAGCCATTGATTTAGCAGGGACGGGAAAGCGTGTCAAAAATCTTGATTTCCGGCACAGCGTCTCGCACGGCACGCCATCTTTGTCCCCGTCCAGCGAACAGACGCCGCACCGGGTTAGGTAAAACTTTGCCTCTTCACAGCTCGTCATTTCCCGGCAGTACCGCTTGCCGGCGCAGGTGAATCCACCGAAAGCGGTAGCGCGGGTCCGTCAGCGGAAACGGCCACGGTGCGAGAGGTGTGGTTTGCGACCGAAAGCGCCGCCATCGAGGCGGGTGCGAAGGTCCGCCAGCAGAAGGAAAAGCGCGGGTATCGGGCTGCACATTGTCAGCAAAGCAAAAAATACTAACGAAGCGCGATAGCGCCCATTTCTCAGGACTCGCCCATGGATCTGATTGCCGAAGGCATCAAACAAGGATTCATCCGTTTCGAGGATAAGGGGCGGTTTTCGCCGCTGCGTGGTCCTGTGCTTGCCGCTGGCCTCGCTCAGTCGGGCAGAAAGTCCTCGTTTAGGATTTGTTCCAAGGTGAAGGGGCAGTCGGCGGGGAAAGCGGATTCCTCCAAGCCGGTCTCTTGGGCGGCGCGCAGGATGGCGTCTTGGTAGGCGTCGATCACGATCTCGGTCAGGAGCGGTTTTAGGCTGGGGTTGTCGTGCAAGACTCGCGCGGCCTGTCGGCGCTGCTCCTTGAGGGTGAGTTGCCAACTTCGCCCCCGCCGGCCGGCTTGAACCTGCCATTTGAGCAGGTGGGCTAAGAGTACTGCTAGCCGGTGGATCAGTTCGCGCTTCTCGCTTCGTCCCATGCTTTCCAGCTCCTCCGCCAGATGCTCCAAGTCCAGTTCCCCTAGCCGTCCCTCCCGCAGGAGTTCGGCGTTTTTCAGCGTCCAGGCGTAGAAATCCTGTTCGTAGAGCTCGGCGGTCGCGTTCATGAATCCTCCTCTGGCGACTGGGAGCGTGGTTGAAGAAACCGTTCGAGCCAGAGGCCGAACGGGTTTACCCCGTTCGGCCTTGGCGACCAGATAGCCGTAGCGGAGCGCCCGTCAAGGCTGCGCGGAGCGCACCGCGTAGCGGCTTGGCCTTGACGGGCAAGCGGAGCGAAGGCTCGGGAGTAAAGCTCCTCCACATCTTCGAGGCCGAGGTCGGCAAACACGTTGCCGCTGTCGCGCTCGAACTCGATCGCCGTCAACGCAACTCCACCCGCAACTGCCGCCCCAGCGCCTTGGCCGCTTCCAGCAAGGTATTTAGTTGCACCGTGGTTTTTTCCGGGTCGAGCAGGCGATCCAGTTGCGAGCGGCTGGTGCGCATCCGCCGCGCCATCTCGGCCTTGGTGATCTGCTCCGCTTTCATCCGCTCTTCGATCTGCCAGGCCAACACCCGCTTGACGGCGGTGGCGGTGGCTTCTTCCAGGCGGCCTTCTTCCTCCAGGAACTCCTCCAGGCTCGATCCGATATGCGGGTTCTCGGTCATCGCTGCGTCTCTTTCATGCGTTTGGCCGCCAGTTGGAGATCGGCGGCGGGGGTCTTTTGGGTTTTCTTGATGAAGCCGTGCAACAGCACCATGCAGCCTTCCGCCAGACAGAACAGCACGCGGGCCTCGCGGTTGCCGGGCAAGGCGCTTCGCACTTCCCACAGCCCTTTGTGCGAACTCAGCGAGCGGCACAGGGGCATACCGAGCGGCCAACCCAGCTCCACCGTGCGCAGATCGTCGCCGACGATCTTGCGGTCTTCCGGGTCGAGATCCTTCAGCCATTCCCTGACCGGCAGGTTGCCGGCCGCCGTTCGGTAAAACGCGACGCGGACTCTTTTTTCGCTGTCTGGAGCCATCCGTGATAAGTACCACGCAAGGTACTTCTTAGTCAATGTGCTATCATTTTCTATAATTCCATCCATCAAAAAACTAAAATTGATGGATGGAAACCAAAAAATTGATGGTGCTGGTCGAAGCGGGCGCGGTGCGGTCGGTTGAAGCGATACCGGACGGGGATGGCTGGGCGGTGTGGATCACATACGCGAGTTTGATCGGCGAGCGGCGGGAACCGTTGCAGCGCCAGCGCGGCGGGGTGCGCGTCTTCGTCACGCTGGACGCGGTGGCGCGGTGTCTAGTCGCTGTTGGCCTGAGTGAGTTCGCCGTGAATCTGCCCGGCAAGGGCGAGGAATTGCCGTGAAGCACGGCCTGCTGCTCGCGCTGCTGGGCTGGCCGGCGCTGGCCGGGGCCTGGGAAGAGGAACAGGCGCTGTCGTTCATCGTCGCCCACAGCCCCCTACTGCAAGCCCAGCGGGCGGTCGTGGCATCCTACCAGCCACCCGGCATCGGCCGCCGCGTGCTGGAACACACCTCGGTCTTCGTGCGGGCCGCATCGGGGACTTCGAGCACCGT
>DAOTGT010000142.1:0-8399 GCA_035447285.1 Candidatus Competibacter sp.
GCAGCGATTCGCGCGGCGGCGTGATCAATACTTCCCGGCGGGCGACCAGCCACCATGCGACGCACAGCGACACGCCCATCAAAATGCCGGGCACGATGCCGGCAAAAAACAGCTTGGTGATGGAGAGGTTGCCCGCCACGCCCAGCAGGATCAGAGGGATGCTGGGTGGAATGACCGGGGCGATAATTCCACCGGCGGCGACCAATCCGCAGGAACGGCCCTGATCGTGACCGACCTTGACCATCATCGGCACCAATAACGCCCCCAGCGCCGCCGCGTCCGCCGCCGCCGAACCGGACAGGCTGGCCAGGATGCAGGCGGCTAGGATGACCACGTAGCCGAGGCCCCCCTTGATATGGCCCACCAGCGCCATCGCGAAGGTCACGATGCGCTTGGACAGTCCGCCGACATTCATGATTTCACCGGCGAGCAGGAAAAACGGTACCGCCATCAAGGCGAAACTGTTGGCGCCGTTGATCAAGTTCTGGCCGATGATTTGGGCGTCGAACATGTCCAGATGAAACATGAGCGCGACGCCGCATAGGATCAATGCATAGGCGATGGGAACCCCGATCGCGATCGCGCCCAACAGCACGCTCAGGAAGATCACGACGGTCATGGCTTCGTACTCCCCATCGGTTTTTTCGCGGAATCCAGAACCGGCTGGGTCTGTTTCCCGGCGCTCAGTTCTTGCTGGAGTTCCTCCAACTCGGTGTCGTCCTCGGTTTGTCTGATCCCCACCAGTTCCGCCTCGGTCACCTTACCGGAGATCGCATGACCCAGTTCATAGATAAGGATCAAGCCGGTAGAGACGCTAAAGACGATGCCCACGCCGTAGAACAACCCCATGGATAACCCCGTAGCCGGTGCGCCGACCCGGAGATTGATCAGGGTTTGTTGCCAGCTTCCTTGAAGGAACAGCCAAGTCGCGTAGAGCATGAGCAGGTGGCCCAAAATCAGGCAGATCTTTTTTCCCAGCGCGGGCAAATGTTTGATGATCAGATCAACCCCAAGATGTGTGTGTTCGCGCATCCCGAGAATGGCGCCAAGAAATGTCAGCCAAACGAAACACCAGCGGGATAATTCCTCGGACACTGTGATGCCGCTGTTAAAGCCGTAGCGGAGCACCACATTGCCAAACACCAGAACCACCATGACCGCCAGACACAGCACGATCAAAATCTTTAGCAAACCAAAATAGCCTTCGACGATTCTTTGCATGACTTCTCCTCCTCTGTTGTCCCCCTCGATGGCGACGATACCCTTGCGTTCTTATCCCCTCTCCTGGGAGTGGGGAAACGAACCGCCTCGTCACCCCCTCGGAGAGGGGTAGGAAGAAACCGCCGGTTTATACCGAATACCGATGTGTAGGAGTCTACTTACAGGCGATAACTCATTGAATCGCTGGCAAGCCAGCTCCTACAAAAGCTCGATTTCTATCGTGAAACGGTATTATTTTTGCTGGCGCACCTTGTCGAGTTCCGCATAAAACTCCTTCACCAGCGGTTCGCCGACCTGTTCCGTGTACTTGGCGATGACCGGCTGCGCTTTTTCCCGCATTCGTGCGATTTCCTCGGGCGCGACGTCGTTGATTTCCATGCCCTGCTTGATGAGGAACTCGCGGGATTTCTGGCTCATTTCGCGGGCGACCTTGCGCTGGTAGTCGCGCGCCTCGGCGGCGGCGTCCTGGAACAGCTGCTTCTCATCGGCCGAGAGCGAATCCCAGAACTTCTTGCTGACCAGCAGGAGTTGCGGGTTGTAGATATGTTTGGTGGCGCTGAAGTATTTTTGCACTTCGTAGAGTTTCGAGGCTTCGACGGTCAGGTAGGGATTCTCCTGGCCGTCTACAGTCTTGGTCTCGAGCGCAGTGTAGAGTTCGGTGAATGGCATTGGCACGGCATTGGCGCCAAGCGCGTTGAGCAGGTCAATATAGAGCGGATTTTGAATCGTGCGCAGCTTGAGCCCCTGGATATCTTCCAGCTTGATCACGGGGTGCTTGCTGTTGCTGATGCTGCGGAAACCCTGCTCCATATAGGCGAGACCGACCAGATTCTTCTCGGGCAGCTTGTCGAGCAGTTTCTTGCCCAACGGGCCGTCGAGTACGAAATCGGCTTCTTGTTCGTTAGCGAACACGAACGGGAAGTCGAGGATCAAGAACTCCTTGACGTTGCCCACCAGTTGGGCCGGTGCCATCATCGACACGTCGATGGTGCCCCCTTGCATCATTGATGCAACCTCCACTTCACCCCCTAGCGTGCCCCCGGCGAAAATCTTGATCTTGATTTTGCCGCCGCTCTTCTGTTCGACCAGATCGGCGAATTTCTTGGCCCCAACGCCCTGGGGATGCGTGATAGCGTTGACGATGGGCATCTTGAGACTGCGCTTCTGGATGTCAGCGGCCCAACCTGGGTTGGTTGACAGCACCGACAGAGCAGCCAACGCCGCGGGTATGAGAACCTTGGTTACTGACTTGCAGGTCATGATGGTCTCCATTTTCTCTGTTTTAATACACTCTACGGGAACCCAGCCACGGCTGGGGGTTAGTTCGCCTACCTCGCTCACGGGGGCGCCGGCGCTCGTACCGTTTGGCCGGCAAAGCGTGTTTCAAGGGAGGCGAAAACGATAAACCGATATCCACCGCCGCGCCGTAAGCGGAAAGCAGGATAGATTTCAGTTTGTTCGTTGGCGCGGCTCCGGCCAGCATGGACCTGTTTCGGTTCAGCGGGGCATCGACCGGATAGACACTGGTCCGCCGGAAACCGTGAGCCGGGTGCCGGTATCCTTCAACTTGCCATCGTTGACGGCGAAGACGGCGATCTGCTTCTCAACGTTGAACTGCGCCAGCACGTATCGGCTGTCGGCCGTGAAGACGATCCCCTGCCCTGCCTCGCCGCTTGGCAGATCTGCGGTCCCCACCGCTTGGCCGTCGCGGATTTCGAACAACAGCACGCGTCCGTGCGAGTGCCGGCCGGGGTTGTCGAGGGTCAGGTTGGAGCCGTCCATCGCTTGCACGGCAATCCACCGACCGTTCGGCGCAATGGCAATCCCTTCGGGTATGGACGGCACGGTGACATGCTGCACGGCGCGGAACGGCCGTTGGGAAACATCAATCAGCGTGAACGAGTCTGCGTCGCCAAAAAGCTTTCCGGCGTTGGTTAAGCCCGGTAAGCCCACATTGCCCACCACGGCCCACCGGCCATCGCTGGACACATCGATCGCGTAAGGCGCCACTCCCGTCGCTACGCGTTCGCGCTGCGTGGTCACGTTCTGTCCATCGACATCCAAAACCATAATCCCCTGCTCATCACGCAGGGCAACCAAAGCGGCCTTGCCGTCATGGGTGAACGATATCCCAGACAACCGTTTTTCACTGAGTTTGAGCCGATCCTTCAGCACAACGGTTTTGCCGTCGAGAGTCAGCACCACGACGTCACCCCCGACAGTGGCGGCCAGCAGCAACGTCCCATCGCGGTTGATCGCCAATCCCTGCGGATGAGAGTCGACATCGATCTTGGCGATGATCTGGGGCGGTTTTGCTTCCAGATCGATCACCTGTAGGAACTTGTCCAGGATGACTTTCTTTTGCGGGTAGTCGTAGCGGTTGGTCGCCGAAACTACCGCCAATTTCCCATCGGGCGTGATGGCCACCGCCTGTGGCGGCCCGGCGATCGAGGTGGCTACCTCGATCGTGGCTACGATGCGGGGCGGTGCGCTCGATGCATCAATAACGCTGAGCGTGTCCGGACCGGGATGCTCCGGATAGGTGTCTTTCCCGGCCATCCGCACATACTTGCCGTCGTTGCTGGACACGACCAAGTCGGCCGCCATCGTTGAAACTGGGGCGTTGAAGGTAACCAACACGCCCAATCCGAGCGCCAGTTTCCAAACCGTCCATCGGGGGGGATTAGATTGCGTCATACTCGGTTCTCCTTTGGATCGATCATTAGCACGCATATTTTTGGAATCGTTCCCATGATCAATACTAAGTTAAATTGATATCAATTTAGGAAATTTATCTTTATATATAAGCTAGTTTAGAACATAAAATAGATTTGTCTTGGATAAAATTGCTTAGTTGGTTCTCATAAAGCGTGATTTTTATGGAACCGATACCATATCGGTTAAAATCTTTCCATTCAGGATTGACGTCTGTATTTCGTTCCTACACAGCCTCTACGCGGCCTGCTGCTGTTCCGACGGGGGACGGGTCGTAGAACCGCGGACCAGCAACTGACCACGAAAGGTGATGTGTCGGGAAGCGGAGCGATCACCAGCCCATCGCCGCAGCAAACAATCCATCGCTGCGATCCCAATGTCGTGAGTCGGCTGAGCGATCGTCGTAATACCGGTCCCGATCAGGGTGGACCATTCCAGTTCGTCGAAACCAAGCAGCCCGATGTCCTCGAACAACCGGCAACCAAGCCGACGCAGCGACTGGCTGACTTGCAGGGTTACCACCCCGTTGGTAGTCAGCACGGCTTTGGGGCCGGCGCCATCGTTGGTTAGAAAATTTCTTAGTTCCCGGTCGAGCTGTTCAGCATCGTTGACGTCTAGCGCGAGCGTGAATCCCATGCACTCGGGATGCTGCCGCACAGTCAGATGGAATGCCGCTTCGCGTTCCAGGCGCGTGCTGAAACCCTGCAGGGCTTCAGTGACGAAAACCAGGTCGCGGTAACCTTGGTCGATCAGGTGCGAAGTAGCCGTTATCGTACTTTGGTAATTATCCAACCCCACCAGATCGGTGTCGAAGTTGGCCAGCTTGCGATCCACCAGCACGATCGGCGCCTGATAGCGGACGATTTGCCCCAAATTGGCCGCGCTGCGCGCGCACGCATGCAGGATCACGCCCTCGACGCTATAGGACTGCAAGATCTCCAGATAGCCCCTTTCGGCCCTTTCGTCGTTATTTGAGTTGCAGATCATCAGCGTGTAACCGTGTTGCCGACAGGCTGCTTCGATGCCATGCATCACGGCGATGGAGTACGGATTGAGGATGTCGGCGATGATCATGCCGACCAGTCGGGTACGGCCCCTCTTCAGGCCGCGCGCCATCTGATTGGGTTGATAGTCAAGCTTGGCGATGGAGCGTTCGATCTGATCACGGGTCCCATCAGACAGTAAATGTCGCTCACCCCCCAGATAACGCGAAACACTGGTCTTCGAAACCCGCGCGTCGCGCGCGACTTCGTTGATCGTGACTCGTTTCGTATTAGCGGCGGATAGCCCCGTGCTATCGACTTGTTTAATCATCGATTTCCTTCCTGTCAGTGTCGGAATTCCTCACCTCGCGGCTCGATCAGAACAACCTGAGATCAGTTATGGAACCGGTTTCAATTTAATAGGACGAGTCATCCGTGTCAAGGCATTTTCGGGGCGGGTTAAGATGCGTTGACAGGGGCCACGCCTGAGCCCCTTTGTTAGCATTCCTTAATGAGTCCCATCCGATAAGCGTTCACAAGATCGTTGAGTTCGTTGATTCGCTGTTGGATTTCCCACCCCAAGTCCGTATCTTTCACTCGTTTGCGGATGGGACTACTCTCCAGAACCACGGTCCGTGGAACAGTATCCAGCTCATTTTCGATAGCCTTCTGGGTCGACTCGAACGGGTGATGGGCCACTAGATACATGCCGTATGAATGGTCTACCAGGGTATAGCCGGCGATACCGGTCTTCTTATGGTAGGCTCTGGAAAATCCGCCATCGATCACGATCAGTTTGCCGTTAGCCTTGATGGGACTTTCTCCCTGTTTGACCTTGACCGGCACATGGCCATTGATGATATAGCCGGTCTCCGGATCAAGGTTGAATTCCTGGAGAATCCTGCGTGCGGCTTCCTCTTGATTTCTGTAAGCATAGTAAGCATTGCGCCGTTCCAGGTGGGTGGTTTTATCAGCGATGAAATAGCGCTCAAAGGTCGCCATTTTTTCTTTGCCAAAGAGCGGAGATTGCTCGCCGCTCCACAAATACCACATGGCGTCCAACCCATAGCGCTTCTGCTCCGGGTTGTCAGCGGTATAATAACCTTGGTGGGCCAGCCGCTCGACCCGGTCCATGAAGGCCCTGGCCGTAAATTCCTCGTCGCCAACCTTAAACGCTTTAAACGAGCCATCCTCGTTCATGGCAATGCAGCCATGGTAAAGAAGGTTCCCGTTATGAGCGAGATACATGCCTCCCTTTGCGAAAAGAAAACGGACATGCTTCTGCAATCGGTTGCTGGTCGTGAACGAAAACTTTAGCTTATCGATCACTGTTTGCTCGCGATCCGTCAGTTCATAAGGATGGGCAGGATCGATGGTCGGGAAATGTCGGTCGAGAAGAGGATAAATCGTGTCGTTCAGGTGAATCGTTCCTTGAGTATAATCAATCTGGTCCAGTAATAGTCTATCTTCCATCTGATAGTGAGGGCGCCTCTTGATGATCTGTCCTTCAAGTTTAAACTGAATAACGGTAATGGCTTTATGCATTTTGGCAATTAGTTCGCGTTCATGGTCGCTAAGCTCGATTTCGGCGCCCGGTTGGGGTTGGAATATCGGACAGGGATCATTTCCGTAAACATCAATGGCCAATGAAACCAATGGCAACAAGCTGATGGCATAACCCGTTTCCAGGGTTGCCAGATTGGCGTGGCGCAGACACATTCGGACCACATTGGCGATACAGGCTTCACTGCCGGCGGCGGCGCCCATCCAGACAATGTCGTGATTGCCCCACTGGATATCGACGGCTTGGTAATCAACCAGGGTATCCATAATCAGATGGGCGCCGGGACCACGGTCGTAAATATCTCCGATAATGTGCAGACGGGCAATCGCCAGGCGCTGGATGAGTTCCGCCAAGACGATCAGGATCGTTTGAGCCGTTCCCGTCGTGATGAGGGTCTCGATGATGTTCTGGCAATAGGCGCGCTGATCTTCGCTGTCTTCTGGCGCCTGCAACAGTTCTTCGAGAATGGCGGCAAAGTGCTTTGATAGCAGGGCGATCAGGTCAGTCTGCAAATGTTTCAAGGCGACCGTCCGACAGATTTTCAGCAGTCGGGGCAATGTGATGCGATACCACTCCGCCGCATCAGCCACGCTTTCCAGAATAAGAGGTAATTTTTGCTCGGGGTAATAAATCAACGTCGCCAGGGTTTTCTTTTCCGGCTCTGTGAGGGTGTCCGCGAATATGTCTTCAATTTTGCGTCGAATCGAACCGGAGCCATTTTTGAGCACATGACAAAAGGCTTCATACTCACCGTGAATATCCGAAAGAAAGTGTTCCGTGCCTTTGGGTAAATTGAGCTGAGCGCTTAAGGTAATAATGGCCGCCGAAGCAGCATGAATGCAAGGATACTCCCTGGCCAGGAGTTTCAGGTAACGTAGCGAATCGTCTGTGGACATGGCGAGTCACCTTCTCTGATAAGGCTGAATACCCGCTTGCGCGGGAATGGTGGAAAGCGAAAGTTCTGATAACGAGTGAAAGGCTGTATGAGAATGAGACCATCGATCGCGAAAACGGCTTGCCAGCGGTAGTGGTTTGACCGTCGTCTGCAATCCAATTCCCGTATGTATGCTGTTAAAGGACCGGACGATGGTTGTCCGGTCCTCTCGGAAGAGGCCTTGATTTGATCAAGGCCACCCTATTTCTTCCTCACCGGCGGCAGGTCGGTGCAGACGCCCTCGAAGACCTCGGCGGCCATGCCAAGGGATTCGGTGAGGGTCGGATGAGGATGGATGGTCTTGCCGATGTCGACGGGATCACAGCCCATTTCCACCGCCAGGCAGACCTCACCGATCAGGTCACCGGCATGGGTGCCGACGATGCCGCCGCCGATCACCCGATGCGTCGCCTCGTCGAACAGCAGCTTGGTGAAGCCTTCGTCGCGGCCGTTGGCGATGGCGCGGCCCGACGCCGCCCACGGAAACACCGCCTTGCCGTACTTGATCCCTTCCGCCTGGCACTGCTCTTCGGTCTTACCCGCCCAAGCCACTTCGGGGTCAGTGTAGGCGACGGAGGGAATCTGCCGGGCGTCAAAATAGGATTTTTGCCCCGCCGCCGCTTCCGCCGCGACATGCGCCTCATGCACCGCCTTGTGGGCGAGCATGGGCTGGCCGATGATGTCGCCGATGGCGAAAATGTGCGGGACATTGGTGCGCATCTGGTTATCCACCGGAATAAACCCACGATCCGTCACCGTCACGCCCGCCTGGTCGGCGTTGATCTTCTTGCCGTTGGGACTGCGGCCGACCGCCACCAGCACCAGATCGTACACTTGCGGCTCGGCGGGCGCCTTCTCGCCCTCGAAGCCGACCTTGATCCCGTCCGGCGCCGCTTCGGCGGACACGGTCTTGGTTTTCAGCATGATGTTGTCGAAGCGCGGCGCGTTCTTCTTCTCCCACACCTTGACCAGATCCTTATCC
>DAOTGT010000143.1:0-8355 GCA_035447285.1 Candidatus Competibacter sp.
CAGTCCATTGATGATCCTGTAGAAATTTCCAGTTTCTAGCCTAAGGTTTAGACAAGGTCGATCTTCGGTTCGATCTTGCTCGAAAACCACAAAGGAGGATCATACTTATGATAAAACTCAAAACCTTGTTAGGCGGTCTGGCCGTGTTGTCGTTAATACTGACAACATCCGCTTTTGCGGCCGCTCGTGAGAAGTTCGGTGCCGATCAGCGGCACGAAGAGGTCAAGAAGGAGTTACGGACCATCAAGCCGTCCAAGGAAGAATTCAAATGGAAGATGGTCATGCCCTGGACTGAGGGCATCCTGTTTTACGATATGGCCCAACACTTCGCCGATACCGTCGCTCTCGCTTCCGGCGGCCGACTGGAAATCAAGCTTTTCCCGGCCGGCTCGTTGGTTGGCGCCATGGAAAGTTTCGATGCCGTCAGCAAAGGCTCGGCCCAGATCGGCCACGACTGGCCCGGCTATTGGAAGGGCAAGAACGAAGCGTTCGTGGCCTTCGCCTCGGTGCCTTTCGGTCTGGATACCGAGGGCTACAACATCTGGCTGTACGAGCGCGGTGGTCTGAAGATGATGCAGGACCTGTATGGGCAATATAACCTGTATGCGCTGCCCGGTGGCAACGGTGGTCAGGAGATGGGCCTGTTCTCCAACAAGAAAGCCACGAAAATGACGGACTTCAAGGGGCTACGGGTGCGCACTCCGGGCTGGTACATGGACATCATGAACAGCCTGGGTGCCAGCGTGACGCCGCTGCCCGGTGGTGAAGTCTATCTGGCGCTGGAGCGTGGCGTCATCGACGCGGCCGAATTCAGTACCCCAGCCATGAATTATCCCATGGGCTTCGACGAAATCACCAAATACGTCATCGAGCCCGGCGTCCATCAGCCCTCGGTCCAGTGCGCGTTCTTCATCAACAAGGACGCCTGGAACAAGCTGCCGTCCGACCTGAAATGGATCGTCGACACGGCCGCCAAGGAGACCCAGCTCTGGTCCACCGCCTGGCAGGAAAATCTCAATATCGAAGCGATCGAGCGTTTCAAGGGCAAGGTCGAATTCGTGCGCATGGACGATGAGACCATTACCAACTTCGCCAAGCGGACCAAGGAATATCTCGATGCGCTCAAGGCCAAGTATCCCGACGTGAAAAAGGTGCTCGATTCCCAGGATAAATTCCGCAAGGATTTCGCCGAATGGCGTGAAATCCGCAGCGGTGTGACGCCATGGCCGCTGGACGATTATATCGCCGGAAAGCGTACTCAATAATCGTTCGATCCCTCACTCAAACTTTTTAGCAGCATTCACTTCACCGAAGGATGTGAGGCAGACTTCCGGCTTATTGAATCGGCTGGAAGCTGTCTCCGCGTCTCCCCGTCAGGAACCGCCGAAATTGTATGGAGGGATGGCGTATGCGCAAAATCGCTCAGGCAATCGACGCTTTGAATGAAAACACCGGCTATTACAGCTCCTTCCTGGTTCTACCCTTATTGGCTGTCGTCAGCTATGAAGTCATCATGCGTTACGGCTTCAACGCACCCACCACTTGGGGATTTGAGGCGACGACCTTCCTTTATGGTGTCCATTTCGTACTGGGTCTGGGCTATACCCACAAGCATAACGGTCATGTCGCCATTGATGTCTTCGAAGCCCGACTGGCCAGTCGCACCCGGACCTTGCTCAGAATCGTGGTCAATTTACTGATCTTTATTCCGACGATGGGGCTGATCTCCATCTGGTCGGTGATCTATGCGAGTACGGCCTGGATGCAATGGGAAGTCGCCTCCAGTTCCTGGGCGCCGCCGCTTTATCCTTTCAAGACACTGATGGCCATCGGTTTCGTGCTGCTCTTTCTACAGGGTATCGCTAAATTGATCCAGGATTTCCACAGTCTGAATCAGCCAGCTTTCTTCGGAGAATAACGACCATGAGTCCCGAGTTGCTGACCTTGTTGATGTTTCTTACGCTGATTCTCTGCATTCCCCTGGGACATCCGCTGGCCATTACCTTGGCTGCGGTCGCCATGCTGTTTGGCTTGATCGACAATGGCTTCAATGTGCCGGCGCTGTTGGATCTGTTCGTCAACAATAATTGGGGCATCTTCCTCAATTACACCTTGGTGGCCATTCCTCTATTCATTTTCATGGCGCAAATTCTGGATCGCTCCAAAGTCTCCGAGGCACTGTTCGACGCGCTTTATCGATCGATGGGCAAGGTGCGCGGAGGACTGGGTCTGGCGGTGATCGTGGTCAGCACCGTGTTCGCCGCCACGACCGGCATCATCGGCGCCTCCGTGGTAGCCATGGGCCTGATGGCGGGACCGGCGCTGTTGCGGCGCGGCTACGACCGGGGCATGTCGGCCGGTATCATCTGCTCTTCGGGCACGCTGGGCATTCTCATTCCGCCGAGCATCATGCTGGTGGTGTACGGGGGGCTGACCGGTTTGAAGGAAACTTCGGTGGGGAACCTGTTCGCCGGCGCGATCCTGCCGGGATTGGTGCTGTCCGGGCTGTATTTGGCCTACGTCGCCATTCGCTGCGGCATCAATCCCAGCCTGGGTCCACCGATCCCCGCCGAAGAGGACACGCTGACAGCGGGACAAAAGGCCGCCATGATTCTCAAGAGCTTCCTGCCACCCTTCAGTTTGATCTTACTGGTGATGGGTACCATCTTGGCTGGCGTCGCCACGCCCACCGAAGCGGCTGCCATGGGGGGACTTGGGGCATTGATTCTGGCATTGGTCAACCGCATGCTTTCTTGGGAGATCATCGCGCAATCTTGTGTGTCTACCCTGAGAATTACTTGCATGATCATGCTGTTGTTTGTTGGTGGCAAACTGTTCAGCGTGGTCTTTCTCAGCATCGGTGGCGGCGACGTGGTCGCCGATCTGTTGCTGGGCATGGATGTCAGTCCCTATGTGGTCCTGGCGATCATGATGGCCGTGGTGTTCTTTCTGGGCATGTTCATCGACTGGGCGGCGATCCTGCTGGTCACCGTGCCGATTTTTACCCCCATCGCCATGGATCTGGATTTCAATCCACTCTGGTTCGCGATGTTGGTCTGCATCAACTTACAGACTTCGTTTCTGACACCGCCTTTCGGTTATGCCCTGTTCTATTTCAAAGGCGTGGCGCCTCCCGCTTACACGATGGGCGATATCTACAAGGGCATCGTTCCCTTTGTCGCGATCCAGATCCTCGGATTGATACTGATGGTGGTTTTTCCCGGTTTGATCACTTGGCTGCCGGCATTATTTTTCGGCAACTAAAACGCATTTTTTGGGTAAAAATCCAAGTGTCTTCGGAGTATTGAAACACACCCAAACAGTTATTCGCGTTCGATGGGGACCAGAAAAACCGGGATTTTTGGACTACGGGCTTTCATGAGTACCTTGTGGGCCACCGACCCCATGAATATTTCACCCAAGGTAGTTTGGCCATGGGAGCCCAGCACGATCAAATCCGCGCCAACCCGCTTGGCTTCGTCCAGGATGACTTGTGCCGGGTGTCCTTCCACGACGCGCATCTCGGCCACCACCGTATGCGCGTCGGGATGGAGGTGGTCCGCGCAGAACTTTTCCAGTCGCCGGTGCATTTCCCGGTTGACCTGCTCGAAACCTTCTTGATGCAAGGTTTTCAGAGCATCGGGCGGTACCATGGTTTCGACCAGGGATTGCGCATAGTCGCTCATCGGTTCCAGCGCATGGACCACATGAATCTTGGCGCCATACTGTTTGGCGAGCGAGAAGGCATGATTGAAAACCTCCGCGCCATGCGGACCCAGGTCGGTGGCATAGAGGATCGTGCGAATCGTGTAATCCATGGCGGTGCTCCCAAAAGACTGCGGAGTAGGTGAAGAGCAGCGAATTTGGGCTTAGGATAACACAATGGCGATTCGGTCTCCGGCGTCACTCTTCCGGGCCAAAACACTGGGAATAGTCGCAACAAACCGCGCAGGAGGGCGCGCGGCAGAGATAAACGCCTTCCTGAATGCACAGTTGCTTGTAAAGAAATTTCTTCCACTTCATATCGTGGTCGTTTTTCGCCGCCAGTGTCGGGAAGTTGCGTTGCATCAATTCGCTTAAGTCCCGCCGCGACCACAAGCCCAGATCCTCCCAGAGGTGATCGTTGCTCATGCAGCCGGTGGCGACGATCACGCTCAGCCAGCGCTCGGATTCATCTCGCCCGGCCCGATACAGTTGCAGCAAGTTGATCAGTTCGCCCAGCTCTTCCACCAACCGAGAATCCCAGCGCGGCGCCGGGCGCGGTGGGATGATTGGCCGGGAAGCGCCAGGGAAATGCCGTGCCAGCAAGGTGTCGAAGTCGGCGGATTCCAGCCCTAGGCCCATGGGCAGCGTTCCGCCACCCACGGCTTGGGTTGCCAGCATCCGCGCCAAGGTATCGTCGTTGGGCAAGCCACACCGATGGCTCATCAGGATGCGATACAGCTCCCCCCGAGGATCGGGATTGACGGGAGCGGTAAGCGGTTCCGGCCGCGACGACCATTCCATGGGCAGTGACCGTCAATACTCGACCAGGATTTCTTCGTCCCGCACGATCATCTGACAGGCCAGCCGCCACGGTGGCGGAATGTCGTCCACCAGGATACGGCTGATATCCTCATCGGTCAGTTTGCCCAATTCCTTCAGCAGATTCCTTTCCTTTTCCGTGGGTGGGCCGCTCATCCGGGGTTTTTTATCGATACTCGACACCTTCACCAGGCAAGTACCACATTCACCATCCTGGCAATCGAAGGCAATCGGAATCTGATTGTCCTTGGCAATTTTCAGAATCGTCTCGGTATGGCTGCCGGCCGCGGCGTAAACGGTTTTGATCCCATGTTCGGGATGTGAAAAAGTAATCAATGGCATCGCTGAATCCCCCATAAGCACTAAAAGTTTTAGGCTGGACGTACCACAATCTCACCACCCAGGACTTGGGCTTGGCAGGCAAGGCGGGTATCCCGGCCGGCGAAGTGTTCCTTCAGTATCTTGGCTTCTAGTGCCGAAGGTTCGCTCAAATTTTCCATGCCTTGCGTTACCTTCATCAGGCAGGTTCCGCAATCGCCTTCGCGGCAGCCATAAACGATGCCGGAATTCAGCTTGTCCGAAATCTCGATGACCCGAGTGCCGGCTGGTACCGTGATCGTAACTCCAATATCGGCGAAGCTTAGTTGTGCCTTGGCCATGCGTTTATCTCTCTCCAGAAAGGACGTCGTAGTGGTTGATGGGTTTGCTCATGCGCTTGCGGGTTGCGCCGCGCGCGGCGGTGCGGTCAATCGCCCGCTGGTCCGCCATTCCCGATGCATGGCCCGAAGCGCGTCTTCGATCCCTTCGCCGCCGTGTTCGCTGTTGGGTTGGATGCCGGCGTCTTCCAGCGCCCGCCAGGGCGTGAACCCGACCCGCGAGCACAGGATCGCCGCGCAATCGTGCAGGGCACGGATCGCCCCCGCCATGGCGTCTTCCGAATCGCCGCAGGTGGTGGCGCCATGACAGTAACGGGCAATTTCGCGGCGTTCAATCAGGCGACTTTCAACGGCGGAGACCTCGTAAATCAGCAGTTCCCGCAGGTGTCCGAAATGAGCGTCGATCGTGTGGCCGTTCAGACTACCCACCGCGATACGCAGCGTTTCTCCGAGAGTCTGGGGGCGTATCGGGGTGACTACCGTCGATCGGATCGGTGGAGCCGACGGTAGCGGCGGTTGTTCCAGCCGGCGGACGATGGCCGCGCGCACCGCGGCCCGTTTGGCCATGGCCGCTTGCGGGTCCACCGTCATCGCTTCGACCTTGTCCATGGTGAATTCGCCGCTGCGATCCGTGCCCAACTGGCCGGTGGCGTCGGCGCGACATTGTTGGCAGTGACTCATCATGCCTTCGTCGCTCTCGCAGGCGGCGCGGGTTGCCTCCAATTCTTCGGTGGTCGGCTCGCGCTGGCCGGTGAGCCCGAAATGGGTACCGTGCTCCGGGCGGGCGATCAGCGGCATGATGTTGTGCAGGATCGCGCCTTTTTCCCGGACGATGCGGTTGACTTCCGGGATGTGGGTATCGTTGATGCCCGGAATCAGCACCGAATTGATCTTGACCTGCACGCCGCGCGCCACGAGCAAATCCAGGCCGCGTAGTTGTTGCTCGATCAATGTGGCGGCTGCTTCGCGCCCCCGCAGCCGGCGGCCCCGCCAGACGATCCACGGATAGATCTGGGCGCCGATGTCGGGGTCGACGCAGTTGATCGTAATGGTCACATGATGAATGCCGTGCTCCGCCAAGGTGTCGGCGTGTTCCGGCAGCGCCAGTCCGTTGGTGGACAGACACAACAAGAGGTCGGGCGCTTGTTCCCGCAGTTCCCGCAAGGTGGTGAATACTGGTTCGGGATTGGCCAGCGGGTCGCCCGGCCCGGCCACGCCGATCACCGCCAGATGAGGGATCGCCGCGCCCACCGCCAGCGCTTTCCGAATCGCCTGATCCGGTTCCAGCAGCTCCGCCACCACGCCGGGGCGTGATTCATTGCTGCAATGATACTTACGATTGCAGTAGTTGCACTGAATGTTGCATTTCGGCGCGACCGCCAGATGCAAGCGGGCGAAATGCCGGTGCGCTGCCGGGGAGTAGCAGGGATGGAGCGCCGGTGCATCGCCCGCGGCTGTTGGTCGGCTGTTCGATTCCATGGATATCCCCCGAAGCGGCGAAATCGTCGAAAAGCGGGCGTCAACCCGCCACCGCCCGGAAGCGGGCGGCACAAATCCCCTAGCAACCACCGTGCCTGATAAAGACCAATAGATAAGCAATTGATTAAAAAAATTTTTATTGCAGAGAGCAGAACGGTCTGTGGTGTTTGCCACAGGAGGAAGAGAGCGATTGTCAGTTATGGAACAAGGGTGACGTCGCAGGTAGGGTCAGAAGCGGTTCTCGCGCCCGGTTTCCGCCAGATGGGCGCGGTGCGATCGAATGGGAATCATTGCGTGAACAAGTATGGCGGATTGCTGGGGTTGTCGGTTCTCGGAGAATGAAATCAGCATAGTCATGTCATTTTTTAATGGATTCGCAGGTTTGTTTTTTTTCGTTGTGATTTTCCAAAAAACAACGAAAAACATTAAGCCAAAAAATATTAGACAAATCAGGTCTCTTCTACTATATATTTATAACTTATTATTATGATTGAGAAATTAGTGGTTCGTCAGCCAGTTGATTTTCCACTTTCTCGAATGGTTCATTTAATCGGCCCTACTATCCAGTGCGGTCAAACCGGGCGATAAGTTCGCTTTCACTACCCAAAGAGAGAGGTCACTATGAAAAGATTTGCAACCGCGGCTTTATCCGCAACCCTGTTGCTGAGCTTGAATGGCGCGAATGCCGTCGAGGAGAAGTATGTCACTATCGGTACCGGCGGTCAGACCGGCGTCTACTACGTTGTGGGCCAATCCATCTGCAAGCTGGTCAATCGTGAACAGAGCAAACACGGCATCAAATGCACGGCGCCGTCCACCGGTGGTTCGGTCGCCAATCTGAATGCGATCAGGGCCGGAGAACAGGACATGGGCGTGGCTCAGTCCGATCAGCAATACAAGGCGCTGAAAGGCGAGGGCGATTTCGAAGCGGCGGGACCTTTCAAGGAGTTGCGCGCGGTATTCGCGGTGCATCCCGAATCCTTCACCGTGGTGGCGCGCAAGGACTCCGGCATCAAGACCTTTGACGACCTCAAGGGCAAGCGGGTCAATATCGGCAATCCCGGTTCCGGCCAGCGCGCCACCATGGATGCGTTGATGAAGGAAAAAGGTTGGGATACCAGCGTATTTCAACTGGCCTCCGAACTGAAGGCGGCGGAGCAGGCCCAGGCGCTGTGCGACAACAAGATCGACGCCATGGTCTATGTGGTCGGCCATCCGAACGGTTCCATCCAGGAAGCCGCTTCCTCTTGCGACGCAATTGTGGTGCCCGTCACTGGCCCGGAAGTGGATAAGTTGGTGAAAACTTATCCTTACTACGCTGTCTCCGTCATTCCCGGTGGTATGTATCCAGGTAGCGACAAAGACGTCAAGACCTTCGGTGTGACCGCGACCTTCGTATCGTCCACCAAGACCCCCGATGACACGATCTATGTAGTCGTCAAAGCCGTATTCGACAATTTCGATCGCTTCAAGAAGCTACATCCGGCCTTTGCCAACCTGGATCCGGCCCACATGATCAAGGACGGTCTGTCCGCGCCCCTGCACGATGGCGCCGTGAAGTATTACAAGGAAAAAGGCTGGGTTAAGTAACCACGTGGCCGACGGGCGGGCGACCGGGAGGGTTGCCCGTTCAGTCAATCTCTTTAACGTGGAACGCGGTAGGTGTTTGACTCGTGTTCTGATGCAATCACGGGGG
>DAOTGT010000144.1:0-2580 GCA_035447285.1 Candidatus Competibacter sp.
ATGCGATAACCGGTCATTATCGAAGCCAATCTATTGTAGATGTGATTGGCCAGACGCCGACCCAGCGAGGCGTGGGTATCGGACTGCCGCGCGCCCACCACCATTTCATAGCCTTCACCCAACTTCGCCAGCAGGCGGGGAATGTCGGCGGGCGCGTGCTGGCCGTCGGCGTCCATGAACACCAGCAGGTCGCCCTTGGCATTCCGCGCGCCGGTCTTGACCGCAGCACCGTTTCCCAGTGAGTACGGGTGGCGGACCACCCGCGCACCGTGCGCCCGACCTACCTCGCCGGTCTGGTCGGTGGAGCCGTCGTCGACCACGATGATCTCCGCCACTGGATACAACGCTTTCAGCTCGGTCAACAGCGGCGGCAAATTAGCCGC
This sequence comes from Candidatus Competibacter sp., assembly GCA_035447285.1. GTDB lineage: Bacteria > Pseudomonadota > Gammaproteobacteria > Competibacterales > Competibacteraceae > Competibacter. Next base: position 384 of record DAOTGT010000144.1, read on the forward strand.
TTCGTTCTTGGCCGGCAGGATAATACTCAAGCTCCCGTTCATGATCGGCTTTAGTGGCTCCTTAACGCCATAGCGCCGCCAAATGGACCCTGACCTCCGGCAACCGCTCCAGGGTCAATGTCTCATCGGGCTCCGCTGTCCGACTGTCCCGATAACTCCCTAGCACCGGTTCCCGATAGCAGTCCATCTGTTCCTCCGTCGCATCCAGCACCCAAACCTCCGGGATGCCATGCCGGGCGTACAAAGAAATCTTTAGCTCCCGATCGTAAGCCATCGTGGTATCCGCCACCTCGATCAGAAGCAGCACATCTCCCGCAGTCGGATGCGCATCGCGATAGCCACGGTTCACCACCAACGCCAAGTCCGGCACCACTTCGCTATTTTCATCCAGTTGCACTGGGTTCTGAACCCGCACTCGATAATCGCCATAATTCTGAATCGTCAGAATCTGCGCCAATCGATCCACATAATCCGCGTGCAGGCTGTTAATCGGCGCCATATCCATCAACTCTCCATCGATCAGTTCCACGCGGTCAGATTCGGTCAGAATCCCCGCCGCGCCAAGCCGCTGAAAATCGACCACCGTCAGCTTATGTCGGGGTAATTGCACCGTCGCGGCCATGACCCCTCCGCTCCACCACGTATTTCAACTAAACCACCCACACCAGCACCGCCGGCAGCGTCACCAGCGCCAGCCCGGTTTCCACCGTCACGATCGCTGCCATCAACGGCGCGTCGCCACCCAGTTGCCGTGCCAGAATATAAGCGGTGGACGATCCCGGCAGCGCGGCAAAGGTCATTAAAACCGCCGTTTCCAACTGGCCCGGTTGCACCAGCCAACATAGCGTTGCCGCCAGCGCCGGCAATGCCAACAGTTTCAGCGCGCTGACCGCGACCAGCAAGCCCGGCCGGTTCAGCGCCGCCAGTCGCAAGCCCGCGCCCACCGCCAGCAGACCCAACGGCAACGCCGCTCGTGCCAGAATATCCAGCACCGCCGCCGAACCCCACGGCAAACCGATCCCGCTGAGATTCAAACCGATTCCGGTCAGACAGGCCAGAATCAACGGATTGGTGATCAAACCCCGCAACACTCCAGTCACACTGATCGAACCACCGGCGTGCGCACTCAACACCAGCACGCACAGCACATTGATCATCGGGATCATGAGCGCCATCACCAGCGCCGCCACCGTGCCGCCCTCGACGTGAAACACCGCCAGCGCCACCGCCAGTCCCACATACGTATTAAAGCGGATCGCACCCTGGTATACCGAGCTAAAGGCTGGTCCGTCTACTCCCAGCCACGGCCGTAGCGTATACGCCAGCGCCGTCATCCCCAACAGCAAAACCACCACCACCACCGCCACCGGCCCAACTGCGTATTCCTCCAGCCACGCCTGCGCCAAGCGGTTCACCAGCAAGGCCGGAAATAGCAGAAAATAGGTCAGTCGCTCGGCGGCCGGCCAGAATCCGTCACCCGGAAACCCCAGCCGCCGCAGCCCCAAACCCAGCAGGATCAGCGCGAAGATTGGCCCCAGCGCGCCGAGGATCAAGGAAAGATTGCTCATGCGGATGGCAAACAAAACCGCCCGATCAGCCCCCGCAGCAGATCCAGCGTCGGCTGAATCGTCGCCAGCGACAGAAATTCGTTCGGCTGATGGGCGCATTCCACATCGCCGGGACCGAGAATCACCGTCTCCATGCCCAAGGCATTCAGATATGGCCCCTCGGTGCCGAAACTCACCACCCCAGCCGGCGCACCGGTCAGTTCCTCGGTTGCCCGCACGATGGCGGCCGCCGCCGGCGTTTCCATCGCCTCGATCCCTTCGAACAGCGGCAGGAAATCCAGTCGCAACTCGCTCTCGGTCAGCAATCGAGCCAACCGGCCATGCAGCTCGCCGCGCAGATCCGCCAACGACATCCCCGGCAGTGGTCGAATATCGATGTGCAGCTCGCAGTCGGCGCAGATCCGGTTGGGATTGTCGCCGCCGTGGATGTGTCCCAGATTGAGAGTCGGCACCTCGACCTCGAACAACGGATTGCGGTGATTCGCCTGCAATTCCGCCCGCCAGCGCAGCAGCTCGCCGATCACCCGGTGCATGCCCTCCAGGGCGCTCACACCCAGCGCCGGATTACTGGAATGACCCGAGCGGCCTTCCAGCCGGATCGCTTCCATCAGGATGCCCTTGTGCATCCG
>DAOTGT010000144.1:2680-8292 GCA_035447285.1 Candidatus Competibacter sp.
GTAGCGGTTCGATCCGCACCACGAAACCGGCATCCTCCAGCCAATTGGCCAGCAGATCGACCACCGGTCGGTTGCTTTGATCGAACTGCGGCGACACGCTGCTGACCGAGGGGATGGCGATCAGTTGACGAATGCGATCCAGTAATGGGATTGGCGAGATCGGCATGAGTTTTCACTAGCGATGGAGGTGAATGCTGCGAGATAATAGCAACATTCGCCGGTTGGTATCCCGCGCTTGTCCTGGCCGTTGTCGCCAAGCCGTCTTGCCCATCCCCGTTCGCCCGCCCGACTTTCGAGTCTGGAACCGCTTTGCCTTGAAATCCGCCATGCCGCGCGCCGCTACCCCGGACGACATTCCAGCCCTGTTGGCCATCGAGAACCGCTGTTTCAGCAGCGACCGGCTGTCCCGCCGTAGTTTCCGCCACCTGCTGACCCGCGGCAACGCGATCACCCTGGTCGAAGAAGACGCCGATCGGATTCGCGGCTACGTGCTGCTGCTGTTCTCGCGCGGCACCTCAATGGCCCGCTTGTACTCCATCGCCGTCCACCCGGATTTTGCTCGCTGTAAAATCGGCGACCGCTTGCTGGAAGCCGCCGAGACCGTCGCCCTGGAACGCGATTGTGTGTCGATGCGGCTGGAGGTCCGCCGCGACAACCCCCCTTCTCTGAACCTGTTTCGTCGCCACGGCTACCGCCAGTTCAAGGAAGTGCTGGATTATTACGAAGACCACATGACCGCGCTGCGCTTCGAAAAGCGCCTGGTCCCGCAACTCCAACTCGATCTGGTCAAGGTCCCCTACTACCAGCAGACCCTCGATTTCACCTGCGGTCCAGCGGCGCTGATGATGGCCATGAAAGCGCTGGACCCCACGCTCGAACTGGACCGCAAGCTGGAACTGCGGTTGTGGCGCGAGGCCACCACCATCTTCATGACCGCCGGCCATGGCGGCTGCGGCCCCTACGGATTGGCGTTGTCGTCCTATCGACGCGGTTTCGATCTGGAGATTCACGTCAACGAAGACGGCGTGTTCCTGGTCGATTCGGTCCGCAACCCGGAAAAAAAGGAAGTGATGCGACTGGTGCAGGAAGACTGGATCGAAGAATTGAGCCGGCTGCCAGTCGCCTTGTATCGCGGCAGTCTGGGCGTGGACGAACTACGGCAGAAATTCGAAACCGGCGGTATTCCGCTGGTGCTGATCAGTTCCTACCGGATCTATGGCGAGCGCTTCCCGCACTGGGTGGTCGTCACCGGCTTCGACGATCACTGCATCTATGTCCACGACCCGTTCGTCGATGACGAAAACGGCGAAACCGTCACCGATTCCGTCAACATGCCGATTTCGCACCGGGAGTTCCAGCGCATGGCCCGCTATGGCAAGGTCGCGCAAAAAGCCGTGCTGATCCTCTATCGCTCCAACCGTCGCCCCGAACCGCCGGCCACTTAACCACCCTAACCGCACACTCGCTTTATCAGGACGCTTTGCACCGATGGCCGATCACATCATCCTGGTGGAAAATCCCACCGAATGGAAACCCCATTTTCCCAAACTACCCGTCGTCGCCGCCAAGGACTACCTGGCCAAACCCGAATACTCCACCGGCCGCAGCCTGCGGGTACTCAACCTGTGCCGCAGCTACCGTTACCTGAGCGTCGGTTACTACTGCTCGCTGCTGGCCGAAGCCCGACGCCACCGGGTGATCCCCAGCGTACGCACCCTCAACGACCTCAGCCGCAAGTCGATCTACAGCCTGGACATCGAGGATCTGGACGACCATGTCCAGCAGGTGCTGGGCAAGCCCCGACCCGGTTTCACCGCCACGGCCTTCGAACTGGATATCTTCTTCGGCCAGTGTGCCGCCAAGGAACTACAGGAGCTGGCCCGACAACTGTTCGATGCCTTCCGCTCGCCGTTGCTACGCGTGGAATTCCGATTGCAAGGCAAGTGGCGAATCGCCACCCTTAAGGCGCTGCACCTGCATTCGCTGTCGGCCGAGCAGGAGGAGATGTTTCTCGGAGCACTGGCGGCTTATCTCAGTCGGCGCTGGCGGCAGCCGCGGGTCCGCAGCAGCAACTACCGCTACGATCTGGCGATGCTGCACAACCCCAAGGAAGCCATGCCGCCGTCCAACCCCAAGGGACTGCAACAGTTCATCAAGATCGGCCGCGAATGCGGGGTCAATGTCGAATTGGTCGAGAAAAAGGATTTTGGCCGGCTGGCCGAATTCGACGCGCTGTTCATCCGCGAAACCACCGGCATCGACCACTACACCTATACCTTCGCCAAAAAGGCGGAAAGCGAAGGCATGGTGGTCATCGACGATCCCGACTCCATCCTCAAGTGCACCAACAAGGTCTATCTGGACGAGTTGCTGCGCACCCACCGGGTCCGCACGCCGAAAACCGTCATCGTCCGCCGCGACAATCTGGAGCGGGTGGATGGCGAAATCGACTACCCCATCGTGCTGAAGATTCCCGATGGCTCATTTTCGCGCGGCGTGTTCAAGGTCAATGATCGGACCGAACTGCTGGACATGGCCGGCAAACTGTTCAAGTCCTCGGACCTGCTGCTGGCACAGGAATTTCTCTACACCGAATTCGACTGGCGGGTAGGGATTCTCAACAAGACGCCATTGTTCGTCTGTCAGTATTTCATGTCCAAGGAGCACTGGCAGATCTACAACCACGAACCCGGCCAAAAGACCGGTAACCGCGCCGGCGATTTCAAAACCTTCCGGGTCGAAGATGCACCGGAGGTGGTGGTCAAGACGGCGCTCAAGGCGGCCAACCTGATCGGCAACGGCTTATACGGCGTGGATTTGAAACAGACCGCCAAGGGCGTGGTGGTGATCGAAGTCAACGACAACCCCAACATCGATCATGGCATCGAGGACGCGGTGCTCAAGGAAAATCTTTATCGCACCATCGTCGAGGACATCGTCTGGCGCTTGGATCGCAAGCGAGGAAAATAAGGGGAGCAGGCAGGGAGCAGGGACTACGCAAGACCTGCCCCCTGAATTCTCAAGCGGGGTTCAGGCTGCCTTCTTGGTCCAGGCGGTGCACCAGCCGTTGGCATGAACCAGTTTACCCTGGAAAATCGCGCAAGGGCCGCTCTCTTCGCCGGCCTTACCGGTGTACAGGCCACAATTATGACAAAACGCCTCGGCATCCTTGCGCTTGTCGGATTTGGTGGCGTCGGCCGCGTAACCCAGCGACGCCGCCGTGGGATCGGTCTCGCTGACCATGTCGGCCGCCTTGGCGGCTCCACTCAGCAGGGCGTTGGCGAACGGCGCGGCCGCCAGGCCGATGGCGGTCAGCTTGATAAAGCGGCGGCGACTGTTATCGGAAACAGGATTGGTCATGGTGGTCTCCTCGGGAGTTGTTATATGACCTGGTCAAACTCGCGCGAACAGCACCTGCGCGAGTGCTTGAATGATAGCATGGACCGCCGCCGGGCAATTTGACATCCTGCAATGACAACGACCGATTTCCTCCTTTTTGGAGCGACATTGCATGCACGCAACTGCTAGCAGGGCGCGGTTTCGCCTTCGGTGGCGCCGCTGGGCGCCGCGGGTCGGTATCGGCCTGTTCGTGCTGCTGGCCATTTGCGCCACCTGGTTGTATAGCCGATTGCACGGCAGCCTACCTCAACTGGATGGCACGGCGGTATTGACCGGACTGAGCGCGCCGGCCACCATCGAACGCGACGCGCTGGGCATACCGCTCATCCGCGGCGCCAACCGGCTCGATGTCGCCCGCGCCACCGGCTTCGTCCACGCCCAGGAACGGTTTTTTCAGATGGATCTGCTGCGGCGCACGGCGGCTGGCGAGCTGGCGGCCTTGTTCGGCCCGGCGGCGCTGGATTTGGATCGCGCCCACCGCCTGCATCGCTTCCGCCATCGTGCCCGTCAGGCGCTGACGGCGGTACCCTCCGCAGATCGCGCCCTGATCGACGCCTACACCGCTGGCGTCAACGCCGGACTGGCCGCCCTCGCCGCCCCATCATTCGAGTACCTGCTGCTGCGGGCCGCTCCCGAACCCTGGCGAACCGAGGATACGCCACTGGCGGTGTACGCGATGTATCTGAATCTGCAAGATCAGCAATGGCCACGCGAATCGACCCGTGGCCTGCTGCACGACCAACTGCCACCCGCCTTGGCCGACTTCCTCGATCCGCTCGGCACCGAGTGGGACGCGCCGTTGCGGGGGGAAGCGCTCCCCTCGCCGCCGATACCCGGTCCCGAAGCGTTCGACCTGCGCCGCCAGCCAGTCGTCGATATCGTTCCGCCGGACCCACGAATGCGCCAACCACCGGCTTTCACGCTCTTTCCGCCCGTACCGACCGATGAATCCGAAGCGGTCAGCGGCAGCAACAACTGGGCGGTCGCCGGGCAATTGACCGCGCACGGTGGCGCGCTGCTGGCCAACGACATGCATCTGGCGCTGCGCGTCCCCAACATCTGGTATCGGGCTGCCTTGCTCTACCCCGATGAGCGGGGCCACGAGTGGCGGATCACCGGGGTTACCCTGCCGGGAACGCCGGCCATCGCGGCCGGCGGCAACGGCCACATCGCCTGGGGTTTCACCAACAGCGAAGGCGACTGGGCGGATCTGGTGATCCTGGAACCCGGCGCGGATGATGATAGCTATCTGACTCCCGACGGGCCGCGCGCCTTTACCCACATCCGGGAAACGCTGACCGTCAAGGATGGACCACCCGAAACGCTGGAGGTGCTGGAAACCGTCTGGGGACCCGTGGTGGATCGTGACCATCGGGGCCGGCGACGGGCGCTGCGCTGGGTGGCGCACGAGCCGCGAGCGTTCGACCTGGGGCCGCAGGGCTTGGAGCGGGTCGAAACGCTGGAGGCGGCGCTGGCGGTCGCCAACCGGGCCGGCATGCCGGCGCAAAACATCCTGCTGGCCAGCGCGGACGGGCATATTGCCTGGACCCTCATCGGTCCGATTCCGCGCCGCTTCGGCCATGCAGGTCGGGTACCGTCTTCCTGGGCCGACGGTCGGCGCGGCTGGGACGGTTGGCTGGAACCGGCCGAATACCCGCGCATCGTCGATCCGCCCAGCGGCCGGCTGTGGACCGCCAACGGCCGGGTGGTGGACGGGGCATGGCTCAATTTGCTGGGCGACGGTGGCTACGCGCTTGGTGCCCGTGCCGGGCAGATTCGCGACGGTTTGCAAGCGGCGCGACAGTTTGACGAAGCAGGTTTCCTGGCGCTGCAACTTGATGATCGCGCGCTATTTCTCCAACGCTGGCGCGACCTGCTGCTGGCGACGCTGACCCCGGAGGCCATCCACGCCGATCCGCGTCGGGAGGAAATGCGTCGATGGGTCGCCGACTGGGGCGGACGGGCAGCGGTGGATTCGGTCGGCTACCGGCTGGTTCGCGCTTTCCGCCTGAAGGTCCGGGAACGGGCGTTCGCGCCGTTGACCGTTGCTTGCCTGCAAGCGGATCTGCGTTTCGACTACACCTTGATCAGGCAGCACGAAGGACCGTTGTGGCAACTGGTCACCCAACAACCACCGCATCTGCTCGATCCCCGCTATCCCGACTGGCCGGCGCTGCTGCTGGCGGCGGCGGACGCCACGCTGGCGGAACTGA
>DAOTGT010000145.1:0-8285 GCA_035447285.1 Candidatus Competibacter sp.
TCGGTTACTGGTCAGGTTCTGGGGGGTGTAATAACATCCGCCAGAACCGCTTTTTGCGAATTTGCTTTGAGCAACCGGGTCGGCCATCCAGAAACCGCGTGGGATGATCGAACCGGGGGGAACGGCCTTCGCCGGCCGGCGCCGTATGCGGGTCATGCCTCACCTCGATAAAGCCTCTGCGAAAAGATGCCCCTCTCGACGCGCGAGAGAGGCCGCTCGTGGCAAGGCTCACCGCTTTATGATGAGGACCTGCAAGTATCGGATTCGGGTACCGCCGTCACCGGCCCGCTTTATGAGCCGCCGCGTCGGGTGCTTTTGTCGAGCACGCCCCTATCCGAGACCATTCCAATAAAAAACATACGCTGCTAACTGTCTCCTTTCAAGAGGACAGATCCAAATTCGTCCAGAAAGAGCCGCGCTTCGGTGGCGACGTGATCCGCCCCCGTTTCGGCGCTGAGCGCGTTGATGGCGGCCACGATTCGGGTCGATACATCGAAGGTTTTCAAATTGCGCGCGGTCGTATAAGCCATGAGGGCATCGAACGCCCGAGGCTCGGACAGTCGCCAATACCCCATCAATACCCCCAGCGCGGTATTGACCAGCCGATTGTCCTTGAGGGCTCGGCGCAAGTTGCGCTGATCGCGCCCGCGCTCCAGGGCGACCTGGACATGGCGTAAAAACGGCTCGGCGGCCATCGGTTTGACGAGATAACCCAAAGCCCCTTTTTCGATGCAGGTCTGAAGCGCTTGTTCCGATTCATCGACGGTGAAAGCCAGAAAGGGCACTTCCGGTTGCAGCAGGCTCGCCAGCTCAATACCGGATATGTCGGGCAGATGGAGATCGATGATCGCCAGATCGGGCACCTCGTTTCTCATCGCCGCCAGCGCGCTCGCGCCGTCGCTCGCCACGAACACTCGATAGCCCTCGCCAAGCAGCAGGGCGCGCAATAAATTGCGGGTCGCCCGATCGTCCTCCACCAACAAGATCCCACTGGCATTTTTTTCGGAAGACATCCTGATCGCCTCCTCGCGATGGATCAATTTGTTCACGGCGCCACGATTGGGTCCGGCGCGGCGGGATCGAGTCGGATCACCCACGCGGCGACCCAAAGACCTAGCCAGGTCCCGGCGAGGATATCGCTGGCGAAATGATAATAAGCACCCAACAACCCGACCGCGACCGCGACCCAAAGACCGACGGCCAACCCCTGAAAACGGGGTGCATAGTGCCAAATCACGGCGGCGGCGGCGGCGGCCACCGCCGAGTGGCCCGACGGAAACGAACTGTAAGCCGCGCCGTGAAAAGGGAAAAAACCGTAAACGCCATGGCTCAACAGCGAAGGATTGTCGTGGTAAAAGGTTTCGGGCCACGCTCGGCCGAAGGCGAATTTCAACGGGTACTTGAGCAAGGAAACCACGCCGACGGCCAGCGCGGCCTGCCAGGCCAAGCGATCGGCCACCGAGAACCGGTGTCGTCGAAAACGCCGCCAACCCACCACCAGCAATGTGGGCACCACCAGGACGTTCAATAGATCGGAGGCCATTTGCAAGCCATGAAAAATACCGAATTGGCGTAATTGGTGTTGGTGCGCCCAACGCGCCAGGGGTATATCCACGAGGGCGTAACAGAGACCGACGCCGGCGGCGGCGAGGAGAAACGACACGGTCCAGCGGATGAAAAAGCGATGGTTGTTCATGAAAGGCTCCCGGTACGGCCCCGCCTCAGGGCGTGTTGGATGGCGGCGATCAACTGGGGTTCGGTGATGGGTTTGTGGACCACGCCGTCCGCGCCGATCCGCAGGATGCGTTCGTGGGTCGGTTGATCCGCGCTCGCGGTAAATCCAAGAATGGGTAACCGCGCCCCACAGGACATCCGCCGGATCGACTGGATCGCTTCAAAACCGTCCATGCCGGGCATTTGAATGTCCATCAAAATGATGTCCAGGCCCGGTTCGGACGCCAGACTCACCGCCGTTTCGCCATCGGACGCCTCCAACACCCGCGCCCCGTTGTCAGTCAGTTGCCCCATGAGGATCGACCGATTCAAGTCGACGTCCTCCACCAACAACACCGTCCGGCCGGCCAGCGGCAAGGACACCGGCGACACCGCCTGTTCCGGTTTCTCGACGGGCGCTTCCCGAGCCTGGGTGTAAAGCACCAGCGCCTCTAGCAACCGCGCGCGGGTCGCGCCCGACCACAACACCACATTCACCCCCCGCTGTTCCAACCGCCGACGAGTGGGAACGCCGCAATCGACTTCCAAGGCGACCACGGCGATCGCCCAACGATGCAGGCCCTTGATCAACGCCGGGAGGATGCGATCCGGGATGTCGGCCAACTCCCGCGCGACCACTAGATCGTACCGAAAGCCGGCGGGTCGGGATGCCGCCAAGGCGAAAGGCGACAGGTCTTGTTCCATCACCGCGATGCCGAGCGCGGTCAGGCGCGCGATCACCGAGGCCCGAAACGAAGATCGCTCATCCACCACCAGCGCGCGCCAGCCCTTGGGGAGTGTCGGACCACCCAACGGCCGGCCACTGGGCGTCTCGTCGGCCGGGTGGCACGGTAGCTCCACGGTAAAGGTGGAACCCTTGTCCACGATGCTGAAGACGTCGACTTCGCCACCCAACAGTTGACAGTTTTTCTTGACGAAGGACAGTCCTAGTCCCGTTCCGCCGTGGCGACGGTTATAGGCTTCGTCGACTTGTTCAAACTCCCGAAAGATCGCCCCCAACTTGTCCTCCGGAATGCCGCGCCCGCTATCGATCACCCGTAATCGAAGCGCCCGTTGCCGGTGTGACCCGGGCGCCGAGGGCCACGGGACGATTTCCAACCAAATCGCGATGCCACCGCTTTGCGTGTATTTCACGGCATTGCCAATCAAATTGGAGAAAATCTCGCGGATGGCTTTGATGTTGCTCTTGATGGCAGTGGGGACGTCCGCCGCAACCACGAGATCCAAATACAGGGCACGCTCGCTCATCAAGGGTTCTTGCAAGGCGGTGACGGCTTCCAGTTCCGCCCACACGTTCACGGTCTCGTCACACACCAGTGCCTGCCCTTCCTTCACCCATTGGACCAGCTGAGTCACACCGAGGATATTTTCGATATGGGTTTTTAACCGGTGGGTCGCTTCTTCAATGTGATGCAAGTGCTGCGTTTCGGCGGCGGGCCACTTCGTTTTCAACAACAATTCGATCAAGGACAGGATGGTCTGGAGCGGTGTGCGCATCTCATGGGAGATTTTGGCGAGGAAAAGGCTCTTGGCCTGATTGGCGTGTTCGAGATCCCGGTTCGCTTGTTCGAGATCCCGGTTCGCTTGTTCGAGTGCCCGAAGGGCATCCCGATATTCGCCGCGCACCTTCGCGAGTTCCGCATTGAGGCGAATCTTCCCGCGTTCGAGGGTATCGGCCAGCAGGTTGACGCCCTCTTCCAAAATGCCTAATTCATTGCGGTCGATCTGGGGCAAGCGCGTGGCCAGATCCCCGTTCTTGATGGCTTGAACGGCACGGGCAATCCGGCCGATGGTGTTGGAGATCCGCTGTCCGAAGCGGTTGGTCGAACCGGTGATGACCGCGAAGGTCGCCATGATCCAGACTAATTCCCATCCGAGTCGGTATCGCCACTGGGCTTGGGCCGCGCTGAGGGAGAAGGTGATCATCACCTGTCCCAGGGGTCGGGGGCGTGGCGCGTCACCCTCGCCCAGCGTCACGGGTCGGAGGACGACGGGCGCGGAGAACCGCGCCGTTTCCTCGCTCGTGTTCAGTGAGTATCCGACCGTCGCGCGTCGAGCGGATCGGGGGTCGACCTCGGGTATCCGGTATAAATCCACACCCTGATCATCGGTCACGATCACCGCGCGCACCGGGATGTCCAAGATGGCGACGGCCGGTTCGATCGTCGCCGAGACCGTGGCGGGGATCTGTGACCGGGCGTCCGCGACCAAGACGTATTCCAGCGCGCCCGCGAGCTGAGCCGCCAGGAGCTGGCCTTGCCGTTCCAATTGCTCCCGGTTGTTCCGGACATTATTTTGGTAGGACATCAGGATCATGAACGAGGTCGCGACGAAGACCGGGACGGACGCGATGAACAGCATCTGACGTTTGATGCTGATCCGGTCAGGGCGACGGGTCAAAGTCGGCATCGGTCAAGGCCTCAATGGAATGGCGCGCGCGTTCGATGGCCTCGTCGGAGAGGTTCAAGTGACGCGCCACGGTCGGGTTAATGGCCACCTGGATCGCGGTGGGATAATGGGGTGACGGCGCCTTTCCCCGCGCGAGGGGGGCAATCAATGGGCGAATTTGGTCGAGAAGACGCGACTCGTCGGTGACCACGGCCGCCATGACGCCCGCTTCGACGTAGCGCGCGGTCAGGCCGCCGAACATCGGTATGCCCTGGCGAACGGTCATCAACAGGAGGGGCTTCAGCGACCATTCGTTGATGAGGCGCGAATCGGGCGGTAGCAGCACGGCATCCAGACCCGCCAGATGGACTCGCAAGGCGCGCACCGCTTCTTGATCCGAGCCGGCCGGGATTTCGTCCAGTTCGAAACCCGCCACTCGTGCCGCTTCTCGCAAGGGCGTCAGCCAATTCGGTACATCGGGTGGGGTCAAGAGGCCAATTCGGTGGGCTTGCGGTAGGAACGCGCGAATCAGAGCAAGGTGGTGGCGGGGATCGGCCTCCAGATAGAGCGCGGTACGCGGGGCGATGGACGGGGTTTCGAACCCCGACCTCCATTGCTGATGGGTGACCTGGACCGCTAACAGCGGCCGGTCGCACGCCCGCGCGACGGCGCGGGCCACCTCCCAACCAAAGGCCACGATGACCTGGGCGCGCCCGTTCGGTTTTCGGCAAGCGGTTTCCAACGACCCATCCCCGTCTGGTGTCGGGACTGGCCCCTGGGGTATCGAAGCCCAGAAACCCTGCAGGACATGACCCGCTCGGTCGGTGATCTTCACCGGTTCGGAGTGGCTTTCGGCCGGCCGCCACGCCCAGGTCGACGGCGGTGAAGGGTATGCTCGCGCCGAAACGAAGAGCACGGTGACCGCCCGCGCCATCGCTGGCGGGCAACACCACAGCCCAACGGCCAATAATCCACCCCACAGTGCTTGAAACCGCACAAGCCGACGGTTCAATGATCGATGGAGAATCGAACGTACAGCCCACGATCCCACTCGCGTTCGGGCCGATAATCGCTGACCGATCCCGCCAAATGACCCCCGATGAGTTCCACGAGCGCGGTGGTTTTCCCCCAATGCAATCGTTTCGCCACGCGACCGGTCAGCGAGTTGTAGCTGGAGAGGGGGGCTTCTCGATACCAATGCATGGCCCCCTGGTATTTGTAAGCCAAGCTCGCCTCCCAGCCGCCCTCGAACGTTTGGTCAAGCAGCAAACTGGCGCCATGGCGGGGTACGCTTTGCGCGTAGTCCTTTAATAGCAACGAGTCCGTATTGGCTTTAAGCCAGGCATAGCCACCGAACAGTCGCGTGCCCCGCTCGTTTTTCCAATTGAGTTGCACCTCGAAACCCCGCGTGGTGATGGGACCTTCGTTGCGGAAGTCGACGACCTCGTTACCCGCCAATACCGTCGGATAGTGGGTTTCCGGCCGGTCGTAGGCGACGATGTAATCGTCGATCCGTTCCTCGAACGCCCGCAGATCGAGATTGACGGCCGGCGCGGGTTGCCAAAAATAACCCAGTTCGAGGGAACGGCTCCGTTCGGGCGATAACCCACCCCGTTCGATGCCGGTCGCGTAGACCCGAAACAACGTCAACGGTACGTTCAGGCCCTGAATAATGGCTTGTCCCTGATTTTCGTAGACCGAAGGTTGGCGAGAGCCGGTGGAATAAATCAATCGCAGGGTGTGATGGGGGTCCAGGTGCCAGTGCGCGGACGCGCGCGGCAGAAACAGCCATTCGTCGGATAAGGGCGCGCGTTCGATCATCGCGCCTAGATTGAAAACCAGATTCTCCCAGGGTCGATATTCGCCATGCCCGAAAATCTGGGTCACATCGGTCACCGCTTCCGCGTCGGTATTCAGGTAATACAGCGACCGGTATGCATCGCGATAAAAGCCCAAACCGGTCACCGCCCGCCATCGATCCGAAAAATTTCGAGCGTATTGAAGTTGAACCTCCTCCCGCTCTTCCTCAAACTGGAAATCGATGTTGAGCACCACCCCCGGAATCACGGCGGCGCTGGAAAAGCCCGGATCGCCATGATGAACCCGGTCGTGAGCGAGGCTGAACAACAACTCATCGTCGGGCGTGAACGCGTACCGCCATTGCAGGCTTTCGAAGCCGTTGGTGTCGGTAAAATCCCGCTCGAAGGTCCCCGGATAGGCGGAATTGACATTTTGAGCCTGGTAGTCGCCCCGCGCGTGGCCGGCCATGATTTGCAGTTCGCCGTACCGGCCCAAGGAGAGATCCCCTTGAAAGAACGCCAGGGTGTTGCGTCGGTCGTCGTAAACGTGGGGATAGCCGCCCTCTCCCTGGCGGGCTATCGAGAACGCATAATCGAAGCGGCCGACTTGGCCGCCCCACCGGAAAAAACCGTCGCTCGTTCGGTTGGTTCCTCCACCCGCCTGCGCCGATAATCCCGCGTATTCCGCCGCGCTACCGGTTTGGATATTGATCACCGCCGTCAGCGCGTTGGACCCATACGCGGCGGCGTTGGGTCCTCGGATGACCTCGATGCGCTCGATGTCCTGGAGGGGGACGGGCAGATTGTTCCAATCCACGCCGCCGCCCGAATACTGAAAGATGCGTTGGCCGTTGATCAAGACCAGCACGCGGCGCGCGAATTCGTCCGACAGGCCGTGATAGGCCACCGTGGGTTGATTGTTGTACTTGTAGCCGACTTGAAAACCGGGAATGAGTCGCAAAACCTCTTCCAGCCGCCGCGCCCCCGACGCGGCGATGAGGGCTCGGTCGATCACCGTGACGGAACTCGGCGACTCGTCCAGGCGCTGGGGCAAGCGAGAAGGCGTCAATACGAAGGAGGGACCCTCCGCGTTCCATCGATCCCACTCTTCGGCCCTGGCGCATGCGGACGGAACGCCCGCCACCACGCAAAGGCCGATGAGGAAAAGCCCATTCGAGCACTCTCGGAACGCATGGACCGCCGGGAGTCGAGGCGGCCCGCGACGAACGTGAGGCGGGAGCGAGCCATGCCGGGGAAAAAGGAATGAGGATCGCGGTTTCATAAGGGATTCCTTATGTTTGAGCCAACACCCATCCTTGACCGGCCTAAGGGCCGTCAGTGGATAGGACGAAGGCTCACCGCGTTATGATGAAGCCTGTGGGAGTTTAACCGCCTCGTCGTCTTCGGCCGCTTTATGACCTTGGACGCTGGACCTGTTCACCGCGTGAGTTTAAACGCATTTTCGAAAGAAGAAAGGCCTAAAAATTCCTGCAGGGCGTCGATCAAGGCTCGAAGTACTGGTTCGGTCGATCCCGACGAATCGGACATGAGAAGATGCTCTTGAAGCGCGGCGGCGGCCTGCGAAATACGGTCCGCCCCCACGAAGCCGGCGCTCGACTTCAAGCGGTGAACACGTCGACGCAGGGCTTCCCGGTCTAGGGGAATTTGTGCTATCGATTGTAAGAGCGCCTGTCGTTCTTCGAGAACGCACACCCGAAAATCATCGAACAGCGATTTCGCTATGGCCAGATCATGGTGAGAGGACATGAGCGCCGTTTCAAAATTAAATACAACTGGCGCCACCACGGTACGAGAGTTAATCACCGACATGATTTAGCTTAACGAGATGTT
The DNA here is from genome assembly GCA_035447285.1 of Candidatus Competibacter sp. Taxonomy (GTDB): domain Bacteria; phylum Pseudomonadota; class Gammaproteobacteria; order Competibacterales; family Competibacteraceae; genus Competibacter. The sequence goes on from DAOTGT010000145.1 coordinate 7,773, forward strand.
ACGCTGAGTTCAACCGACCCGTCATCGCCACTCTATCCATGTCTCTTTCCAAGAAACAAGCCACCGCCCTCCATCGCCTGCTCATGGAACGTTTCCCCAAGGCGTTCCCCCAGGACTATGACGCGATCCTCCCGCTCAAGCTCGACATCGATGTGGACATCCGCGCGCGGTTAATCCAACAGGGTGAGCCGGTCGATCCCGACCTGCTGCACCGGGTGTTGGCCAACCACGTCGGGCGGGCCGGCTATCTGCTGGCGCTCATCCACCGGTGCGACGGCCGACGTTTCGACCTCGACGGGAAACCGGCTGGGGAGGTGGACGCCCCGGCCCGCAGCGAGGCGGTCCGATTACTCGGCGAGCACCAGCAGCGGCAGAAAGAAGCTGCCACCCGCCACCGGCACCACCAAGCGCTGGAGAAGCAACAGCAACGCGCCAAGGCCGAACGGATCGCCGAGCGGGAGCGGCGAGCCGCCGAAAAGCAACGCCGGCGCGAGGAACACGAGCGCAACCGTC
>DAOTGT010000146.1:0-8093 GCA_035447285.1 Candidatus Competibacter sp.
CGCTGGCCCTGTTGGACGATGTGCCGATCATGACCATTGCCTACGACCGCACCGAGCCCGATCCCATGCCGGTGCGCTGGAACCGGGAGCGCACCTTCGCGGTGTCGAGCACGCTGGGGGCACTGGCGGTGGCGCAGAGCTTCGGCCTGCTGGTTCTGGGCATGGATGTCCTGCATCTGGACGCGGCCCACCTCCAAACCATGATGTTTCTGCAACTACTGGTCGGCGGGCATCTGCTGTTGCTGCTGACCCGCACCAAGAAGGCGTTCTGGGCACGGCCACACCCTTCCTGGCAGTTGCTGGGGGCGGTGGTCGGCACCCAGATCTTCGCGGTGCTGATGTGCGGCTTCGGCTGGTTGGTGCCGGTGTTGCCCTGGGATCTGATCGCTTGGGTCTGGGTGTACAACTTGCTCTGGATGATCGTGCAGGATGGGGTCAAGCTGGGGGTGTACCGGATCATCGATCACCGCGCGCAACATCGGCAGCTCTTTGCCACCCATGCTGGGGCGTATCTTCAGCATGTCAATCAAGCGGCGCAGCCGGTGTCTGGAGCGTAAGAGGATCGGCCGGGATTCTAACGAATTCCGGCCGATCCTCAACCGGTGGAGCGAAGGCATGTCCAGCGAGAATCGGCTGCGTATTTATACCATCATATTACTAACTCGCCTACCACCCCACCCCGACCGCAGCGAACGCGCCCATCTTGCCGAGCGCTCTCGCCTCGTTGCTGCGCGCGATGGCGCAGCCGTCATTATTGGACAGGGTGATGACCGGGCGTCCGTTGAGGCGGGGTTGGAACACCCGCTCGCAACTGACGTAGAAGTTGTTGCCATCGATGAGCGCGAACATGGCTCGGAGGGCGCCACCTGAATCAGCCGGCCATCGGCTGGGATTGGAGAAGCGAGACCACTTTCCCGCTGGTCAGGCCCTTCAACACGGCCAGTTCGTTCAGGCGGGTTGGATTGATCGACGCGAGCTGGGCCAAGTCGACCTTTCGCCTGGTCCTCTCGCGGCGCAACCCACGATTGATATCCTGTTCCCGAACGAGCGCCTCTTGTTTGGCATCCCGCCGAGCCCGCGTGGTTTGACCCACGAGGCCGCGACTTGGCTCGGCGCGATCGGGGTCGGTGTGGTGGAGCAAGGCCGGGGTCGCGCCGGCCCTCTTCGCCACCGCCGAGAGGGACCCCTTGCCTTGACCGCCTTGCGGCTGCGCGATCGCCCGCTGGATGGCTTCGGCCGTCCTCTTGCGGCTGCGCGCCTTGGCGTCAACCGCGGGCGGCTTCGACGCCGACCGCGATGCGGGGTCCCCGGTCATGGCTCCACTCCGGATCAGGGGCAGGGCTGCGGGCTCAATCGGAGGCACGCCCAGATCGGCCATCAAGGGAGAAAGAAGAACAGCCGCCATGACCGGTCAGGATGAAATCACCGGTCCCGGCCACAGTCGATGAATCGCCCAGCGGACCACGCCCCAGACTTCCACGGGCTGGCCCGCGCCGAACGACCGGTCGGGCCACTCGGGATGGGCCGATTGCAGTACCCGCCGACCTCGATGGTTGCGACCCACGCGGCGCAGAACGAGCGCGCCCTCGATCACCGCCACCACCAAACTACCGGTACTGGGCGGCGCGGCCCGATCCACCACCAGCAAATCCCCATCATGAATCCCGTCCTCGGCCAGATCGTTCCCGGCCGCCCGCATCAAGAACGTGCTCTCGGGACTGCGAATCAGATGCGTGTCCAGGCTCAGACGGCGCTCGACGTGATCGTCAGCGGGGGAGGGGAAGCCGGCCGACACCGGAGTGGCCAGCAGCGGCCAGCCGGTGGCGGCGTCCGACGCCCCGTCGAGCGGGAGATCAAGGTCCAGTCCGATGGGGAAAGCGGGTGGGTTCGGGCGTTCGGCCAGGGTCGCCAGCATGGGTATTACCTCCGATAGGAACGAATCAAGCCGACCACCACCCCGAAGACCTCTAGGCGGTCGCCGGGGCGCAGGACGGGATAGGCGGGATTAGCGGGATGTAGCACGGCCTCGCCGTTTTCGACCGCGAGGGTTTTCAGGGTGAATTCGTTGTCGATCACGGCGACCACCACATCGCCCGGACGGGCGGGCGTATCTCGCTCGACCACGACTCGATCACCGGTGTGAATGCCGGCTTCAATCATCGAATCGCCGACGACGGGAATCAGTACGGTACGGGACGGTTGATGCACCAGCCAGGCGTCAATCGAATGCGCTTCGCCGCTATCCGTAGCGCCTGCCGGCAATCCAGCCGGCACCGACGCATCGGCCAACGGGCGCTCGAAAAAGCGGCTCGTGGGGGTCCAGCGTCCGTCCGGGGTGCGATCCAAAAAGCCCGCGTCCCGCAACCGCTGCAGTACTTTGCTAATCCCTGCCCGCGACCCTAGTCCCAGCACGGCTTGCAACGGTTCATAGGCCGGTAGGCTGCGCCATTGCGCGTAGTAATCCTGCAAGCGGGCCAGATAGGCGGCATCATCAGACGTTCGAGGCATGGAGATCAGTATTAGTAAACAAATGTTAACTAATACTAGGAAACTGGAAGACCGCTGTCAAGCGGGAATCCGTGAGTGCGGGGTCAGTGGGTGCGACGGGAGGGTTCGGGCGGCGTCTGGCGGCCTTCAATGGCTGCGATGATCGACGCCAGCCGGTAGGCGACATCCATTGCCGTAGCTTGGCCGGTCAGGACGTGATCGGACAGGGCGCGCAGCGCGATGGGCAGGTTGTCGAGCAGGGCCTCGGCGGTGGGATATTCCTGGCCCTCGCGATGGCTGCGAACCAGCGCGATCAACTGATCGGTGGTCGCGTCCTCGGGGGGGAGGTCGTCCAGGGTCGGGCGGTGGAGGGCGGGGTAGCGGTGATCGGTCATGGCAAAAACCTGGTTCGGTCGGTTGGCAGTGAGGAATCCGCAGGGCCGAGTGCACGACGTCGTCCGGGTCGTTGTTCGCGATGACAACCGTATCGACGGTTTTTTCTATACTTGAAAAGCACGAGGAGTGTCATGGGCGGATAGTGGGGAGGGCAATATGTCGCGGATTCAGCAAGCCCGTCTTGAAGCGATCGTCAACCAGGCCCGGCAACGGGTTCCGGAATTTGAGCGGCGACTGGACCGATTGGCGGCGTTATCCCCGGACGGCCAAAGAAAGTTTATCAATAAGACAGGCTCGCATAGCCGGGCTACGCCGTCGCGGGATCTGGAGCATCGCCTGATGCTGTACGGTCAGCGACGGTTGGGCACCGTTGCCCGCGAAATGGTGCTGCTGCATGAAATGAAGCAGCGCGACGCACTCACCACGCGGACCCGTATTGAGTGCAAGGGTGCTTTCTGGCAAGCGTTTCAGGGGACGGTCGCGCAACCGGCCTGTCACACCAGCCCGGGGTTGTTACTGCTCGATGGTCTGCTGCCCACGGTCCCGGTCCCGAACGTGGCCATCAAACGTCATCTCGTCGTGGTATTCGGCGATTGCATGCTCATGCCGGTGGCGGTCAACAAGCTGGATAGCTGGCTGGACGAGACCATGGGATGGGCGGCGCTTACCGAGGCCGCCGAAGGCGTGGCGCAGGGGGCGAAGCCTGCCGAGGCGGTGCGGGTTTACATCGACGGGATGCGGGAAGCCTACGCCTCGGTGCTGGATTTGACCCCGCGCGAGCTTGCGCTGGCCAGCGCCGGTCCGTCGCTAGGTCCCGCCCGGACCGAGCTGATCGTCGAGGACGAGTACCAGACCGCTTACGATGCCCTCACCGCCCACGATGAGATCCTCATGCACGGTCCACCCATGCACGAGATTCGGAACTATCAGGCAGAGATCCGGCAGGAAGCGGGCACAGCCAGCGACGAGACTTAGAAGCTGTACAAAAACTAAGTTGTTGATTGTGCCACCAAGCTTGTCGGCGATGGCGGAAAATCATTACGGAAAAGCCCGCTTCCACACATAACATATTGATTGGTAAGAAGGTGGTTTTTGTACAGCTTCTTAGCCCGGCTTTGCCGGATGACACTGGACCGGGCTTCGCTAGGGCCGGCACAGGCTGGCACAGGGAATTCCGTCGCCATCGCCATCCAAGCGCTTCACGCCGCATGGGTTCAGGTAGAACTTGGCTTCGTCACAGCTCGTCATCTGTCCGCAAGTGGTCTTGGTTCCGCAGGTCCAGCCGGACGGATTCGCGGCGACCGGCGCGGCGGGAACCGGCGCGGGCACGGGTGTCGGGGCCGGCGCCGTGGCGGTCTTGCCGAAGAGGGCGGCATACTGGGTGACAAACTTGTTGCCCTTGCCCTGAATCGCCATGATTCGCCGGGCGCGCTCGATCTCCCAAGCGTCAGGTGGGTCCTGCCTGGACCAAGCAGTGAATAGTTGCCGGTCCTGATCCGACAGCCGGAATCCATACGTATCTTCCATGTAGAACATCACGCGGGCGATGTCGCCCTGGATGTTCTCCGGGGGCTCCACCCGGCGGATGGACGAATCCACCTCGAAGTTGCAGGCTCCAAACTCCCGCTTCTCGCCGGGAATCATGCCCCAGTTGTAATCGCTGCGCTGGCCGTTGATCTCGCCCACGGCAGGGACGAGGTTGAACAGGTCATTGTGAGCGGCTTCGAACACGGGATCGACCTTCTGGCAACACTCGCGGCCCGACACCGTTTTACCGCTGCTTTTGACACACTCCGGGAAGTCTTTTGGGGTGCGCCAGCAGGAGCGGAAGTTGCCGAACTGGGAGGCAGGAAAAATGTGCTCCGCTTCGATGCGCTGAGCGCGGGATTTATCGGTCAACGACTGCAACCCGCAACTGGCGAGGTCTACTTGCTTGTTCGCGTCGTATCGACAGCCACAGTAAAGCGTGATGCGGTGATCGGCGTAGACCTGCTCGTACAGCGCCCGCTTGGCGGCGGTGAAGGTGCCGGCGGTGCGAGGCAGATCGCCGGTGGGTAAGGTCGGGGTGGTGGCCGGCACGCGTTCCACCCGGGCCGTTGCGGGTGGTTTCCCCGGTTTCAGCCAGTCGGGGATCTGGATGCCGAGTGCGCCGAGGGCGGCCAGTACCAGAGCGGCAATGACGCCGGCGATGGTTTTTGGGAAAGCGCGGGAGGTACGGGAACGGGGGCGTTGGGCCATGGGTGCGGTCCGGTCGGATGAAAGGGCTACACTGTAGCAAACCCGCCCCGCGCCTTGACCCCGGAGACGCCCGACCATGCCCGATCTGGCTCTGCTGTACGACGACCTGGCGGAGACCTACGCTGCCGGACGGCATCTCTTCGACACCACGCCGATCCTGGAGGAGTTCGCCGGCCATCTCCCAAGGGAGGCACGCATCCTCGATGTCGGCAGTGGGGCGGGGGAACCGGTTGCCCGCTACTTCGCGGATCGGGGCGATGTGGTGACCGGTATCGATGTGTCGGAACGGATGCTGGCACTGGCCCGGCGGCGGGTTCCCGAAGCGGACTTCCAGGCGATGAATGCGCGCGCCCTGGGTTTTCCGCCGGCATCCTTTGACGGCATCACGGCCGTTTACGTGGTCTTTCATCTTCCGCGCGTCGAACACGCCGCCCTGTTCGCGGGTTTTGAACGGGTGCTGAAACCCGGCGGACGGTTGCTGCTAACGCTGGCGACGCACGACTACACCGGCCAGGACGAATTCGACGGTGAGATGGAGTTTCTGGGGCGCCGGCTGCCCTACAGCCATGACCGCCCCGAGGTTGCTCTGGGCAAGCTGCAAGCAGCGGGGCTGACGGTGGTCAGTGCCCGCCCGATCGAGACGGGCGGGGAAACCTTCTACTGGGTGATCGCCCGCAAGCCGAACCGCTCGGGTGGCGAACGGTGAGCGCCCTGCGCTACCACCATACCCAGTTTGGCACGGTCGTCGTCGGGTCGTTGGCGGCAACGGCCGTGGTGCTGGCGGGCCTGGGCTTGGTGCAAGGGGATCGGGTTTTTACCCTCGGCGGACCGATCCTGATGGGCGCGGCGGCGCTGCTGTTCCATTCGCTCACCGTGGAGATCGACGCGACACATCTGCGTTTCCGCTTCGGCGTCGGCCTGATCCGCAAACGGATACCGCTGGCCGAGATCGTGGATGCCGCGCCGGTGCGCAACTCGTGGCTTCATGGCTGGGGGATTCACTGGACGCCCCGCGGCTGGCTGTACAACGTGTCGGGCTGGGAGGCGGTGGAAATCACCCTGCGCTCGGGCAAGCGCTTCCGGCTGGGCACCGACGAACCGCAAAAGTTGGCGCGGGCGATTCAGGCGGCCAAGGGCCGGTAGCCGCTACAGTGGTCCCTGACGGTACTGTTCGGCCCGCCGCCGCGCCTCCCGCAACTCGGCATCGCTCAGCTTCGCCTGGAGGCCGGGTTGCCAGTCCAGCGCCTCTCGCTCGCCCCGTTCGGCGGCCAGGCCGAGCCAGGCGTAGGCTTCGATCCGATCCTCGGGGACACCTTGGCCGGCCAGATGGAGCATCCCCAGGCTGGTTTGGGCGGGGGCGAAGCCCTGGAGGGCGGATTGCCGCAGCAAGTCGGCCGCCCGCGCGAAATCCCGGTGCGGTTGATCCAAGGTGTAATAGCTCCCCAGCTCGAATTGCGCGGCGGCATTCCCCTGATCGGCCGCTTTGCCGATCCAGTCCAGGGCGGCGCGTTCGTCGGGCCGGATGCCTTTTCCGGTGACGTAACGCAGCCCCAGGTCCAGTTGGGCGCTGGCGTCGCCGGCGGCGGCCCGCTGGTGAAGTTCAGCCAGGGCGGGGGGGATGACCTCGCCGGAATCGGAGCAGCCGGTGAGGCTGAAAACGAACAGGAGGAACAAGGCGGGCAAGGGCATAATGGGGTGCTGGATCGTTACAACGGCTGGCCCTGCTTCAACTCGTGTCGCACCTCCTGGAGGAGGTCGTCGATCTCCGCAATCGCCTCCAGGATCGCCGCCGGCGCGTCTCCTTGCACCGCCAGGTTGCGGATCAGGAGTAGCAGCGGCGCCATCCGTTCCAGATGACGCACGGTTTCCCAACTCATGGCCTCGTCGGTATGAAACAGCACTCGTTCCCAGTTCGGAAAACCGGCATGGTCGACGACCTCGGCGCGCAGAACCTGCCACGCCCCTTGCAAGTCGGACAGGATGGTTTTCTCGTAGTGCTTGGGTTCGGTGAAGAAGGGCATTCAGTTCGCTCCGGGCGGACGCAGATGCACTGACTGGGCATCGCCCGATGCATTCTCGATGCTGTCGATCAGCGCCGCCACGGCGTAGGCCACGTCACCGCCGTCCATCTTGCCGCCCAGCACCCGATCGGCCAAGGTGCGCAGCCGCTCCGGCAGTCGTGCGAGCAGCTGCTCGCCGGTTTCGTAGGGAATGCCTTGGCGATGGGCGTGGGCCAGTGCGACCAAGGTCTCGGTCGTGAGGGGCGGGTCCGAGGCGTCGGCCGGATCGGCGCGGTAGGGGGTGGGGTTTTCGGACATGATAGGGTTTCCTCCAGGGCCTCTGAATCTGACCATAACCCGATCACCGTCGAACATGAAAGCCCATATCCATCGCCATCTTGTTGAAACCGCCAGGGGTCTATCCGCCGAACTGGCCGAAGGCATCGCGGCGGCCGGGCCGCTGGCATTGCCGAAACCGGAAACGCGGAGGCTGGGCGTGTTCCTGGTTCGGGCCGTGATCGGCCAGCAACTGTCCGTCAAAGTAGCGCGCCGAATCTGGGGACGGGTCGAGGTAGCGGCTCAGGCGCATGGGGGTGACCTGCTGGCTTTTTTGACCGAGGAACACGCCCCGATCCTGAAGACGTGCGGGGTGTCCGGCCCCAAGATCCAGGCGCTGCTGGCGCTGAACGCGGCCGAAGCACAAGGCGACCTGTGTCCGGCTCGCCTGCGGGCGCTTGTCCCCGAGGTCCGCACCGCGCACTTGTGCCGGATTCGGGGCATAGGCCCCTGGACCGGTGACATGGCCGCGATCTTCTATTTCCAGGAGCCGGATATCTGGCCGGACCGCGACGCCGCCGCCGGCAAAGCCTTCCGCCGATTTCTCCGCGAGGACCAAATTCTTGCGGAAGCTGCCGCTCGGTTTGCCCCCTACCGCTCGTTCCTGGCGCTGCATCTGTGGCGGCTGGTGGACGG